>NZ_KN050725.1:58571-315648 GCF_000745665.1 Burkholderia sp. WP42 | reverse complement strand
GCCCGCGATCACGATCTCCGCGTCGCCCGCCGCGATCGCGTTCGCCGCCAGCATCACCGCCTTCAGGCCCGAGCCGCACACCTTGTTGATCGTCATGCCCGGCACCGCTGTCGGCAGCCCGGCCTTGATCAGCGACTGACGCGCCGGGTTCTGCCCCGAGCCCGCCGCCAGCACCTGGCCCATGATCACTTCGCTCACTTGATCGGGCTGCACGCCTGCGCGCTCCAGCACCGCGCGAATCACCGTCGCGCCCAGCTCCGGTGCCGCAACCTTCGCGAGCGAACCACCGAATTTGCCGACCGCGGTCCGCGCGGCCGATACGATCACTACGTCCGTCATTTCCGTTTCCTCCGGGCCCGCACGACACGGCGCGTCGCCACCGACCCTGTTAAAAAAACTGTTATGCGCCGAACAGCGTGCGCCGCTGCCCGGCTTTCGTCAATCGCGCTGCAACACGTAGCGGCCCGGCGCCGGCTCGATCACCGGAAACTGCGCGGAGCCCGGCTGCGCCGGCGGCGCCACCTTGCGGCCGCCGTACTGGTCGAGCCATTCCACCCAGGTGGTCCACCAGCTGCCCGGCTGCTCGGTCGCGCCCGCGAACCAGTCGTCCGCGGCTTCGGGCAGATCGCCGTCGTTGACCCAGTAGCTGCGCTTCTTCT
Organism: Burkholderia sp. WP42; assembly: GCF_000745665.1. Lineage (NCBI taxonomy): Bacteria > Pseudomonadati > Pseudomonadota > Betaproteobacteria > Burkholderiales > Burkholderiaceae > Burkholderia > Burkholderia sp. WP42. The sequence goes on along the minus strand of NZ_KN050725.1, from coordinate 314,989 downwards.
TCGCCGGCGGATTGATCACGCCGGCAATGTGGCCCGATGCGCCGAGCACGAACTTCAGCGGGCCCGTCAGGATCGACGTCGATGCGTAGGCCGTCTGCCACGGCACGATGTGGTCCTCGCGCGAGCCGTAGATGAAGGTCGGCACGTCGATGCGCGACAGGTCGACGGGCTCGCCGCAAACCGTCAGTGCGTTCGGCTCGCGGAGCTTGTTCTCGAGGTAGGTATTGCGCAGATACCACGCGTACATCGGCCCGGGCAGGCTCGTCGAGTCGCTGTTCCAGTACAGCAGGTCGAACGCGGCCGGCGTGCGGCCCTTCAGGTAGTTGTCGACGACGTAGTTCCACACCAGATCGTTCGGCCGCAGGAACGAGAACGTGTTGGCGAACTCGACGCCGCGCATCAGCCCCGGCGCCGTGCCGTTCTTGCCGCCGATGGTCTGCTCGCGCATCTGCACGTGCGCCTCGTCGACGAACACGTCGAGGATGCCGGTGTCGGTGAAGTCGAGCATCGCGGTCAGCAGCGTCATCGACGCGGCCGGATGTTCGCCGCGCGCCGCGAGCACCGCCAGCGCCGTCGCGAGCATCGTGCCGCCGACGCAGAAGCCGAGCGTGTTGATCTGCTCGCGGCCGCTCACCTGCTGCACGGCGTCGATCGCCGCGAGCAGCCCTTCGTTCATGTAGTCGTCCCAGGTCTTGTGCGCAACCGACGCATCGGCGTTGCGCCACGACACGAGGAACACCTGGTGGCCACTCGACAGCGCATGCGCGACGAGCGAGTTCTCGGGCTGCAGGTCGAGGATGTAGAACTTGTTGATGCACGGCGGCACGATCAGCAACGGCCGCTCGAATACCTTGTCCGCCTTCGCGTTGTACTGGATCAGCTGGATCAGGTCGTTCTCGTAGACCACCGCGCCTTCGGTGCAGCCGAGATTCTTGCCGACCACGAACTGCGATTCGTCGGTCTGGGAGATCTTGCCGCGCTGCATGTCGCCGAGCAGATTCATCATCCCCTGACGCAGACTTTCGCCCTGCGTGTCGAGGATCGATTTCTGCGCATCGGGATTGAGCGCGAGGAAGTTGCTCGGTGCGGCGGCGGCCGTCCATTGCTGGACCGCGAAACGGATGCGCTCGCGCGTTTTCGGATCGGTCTCGAGCGCGTCGGCCAGCTCCTGCAGATAACGCGCATTGAGCAGATACCACGCCGCCGCGAACGCGTGCGCGGGCGACGCCTTCCATGCGTCGCCGCTGAAGCGGCGGTCTTTCAACTCGGGAGATTCGAGCTTCGCGGCGCTCGCCTGCTGCATCAGCGTGATGCAGTCGCGCGCGTAGTCGGCCTGCAGTTTCTGGAGCCGCTCGGGAGGGATCGGGGCGACCGGCAGCTTCAGCCCCGCGAACGGCGAAGCGAAATTGCCGAGGCCCGCGAGGTCGGGCATCGCCGGCATCTGGAACGGAAGCGCTGTCGGGAACTGGAATGCGGCGAACGGATTCGCCGCGCTCGCCGCGGTGGCCGCGCGCGCCGGATCGGCAAAACCGCGCCATGCATTCAACCACGACTCGAACATCTGCTGCATCGGCTGGGCAGCCTGATCGAAGCCCGTACTGCCCGCGGAAGTGCCCGCCTGAGCGGACGTCGACGAATTTTTCGATGCTGTCATTACCTGCCTTACCGGTGATTCGTGAGCGTCAATCGTGAAATCCTGCTCGCGCGCGGCATGCCGGCTGCGAGCCGGGCCGTCATGCTCTGGAGAGGCGTCTCCAGATTCTGCCGCAGTGCGGTATTTTTATCATTATCGTTTTCCCCATGTGAAGCGCCACATCAAAGGACCGAACATTTCTGCCCGGAGATAATCGTCGCGCGACAGGCAGGACAAGGCTTGCGCGGAAACATAAAACATTTTCGGTGACTCGCGTTTGCGATTATTCATTCCAGTGTGCATGCCGCGCCGCATTGCGTCGGTAATATCGAGACAAACCGATTTTGCGGCGCAACACGCGGCGCGCGCAAGTGCGCGACCCGGTGTCAATCGGACAGCCAGATCGCTGCGGCCATCCGCCCGGTCACACGATCGCGCCGATAGGAATAGAAGCGCGTGCGTTCGGCGACCGTGCAGGCGGTTCCGCCGCTGACGCGCACGACGCCTGCGCGCGCGAGCCGCACGCGCGCCAGCGCGGGCAGATCGGCGAGGTACTTGCCGGGCGCGCCGTCGATCGCGACGAACGCTTGCCGCGTGTCATCATGCTCCGACTGCGCAGCCGTGTCGAGAAACGCGTCGCGCACCTCGGCGCCCACTTCGAACGCATGCGGACCGATCGACGGGCCGAGGTAGGCGTGGAGTTCACCGGCCGCGCCGCCCGCGAGCGCCGCGACGCGGGCCGCCGTCTGCTCGACGATGCCCGCGGCCAGCCCGCGCCAGCCGGCATGGGCCACGCCCACCGCGCGGCCCAGCGCGTCGCACAGCAGCACCGGCATGCAGTCGGCGACCATCACGACACACATCACGCCCGCGCGATCCGTCACGCTCGCGTCGGCCTGCACGGGCGCGCTCGTGTGCTGCGTGGCGTCGATCACCTCGTCCGCGCGCACGATCCGCGCGCCGTGGACCTGCTCGAGCCACGCCGCCTGCGACTGCCCCGCGAGCGCGAGCAGACGCGCGCGGTTCTCGGCGACGTGCGCCGGCTCGTCACCCGTGTGCAGGCCGAGATTCATCCCGCCCGGCAACGCGGCGCCCGCCTGCCACCGCCCGTACGGGCCTTCGCTCACGCCGCCGTCGCGCGTGGTGATCAGCGCGCGCACGCGCGGCGCCACCTGCCAGTCGGGCCGCACGCAGTCGTGCCATGTCAACGGCGCCAGATTCGTCATCGGCACTCACTCCTCCTCGTCGTCCTGATACGACTCATCGTCGTGATATTCGCCGCCGAAGTCGTCATCGTCGTATATGCCGTCGTCGTCGAACTCGTCGTCGCCCTGCCCGAAGCCGAGTGCGGCGACCAGCTCGTTCATGTCGTCCGGCAACGGGCAGCGCCACTGCATCGTCTTGCCGGTGACCGGATGCACGAGACCGAGCCGCCATGCGTGCAGCGCCTGACGGGCGAAGCCGTTCGGCAGCGGCGTGACCGAGCGCTTGCCGCGTGCGCGCCCGTAGACCGGATCGCCGAGCAACGGATGGCCCGCATGCGAGCAGTGCACACGGATCTGGTGCGTGCGGCCGGTTTCGAGGTCGCACTGGATCGCCGACACCGGCTGACGTTGCCACACGCATGTGTCAACCGTGCGGAAATGGGTGCGTGCGGGCTTGCCCGACGCGCCGGTGACGACCGCCATGCGCGTGCGCTCGCGCGGATCGCGCCCGATCGGCGCGTCGATCGTGCCTTCCTCGGGCATGGTGCCCCACACGAGCGCGAAGTAGCGACGCTTCACCGTGCGCGCCTGCAGCTGGCGCACGAGATCCGTCTGCGCGGCGAGCGTGCGGGCGACCACCATCAGCCCCGACGTTTCCTTGTCGAGCCGGTGGACGATGCCCGCCCGCGGCAGGCCGGCCGCCGCGTCGCCGTAGCGGTGCAGCAAGCCGTTCAGCAGCGTGCCGCTCCAGTTGCCGGCGGCCGGATGGACGACGAGGCCGGCCGGCTTGTTGATGACGACGAGCGCGTCGTCCTCGTAGATCACGTCGAGCGGCACCGGCTCCGCGGCGAACGCGAGCTGTTCCGGAAGCAGATCGGGCACGAGCTCGATCTTCGCGCCGAGCGGCACGGGCTGGCGGATCTTCGCCGGCGCGCCGTCGATCAGCACGCGCTGAGCCTCGATCCAGCTCTGCAGACGGCTGCGCGAGAATTCGGGAAACAACTGGGCGAGCGCCTTGTCGAGGCGCTCGCCGGCGAGCGACAGCGGCACTTCGACGACGCGCGGCGCAGCGTCGGCCGCCGCCGACGGGCCGGCAGCCGGCTGCAACGCAGCGGCGGGCAGATCGTCAGCGACGGAATCCCCCGATGCAGCGTCGGCGGGCCGGGCGCTTGGGCTATAATCTTCGCGATCTGACTTGCCCCGCGGGGCATTCTGCGAACTTGAACGGGTCATTTAGACTGGGTCACCGAGACTTGAAGCTAGGACATGCGAGCATGATGAATTCGACCAAACGTACGGCCAAAACCGTCGCCGCCCGAGCTGCGGCGGTAGCGGCCGCGGCCCTCATCGCCGGCTGCCACGGCTTGCCGCAGAAGCAGGACGAGACGGCTACCTGGTCGAACAACAAATTATACTCAGAGGCCCAGGACGCACTGTCCGGCGGCGACTGGGGCAAATGCGCGAAATATTTCGAATCGCTGCAAGGTCGCGATCCGTTCGGCCATTTCGCGCAACAGGCGCAGATCAACGTCGCGTACTGCAACTGGAAGGACAACGAAGCGGCCGCCGCCGATCAGGCCGTCGACCGCTTCATCCAGCTTCACCCCGATCACCCGGACATCCCGTACGCGTACTACCTGAAGGGGATGATCCACTTCAACGACGATCTCGGGCTGTTCGGCCGCTTCTCCGGCCAGGACATGAGCGAGCGCGACCCGCAGGCGCTGCGCGAGTCGTACGATGCGTTCAAGGTCGTCGTCGACCGCTATCCGAAGAGCAAGTACGCACCCGACGCCGCCGCGCGGATGCGCTACATCGTCAACGCGCTGGCGTCGCACGAAGTGCATGCGGCCGATTACTACTATCGGCGCGGCGCGTACGTCGCGGCGATCAACCGCGCGCAGCTCGCGATCAAGGACTACAAGGGCGCGCCGGCGATCGAGGACGCGCTGCACATCATGGTCCTGTCGTACGGCAAGCTGAACCAGCCGCAGCTCGCGGAAGACACGAAGCGCGTGCTCGCAGGAACGTTCCCGGACAGCCCGTACATCACCGGCCATTCACGCCCCGGCGCGAAGCGGTCGTGGTGGCAGTTCTGAGCGTCGCTCGCCGCAGCAACAAAAAACCCGGCCATCGAGCCGGGTTTTTTGTTGCCGACGCCCGTGCAGCGGGCGCCTCGATCACGCGCTCTTTCCAGCGCGATGATCGTCGAAGAAGTCCTGCACGACCGCGATCTCGCGCGTGCGCTTGAACGGCGGCAGGCTTTGCCAGATCCGGCGACCGTAAGGCTTGTCCACGAGCCGCGTGTCGCAGATCATCAGCACGCCGCGGTCGGTTTCGGCACGGATCAGGCGGCCGGCGCCCTGCTTCAGCGTGATCACCGCCTGCGGCAGCTGATGCACGGCGAAAGGGCTGAGGCCCTTCTTGGTCAGCGCGTCGAGCCGCGCAGCCAGCACCGGATCGTCGGGCGGCGCGAACGGCAGCTTGTCGATCACGACGAGCGACAGCGCATCGCCGCGCACGTCCACGCCTTCCCAGAAACTCTGGCTACCGACCAAGATCGCATTGCCGTACGCACGAAAGCGATCGAGCAGCTCGGTCCGGCTCGCGTCGCCCTGCACCAGCAGCGGCGTCTTCCAGCCGCGCGACTCGATCACGTCGCGCAGCTTCGATGCGATCCGGTCGACCGCGCGCAGCGTCGTGCACAGCATGAACACGCCGCCGCCCGACGCCTCGATCGCCGGCAGCGCCGCGTCGAACACCGCGTCGGTGAATCCGGGCGACGACGGTTGCGGCAGGTTGCGCGGCACGTACAGCAGCCCCTGCGTCTGATAGTCGAACGGGCTCGCGAGCGTCATCGAGCGGCGCGAGCTGAGCCCCATCTGCGCCGCGTAGTGCGTGAAGTCGCCGCGCACGGACAGCGTCGCCGACGTGAATACCCATGCACGCGGCACGCCGGCGCGCTGCTTCGCGAAAATCGGCGCGACCGACAGCGGCGTCTCGTGCAACTGGACCGTATGCGCGAACACTTCGACCCAGCGCACCTTCTCGTTCGGGTCGTCGGCAGCCCCGTCGTTGCCGGCCGCTCGCGCGTCGGCATCCGCTGCCGCCTGCGCGGCGCCGGGCGCGACCCAGCCCGCCAGCAGCGCCTGCAGTTCGCGCGCGCGCCGCAGGCATGCGCCGAGCGATTCTGCACGCTCGGCCTGCCCCGCGAGCGCCGAGGCGAGCGCATCGAGTGCGACCTCGAGCGCGTCGAGCGCGGCGAACATCGGGTGATCGTCACCGAGCTGCGCGAGCGACATGCGCACGATCTGATCGTTCGCGAACGCGAGCCGCAGATCGCGCGCGGCACGCTCCAGATCGCCGCCGAGCTTCACCCACTCGACCGCATCGCGCGCATGGCTCAAGCCCTCGGCGACGGTATCGCGCGCCAGTTCGAGGATCTGCGTGGTCGACAGCGTCTCGCCGAAAAACAGCGTGGCCGTCTCCGGCAACTGGTGCGCTTCGTCGAAGATCACCGTGTTCGCGTTCGGCAGCAGTTCGGCCATCCCGGTGTCGCGCAGCATGATGTCAGCGAAGAACAGGTGATGGTTGACCACGACGATGTCGGCCTGCTGCGCTTCGCGACGCGCCTGCATCACGAAGCACTCCTTGTAATGCGGGCACTCCTGGCCGAGGCAGTTGTCGCGCGTCGACGTGACCATCGACCACACGGGCGCCGTCTCCGGCACGCTCGCGAGCTCGGCCTTGTCGCCGCTCTTCGTCACCTTCGCGAAACGGACGATCTCCTGCAGATACGCGGTGTCCTGCCGCGACGGCAGGCGGCCGTTGTCGGCGGTGCGCTGCAGGTAGTAATGGCACAGGTAGTTGGCGCGGCCCTTGAGCATCGCGACCGTCACGGGCACCGCCAGCGCGTTGCGCACGGTCGGGATGTCGCGCTGGAACAGCTGGTCCTGCAAGTGCTTCGTGCCGGTCGACACGATCACCTTGCCGCCCCACAGCATCGCGGGCACCAGGTAGGCGTAGGTCTTGCCGGTGCCGGTGCCGGCCTCGACGATCAGCGTGTTGTCCGCGGCGTCGCTGTCGGCCTCGGCCGCGGCGTCGTCCGCGCCGGCTTGCGCTGCCTTGTCAGCGGCGCCTTCGCCGAGGCGGCGCGCCGGCCGCTTGCGGGTTTCGAAGATTTCCGGATCGGGCATCCGACGCGCGGACGCCTCCATCGCCGACGCCACCGCCCGCGCCATCTCGATCTGGGACTGGCGCGGATGATAGCCGTCGAGCGCGCGCGCGAGCAGCCCGTCGGCGCCGAAGATCGTATCGAGCTCGTCGACGCGCTTGCGGCTCAGCTCGAACGTGCCTGCGGGCGCGCGGGCGCGCCCGGCGGACGACGTGTCACGCCGGGCATCGGGATTGGCTTCAAGCGGTGAGTTCAAGGCAAGCGTTCCTGTGTCCAGCGCCCGGGCGGCGCCGGCGCTTGCCAGGCCGCGCTCAGGCGCGCTTATCCGGTTCCAGCTGCGATTGCAGCAAAATGATTTTGTCCTTGGCCGCCAGCTTTTCCTTCTTCAGGCGGTGCAACGTGACGTCGTCGATGTCGGAGTGTCCTTCCTTCAGCTCGATCTCCCGAGCGAGCTGCCGATGCTGCTCCTGCAGTGCAGCCAAACGGTTGTGCAATTCCTGCTGCTGTTCCGTGGGACGGTTTTGCATATGCGCCTCCTCATCGAAGCAGCGCGCCGGCTGGCGTGCCGGCACGCACGAGACTGACTCCGGTTCAATCCAACACGTTACTGCCCCAGCTGTTGCTTCTGCTTGGCCTTCTCGGCCGCTTCCTGCTGACGCCGCGCGACATCGGCCTTGTGCTCGGCGGCTTCGCGCTGCTTCTGCTCATAGCGCGTCGCGTTGTCCGCGCGCTCCTGCGCCTTCTGCGCGGCCTGCTGATGCGCCTGGTCGAGCTTGCGCTGGAAATCCGCCTGCTTCTGGTCGTATGCCTGCTTGCTCGCCGCATGCTGCGGCGCCTCCGCACCGCGCTGCGCCTGCTTCAGTGCATTTTGCTCCTGCTTGTCGCGGAACGCGGCCGCGTTCGCCGCGTCGGTCGCCGCGCGCTGCGGCGCCTCAGCCGCGTTCTGCGCCTGCTTCAGCGCCTGCTGCTGGTCGCGCTGCCGCGCCCGTACCGCGCGCTGCTCGTCGTCGAGCGCGAGCTGCTCCTGGCGGATGCTCGCCCGCTCCTCGCGCATCCGGTCGCGCGCATTGCCGAGACAGTGATTGACGAAGAACTTGCTGTAGCAATCGTGCTCCGCCACCGCATAACGATAATCGTTTTCTGCGGAGCGCTGATTGAGCACTTTTTGACGGGCGTCGAAATCCTGCGTGGCGGAAGCGGCGACGGGCGCGGCGGCTGCGACATCCGGCGCGGCTGCGCCCGATGCCTGCGCATACACGGCGGCAGACCCGCCGGACAAAGCGGCGGCCAGCGCTGCGCCGAGCGCGACGAGAGAAATGCGGGAAGTTGGCAACGTCGTAGGAAAGCTGCGGGACATGGGTCAAATTCTATCACCGCCCGGCTGGACGCTCCGCCATTTATGGCAAAATGCCCCGCTTCACTCACCCGCGGCATCGGTCCGGCGGGCCCGTGTTGCAGGCCGCCAGCACGGCCTGCCGGCCCGCGCCGCGATTTCAGCCAGGCAGATCATCCACGACATGACGGAAACCGTAGCACTCAAGATCGTACAGCGCATCGCCACCGAACTGTCCGTCCAGCCGCGCCAGGTCGCGGCGGCGGTGCAACTCCTCGACGAAGGCTCGACCGTTCCGTTCATTGCCCGGTACCGCAAGGAAGTGACGGGCAATCTGGACGACACGCAACTGCGCCAGCTCGAGGAACGCCTGCTGTATCTGCGCGAGCTCGAGGATCGCCGCGCGACGATCCTGGCGAGCATCGACGAACAGGGCAAGCTGACCGACGAGCTGCGCGCCGCGATCGACGCGGCCGACAGCAAGCAGGTGCTCGAAGATCTCTATCTGCCGTACAAGCCGAAGCGCCGCACGCGCGCGCAGATCGCCCGCGAAGCTGGCCTCGAGCCGCTCGCGCACGCACTGCTCGCGAACCCGCTGCTCGATCCGCAGACGGAAGCCGCCGCATACGTCGACGCCGACAAGGGCGTCGCCGACGTCAAGGCGGCGCTCGACGGCGCACGCGACATCCTGTCCGAGCAATTCGGCGAAACGGCCGAGCTGCTCGGCAAGCTGCGCGATTACCTGCATAGCCAGGGCGTCGTGTCGTCGGCCGTCGTCGAGGGCAAGGAAAACGAGGAAGGCGAGAAGTTCCGCGACTACTACGACTACTCGGAAACGCTCCGCACCGTGCCGTCGCACCGCGCGCTCGCACTGTTCCGCGGCCGCAACGCCGGCGTGCTGACCGTCAAGCTCGGCCTCGGCGACGAACTCGACGCACAGGTTCCGCACCCGGGCGAAGCGATGATCGCGCGCCATTTCGGCATCGCGAACCAGAACCGGCCGGCCGACAAATGGCTGTCCGACGTGTGCCGCTGGTGCTGGCGCGTCAAGGTGCAGCCGCATATCGAGAACGAGCTGCTCACGCAACTGCGCGAGACGGCCGAAGCCGAGGCGATCCGCGTGTTCGCGCGCAACCTGAAGGATCTGCTGCTCGCCGCGCCGGCCGGCCCGAAGGCCGTGATCGGCCTCGACCCCGGTCTGCGCACGGGCGTGAAGGTCGCCGTCGTCGATCGCACCGGCAAGCTGCTCGCAACCGACACGATCTACCCGCACGAGCCGCGCCGCGACTGGGACGGCTCGCTCGCGAAGCTCGCGCGCATCGCCGCGCAGACGCAAGCGGAGCTGATCAGCATCGGCAACGGCACCGCTTCGCGCGAAACCGACAAGCTCGCGAGCGAACTGATCGCCAAGCATCCGGAATTGCGCTTGCAGAAGATCGTCGTATCGGAGGCCGGTGCGTCGGTGTACTCGGCGTCCGAGCTGGCCGCAAAGGAATTCCCGGACCTCGACGTGTCGCTGCGCGGCGCCGTGTCGATCGCGCGGCGCCTGCAGGACCCGCTCGCCGAACTCGTGAAGATCGAGCCGAAGGCGATCGGCGTCGGCCAGTACCAGCACGACGTGAACCAGCGCGAACTGGCCCGCTCGCTCGACGCGGTGGTCGAGGACTGCGTGAACGCGGTCGGCGTCGACGCGAATACCGCGTCGGTCGCGCTGCTCGCGCGCGTGTCGGGCCTGAATGCGACGCTCGCCCGCAACATCGTCGACTTCCGCGACGCGAACGGCCCGTTCCCGTCGCGCGACCACCTGCGCAAGGTGCCGCGTCTCGGCGACAAGACCTTCGAACAGGCAGCCGGCTTCCTGCGCATCAACGGCGGCGAGAATCCGCTCGATCGCTCGTCGGTGCACCCGGAGGCCTACCCGGTCGTCGAGCGGATTCTCGCGAAGATCAACAAGCGCATCGACGACGTGCTGGGCAGCCGCGACGCGCTGTCGGGCCTGTCGCCGGCTGAATTCGTCGACGAGCGCTTCGGCCTGCCGACCGTGCGCGACATTCTGTCCGAGCTGGAAAAGCCGGGGCGCGATCCGCGGCCCGAATTCAAGACCGCCACGTTCCGCGACGGCGTCGAGAAGGTGTCCGACCTGATGCCCGGCATGCTGCTCGAAGGTGTCGTGACCAACGTCGCCGCGTTCGGTGCGTTCGTGGACATCGGCGTGCATCAGGACGGCCTCGTCCACGTGTCCGCGATGTCGACGAAATTCATCAAGGACCCGCACGAAGTCGTGAAGGCCGGTCAGGTCGTCAAGGTCAAGGTGCTCGACGTCGACGTGAAGCGCCAGCGCATCGCACTGACGATGCGCCTGGACGACGAAGCTGCCGCCCCCGGCGGCGGCGCGCCGCGCGGCGGCCAGGACCGCGGCAGCGCCGGCCGCGGCGCGGCCCGCCCGCAACGCTCGCGCGAGCCGGAGCCGGCCGGCGCGATGGCTGCGGCGTTCGCGAAGCTGAAGCGCTGAGCGCGCGCTCGCCCGCGGGCGAGCGCAACGACCGCCGTTGCGGCGTCGTGCCGCTCGGCTCGATCACGACGCCTTCCGCCCTACCGGCCGCATACTCGACGGCCCGATCGCATCTGCGATCGGGCCGTTTTACATTGATGAGCGATTCGAGATGTCGGCGAAGCCGCTGCGGGACGCCGCGCAGCGTGGAACAGGTCAGCTTGCGCCGAGCGGGAGGAAGCGGATGTCGTCGATTGGATGCGCTCGGCGTCGAGCCTGACGACCATGCGGCCCAGCCAGCATCGGCTCAAAACGCAACGCACCGCCCCGCGCCTTCGCCAAAACAAAAATGCCGTTCAGTTTTTCAACTGAACGGCACGATTGCCGAAAGCGCAGCACGCGCCGCCGGTTAGATCTCGATCTTGGTGCCGAGCTCGACGACGCGGTTCGCCGGAATCGAGAAGAAGTCGGTCGGCTTGGCCGCGTTCTGGTGCATCCATGCGAACACGCGTTCGCGCCAGATCGACATGCCGGGCAGATGCGTCGGCACGACCGTCTCGCGCGCGAGGAAGAACGACGTGTCCATCAGCTCGAACGTCATGTCGTGCGTGCGGCCGAATTCCTCGAGCACGGCCTTCACGTCCGGCGTCTCGTTGAAGCCGTACTCGGCCTTGACGATATAGAGGCCGCCGCCCGCATCGCGCGAGCTGAGGCGCTTGTCGTCGCGCACGTACGGAATGTCGCGCGTGACGAACGTGAGGAAAATGGTCCGCTCGTGCAGCACCTTGTTGTGCTTCAGGTTGTGCAGCAGGCTGACCGGCACGAGCTTGTCGTTGCCCGTCAGGTAGATGGCCGTGCCCGACACGCGGTGCGGCGGGTGCGCGAGCAGCCCCTGCAGGAACGGCTCGAGCGGAATGCCGTCGGCGGCCGTGCGCTCCTTGACGATGTGGCGGCCCTTGTACCAGGTCATCAGCAGGAAGAACAGCAGCGCGCCGATGCCGAGCGGCAGCCAGCCGCCCTGCGCGACCTTCAGCAGGTTCGCGCCGAAAAAGCCGAGGTCGACCGCGAGGAACACGGCGATGATCGCGCCGACCAGCAGGCGGTTCCAGTTCCACACCCGCACCATCACGACGGCCGCGAGCACGGTGGTGATCACCATCGTCGCCGTCACCGCGATCCCGTACGCGGCCGCGAGATTGTCTGAGCTCTTGAAGCCGATCACGATGCAGAGGATCACCGCCAGCAGCAGCCAGTTGACGACCGGCACGTAGATCTGGCCGATCGCCAGCTCGGACGTATGCAGCACCTTCATGCGCGGCACGTAGCCGAGCTGGATCGCCTGCGACGTCAGCGAATACGCACCCGAGATCACGGCCTGCGATGCGATCACGGTCGCGACCGTCGACAGCACGACGAGCGGCAGCAGCGCCCACTCCGGCGCCATCAGGAAGAACGGATTCTCGATGGCCTTCGGGTTCTGCATCAGCAGCGCGCCCTGGCCGAAGTAGTTGAGCACCAGCGAAGGCATCACGAGCCCGTACGCGGCCAGGCGAATCGGTTTTGCACCGAAGTGGCCCATGTCGGCGTACAGCGCTTCGGCGCCGGTCAGCACCAGCACGACCGAACCCAGCACCACGTATGCCTGGAGCAGATGGTCGGCCATGAACGACGCCGCGTAATACGGGTTGATCGCCGCGACGATGCCCGGCACGCGCGAGATGTGATAGACGCCCAGCGCCGCGATCGCGACGAACCACAGCACCATGATCGGCCCGAACAGCTTGCCGACCATCGCGGTGCCGTGGCGCTGGATCCAGAACAGCGCGATCAGGATCACGATCGTGATCGGCAACACGAGGTGGGACAGATGCGGCGTCGCGATCTCGAGCCCTTCGACCGCCGACATCACCGAGATCGCCGGTGTGATCACGGCATCGCCGTAGAACATGCATGCGCCGAAGATCCCGAGCGCCATCAGCGCGCCGGCCACTCGCGTCTTCGAGTCGAGCGGCCGCAGCGACAGCGCCATCAGCGCGAGCACGCCGCCTTCCCCGTTGTTGTCGGCGCGCATCACGAACAGCAGGTACTTGATGCCGACCACGAGCACGATCGCCCAGAACAACAATGAGATCACGCCGAGGATCGAGCTCTCGGTCAGCGGAATGCCGTGGGCGGGGCTGAACGCCTCCTTCAGCGAATACAGCGGGCTCGTGCCGATGTCGCCGAACACGACGCCGATAGCCGCTATCGCGAGCGCCTGCATCGAGTGTTGGTGCGTCGAATGCGCGTGGGCTGCGTCGGTCGCCTGGGTCGTGTCGTTCATATGAAGCTTGATAATCGGTCCGGGTCGGACGAAACGAGCGCTATTCTACTCGCGCCCCTCTGAAACACCGTCCTGCCTTGTTGCCCTGAAACCACGTGAGTCACGCCGCGCATGCATTCCTGCGCAAGCTGTGGCAGGGCTGCCATCATAGCCGCGGCCGCGCCATCTGCCTACCGGCGGCGTCCGGCTGCCGTGGCCGCGGTGCCGATCGTGCCGATCGTGCGGGGCGAATCGCGAACAAAAAAACGGCGCCGCAAGCGGCGCCGTGCAAGGCTGTCGGTCGGACGACCGGACGCTTACGCGCCCGAACCGTCGCGCTGCGCGCGACCGCGTTTGATCCATGCCTCGAGGTTGTGCGGACGAACGGTGTCCCACTCCTCGAACGGCTGATGAATCCACGGATTCGTCGGCAGGTACTGCGTGTGATAGTCGGGCTTGACCTTCGAGCAACCCTTGTACCAGAGCACGGCCGAGCGCACGGCCGTCACGGCCGGATAGCGCTCCTTCAGATGCTCCTGCACACGCGCGAGCGTCACGCCGGAATCGACGAGATCGTCGACCAGCAGCACGTTGCCCGCGAGATGGCCGCGTGTCATCGTGATGTACTGCGCGATGTCGAGCTCGCCCTGCTCGGTGCCGGCAGCTTCCCGATACGAACTCGTCGCGAGGATCGCGAGCGGCACGTCATAGATGCGCGACAGCTGGTCGCCCACGCGCAGACCGCCGCGCGCGAGGCACAGGATCTGGTCGAACTTCCAGCCCGATTCGTGAACCTTGAGCGCCAGCAGCTCGATCAGGCGGTGGTACTCGTCCCAGCCTACCCAGAGGTTCTTGTCGTCGTTGCGCGGATCGGTCATCAAGTCTGCCGCCGTCATCGTCATTTGCTGCGTCATCTGCGAATTACACCTTGAACGGATGACGGAGCAGGATCGTTTCGTCGCGGTCCGGCCCCGTCGAAATCATGTCGACCGGCACGCCGGCCACTTCCTGCACGCGGCTCAAGTAGGCGCGCGCGTTGGCCGGCAGCGCATCCCACGTCTTGATGCCGACGGTGCTTTCCTTCCAGCCGGCGAACGTTTCGTACACCGGCTCGCAGCGTGCGACGTCGGCTGCGCCGCGCGGCAGGATGTCCGCGTCCTTGCCGTCGATCTTGTAGCCGACGCACAGCTTCACTTCGTCGAGACCGTCGAGCACGTCGAGCTTCGTCATGCACAGGCCCGACACGCCGTTGATCTGGATCGAGCGGCGCAGCGCCGCCGCGTCGAGCCAGCCGGTGCGGCGGGGACGGCCGGTGACCGAACCAAATTCCTTGCCGACGTTAGCGAGCGTGATGCCGACCTGATCCTGGCGCTGCGGGTTGTCGGCGTCGTACAGCTCGCTCGGGAACGGGCCCGAGCCGACGCGCGTGCAGTACGCCTTCGTGATGCCGAGGATGTAGTTCAGCTTTTGCGGACCGACACCGGCGCCGGCCGATGCCGCGCCCGCGACGCAGTTGCTCGACGTGACGAAAGGATAGGTGCCGTGGTCGATGTCGAGCAGCGTGCCCTGCGCGCCTTCGAACAGCAGGTTCTGACCGGCGTTGTTCGCGTCGTACAGACGGCGCGACACGTCGGCCACCATCGGCTTCAGACGATCGGCGTAGCCAAGCATCGTGTCGAGCGTGGCCTGGAAATCGACTGCTGCGCCGCCCAGGTACTGGGTCAGCACGAAGTTGTGGAAATCGAGGTTTTCGCGCAGACGGTCGGCGAAGGTCTTCGGATCGAACAGATCCTGCACGCGCAGCGCGCGGCGGCCGACCTTGTCTTCGTACGCCGGGCCGATACCGCGGCCGGTCGTGCCGATCTTGCCCGCGCCCTTGCGCGCTTCGCGCGCCTGGTCGATCGCGATGTGGTACGGCAGAATCAGCGTGGTCGCTTCGGAGATGAACAGGCGGTCGCGCACGTTGACGCCGGCCTCTTCCAGCTCGCCGATTTCCTTGAACAGTGCCTCGGGGGACAGCACGACGCCGTTGCCGATGAAGCAGGCAACGCCTTCACGCATGATGCCCGACGGAATAAGGCGCAAGATGGTCTTCTTGCCGCCGATGATGAGGGTGTGGCCGGCGTTGTGACCGCCCTGGAAACGCACGACGCCCTGAGCGTGGTCCGTCAGCCAGTCGACGATCTTGCCCTTGCCTTCATCACCCCATTGCGTTCCCACGACGACGACGTTGCGCCCGGGAGTCACGTTCACTGCGCTGGCAGACATGTTGATTCGTTAGCTGGTTAAAAACGTATTCTACCTATGTTCGCGGGCGATTCCGAATTTTTCCGTTTCGCTTCAACGATATGCACGCCGAACGACGGCCCGCGAACGCCTGTTTAACGGGGCTCGACCACCCATGCGCCCGCACGTTCGACGAGCGAACGGTCGCATGCGAACTCGTCGAGCACGTGGTCGTGACCGGGCAGTGCCTGGATCACGACCTCGCCCGCATCGCGCAGCGCGGCGACGGCCGCGCTGAGTGCATCGTCCTGCGCCCAGGGCGCGAGAATCGCGGTGCCGCGCGCCTCGACCGGGGAAATCCGCGCGAGCTCGCGCAGGTCGAGCGAGAAACCCGTCGCCGGGCGCGCCCGGCCGTATGCCTGACCCACGTGGTCGTAGCGGCCGCCGCGCGCGATCGCGTTGGGCACGCCGTCGATGTAAGCGGTAAACATTGCGCCGCTGTGGTACGCATAGCCGCGCAGATCGGCGAGATCGACGGCGACTTCGACGCCCTTCGCGCTCGCCGCGAGCTGCGCGAGATCGTCCAGCGCGCGCGTGATTTCCGGCAGCACGGGCAGCCGCGCCCGCGCTTCGTCGAGCACGCTGGCGTCGCCGTACAGGTGCGGCAGCGCGCGCAGCGCCGCGCGCGTGTCGGCGCCGAGATCGTCGGTCAGCTCGTGCAGCAGCGGCACATCCTTGCCCGACAGCGCGTCGTACAGCGCTTCGCCGCGCGCGGCGGCCTGCGCATCGCGCGCGAGCAGCGCCGCGAGCACGCCCGCATGGCAAAGGTCCAGACGAATCCGCGACAGCCCCGCGAGATGCAGCGCGTCGAGCATCAGTTGCTGGATCTCCAGGTCGGCTTCCAGCCCCGCATGCCCGTAGATTTCGGCGCCGATCTGGATCTGCTCGCGCGTCGCGTGCAGACCGCGCGGGCGCGTGTGCATCACGTGGCCGGCGTAGCAGAGGCGCGTGACGCCCTGGCGGTTCAGCAGGTGCGCGTCGATCCGCGCGACCTGCGGCGTGATGTCGGCGCGCAGACCGAGCGTGCGGCCCGACAGCTGATCGACCAGCTTGAAGGTGCGCAGCCGCAGGTCGGCGCCGCCGCTCGTCAGCAGCGACTCGAGGTACTCGAGCAGCGGCGGCATCACCATTTCGTAGCCGTAAGAACGGAAGCGGTCGAGCAGCCTGCGGCGCAGCTCCTCGATCTTGCGCGCTTCCGACGGCAGTACGTCGGCGATATTCTCGGGAAGTAACCAGGTCGACATCGGTACGGTCCTACGACGGGAAACAGCGCGACTTTGCGCGCCGCGAGATGAATCGGAAATGGGAAATCGAAATCGGGCGGAACGAACGGCCGGTGCGCCGTCCGGTTCAGGTGGCGAACAGCAGCAGGACGAGCCCGAGCGCCATCACGATGAGCCCGCCGATCCGGATATGATGCGGCGGCCGCTCCGCTATTCTACGAAACGTGTCGCGCCATGCGACGGGAAACACGAAAGGGAACGCTCCCTCGATAATCAGCATCAGTGCTACCGCGAGCAACAACGAGCCAGCCAGATCCATGCGAGCGACGGCGCCGCTCGTCGCGGCACCCCAAAAAGTCAGTGTTTGCGGGGAGCGGGCGCCGGCGCGGCGGCACCGCCCGTCGGGCTGCGCATGAAGCGGAAGAACTCGCTGTCGGGATCGACGACGATGACGTCGTTGCGCTTGAACGTGTTCCGGTAAGCCTGCAGGCTCGCGTAAAACTGATAGAACTGCGGATCGCGGCCGAACGCGTCCGCGGCGATCGACGCGGCCTTCGCATCGCCCTCGCCCTTGATCGTCTGCGCCGACTTGTATGCGTTCGCGAGCACCGCCTGCTGATCGCGCTCGGCGTCGGCCTTGATCTGCTCGACATCCGCCGCGCCTTCGGCGCGCACGCGCGCGGCCTGGTCGCGCAACGCCGCGATCATCCGCTGATAGACGGCGTCCGTCTGCGCGGCCGGCAAGTCGACGCGCGTCAGCTGGACGTCGACCACGTCCACGCCGAAGCCCGCCGCCTTTGCCCGCACCGCGTCGCGCGCCGCGTTCGCGATGTCGCGCTGGTCGCCGAGCGCGTCGTCGAGCGCGCGCTTCGCGAAGGCGTCGCCGAGCGCGCCCTTCAGCGCATCGGCGAGGCGTTCGGTGGCGGCCGTCGGGTCGCCGCCGGTGGCCGTGAAATACTTCATCGGATCGTCGATCCGATACTTGAGCGCATACGCGACGAGCAGATCGTGCTTGTCTTCGGTGGCCAGTTGCAGCGGGTCCGTCGACTCGAGCGATTGCAGGCGCGTGTCGATCAGCGTCGCCGTCTGCAGCGGCGGCGGCAGCTTGAAATGGATGCCGGGGCCGGCGAGCTGCGGCTGCCCGCCGTCGCGGCCGGACAGCACGGCCGCATGGCGCGGGTCCACGCTCAGCACCGTCGACGAAGCCGCGAACGCGGCGATCACGATTGCGACGACGAGCGCAATGATTCGATTCATGTTCTGCGCTCCCGTTACTTCAGATCGTCTTCGCGCGCGCGGCTGCGGAACGCCTCTCGCGAGCGCAGCACGTCGCTGCCCGCGGCGGGCGCGGCAGCGGCCGAAGCGCCGCTCGCCGGTGCGCCCGACGCGACGGCAGCCGGAGCCGACGCCGTGTCCGGCGCGGCTGCGCCGGCCGCCGTTGCCGCGCTCGATGCACCTGCGGCGTTCGCGGCATTTTGCCGGCCCTGCTCGACGAGCTTGTCGAGCGGCAGGTACACGACGCTGCTGCCCGCCTTGTTGCCGACGAATACCTTGGTCGCCTTCGAGTAGATTTCCTGCATCGTTTCGAGGTACATCCGCTCGCGAATCACGGCCGGCGCCTTCGAATACTGCGCATAGACCTGCTTGAACCGGTCGGCGTCGCCTTCGGCCTGCGTCACGACACGGTCGGCATAGGCCTTCGCATCGTCGACGAGTTTCGCGGCGTCGCCCTGCGCCTTCGGCAACAGGTCGTTCGTATACGCTTGCGCGGCGCGCTTGGCGGCCTCGCGCTCGTCGCGCGCCTTCGCGACCTCGGCATACGCGGCCTGCGTCTGTTCCGGCGCCGCGACGCTTTGCATCGTGACGGCCGTGACCTCGAGCCCGGACTGGTAGCGGTCGAGATCGCGCTGGATCGCGGCGGACAGCTGGCTACGCAGCGCATCGCGGTCCTGGTTCAGGATGTCTGCCGCGCTGCGCGTGCCGACGATCGCGCGCACTGCGGCCTGGGCGGCCTGCGACACGCTCCGCTCGGGATCGACGCTGCGGAACAGGTAATCGGTAGCCGAACGCACGCGGTACTGGACGACGAAACGCACGTCGACGATATCCGCATCGCGCGTCAGCATCGCAGCTTCCTTGACGTTCGCGAGACGCACGACGTTGTTGCGGCCGATCTCGATCGAGCGCACTTGCGTCGTATCGACGATTTCGTGCGACGAGAACGGATACGGCGCACGCCAGTGGACGCCCTCGCCGACCGTGCCGGCTAGCTTGCCGAGCTGGAGCACGACGCCGGTCTGGCCGTCCTGCACGACGAACAGCCCGCTGCCCGCATAGACCGCGATCAGCACGCCGATCACGATGCCGACGCCGACGCGCGCAGCCCGGCCGTTGTCGGGCCGGAAGCCGTTGCCGCCCTTGCCGCCGAACAGGCCGCTCAGACGCCGGTTGAAGTTGCGCCACATCTCGTCGAGATCGGGCGGACCGTCACCGTCGCCGCCGGGCGGACGTTTCGATTCGTTGGCACGCGGACGGGATCCGTCGTTGCCTTTGCCGTCGCCGCGCCCCCAGCGGGGATCGTTGATCGACAGCAAGGCGCGCATCCGCCGCCAGGTACTCCGCTCGTTGTATTCGTTCACCAGAGTTTGTTCACCAGATTAGACGCCGGCGAACCGGCCGGGACCGGTTAGCGCCCGTGTTCGGAAATCGTGTGGCCTTCGTGTGGTTCAGCGGGCGCGCCGTCGAGCGCGCCGTCGGCTGACGTCGCGCCGGAGAGGTGTTCCGCGGAGGCGATCTCGGCGATGGCGGCACGCAACGCATCGAGACCCTGACCGGTGCGCGCGCTCAAAAAGACGCGCGAAATATTACCATACTCGTCCCGCTCGACCGCGTCGCCGCGGGCGGCCAGTTCGGGCACGGCGTCGATCTTGTTGAACACCAGCACCTGCCGCACGGTGTCCGCGCCGATCTCGTGCAGCACGTCGTTGACCTGCTCGATCTGTTCGAGCCGCACGGCGCTCGACGCGTCCACCACGTGCAGCAGCAGATCCGCATGGATGGTTTCCTCGAGGGTCGCGCGAAACGCGGCAACCAGCTGGTGAGGCAGCTCGCGGATGAACCCGACCGTATCGGACACGACGATCTGGCCGACCTCGTCACCCAGATACACGCGTCGCGACGTCGTATCGAGCGTCGCGAACAACTGGTCGGCCGCATAGGCCTGCGCCTTCGTCAGCGCATTGAACAGCGTCGACTTGCCCGCGTTCGTATAGCCGACGAGCGACACCGACATGGTGCCGCTGCGCGCGCGCTGACGACGCTGCGTGCTGTGCTGCCGACGCAGCCGGTCGAGACGCGCCTTCAGCATCTTGATCCGCTCGCCGATCAGCCGGCGGTCGGTTTCGAGCTGCGTCTCGCCGGGGCCGCGCAGGCCGATACCGCCTTTTTGCCGCTCCAGGTGAGTCCACGCGCGAATCAGCCGGGTCGACAGATATTGCAGCTGCGCGAGCTCGACCTGCAGCTTGCCTTCGTGACTGCGGGCGCGCTGCGCGAAGATATCGAGGATCAGGCTCGTGCGATCGACCACGCGCCGGTTCAGCGCCTGCTCCAGATTGCGTTGCTGGGCGGGCGCGAGTGCGTGGTTGAAGATGACGATTTCGACGTTGTGCGCGTCGCACGCGAGCCGCAATTCTTCGGCTTTGCCGCTGCCGATGAACATCTTGGCATCAGGGCTGGCACGACGACCGGTGAGGGTGACGGCGGGACGGGCTCCCGCGCTGGAGGCAAGAAGACTGAGTTCTTCGAGACTGGCTTCGAAATCGGTCTTGCCGAAGTCGATGCCGACGAGCGCTGCGTTGATCAAATTGTCGGGTGTCAAGATAAGGCGGCTGGCATCGGTCGCTCGCGGCGACCGGATGCCGGCCGCTGCGATAGGTTAGGACGAAGCTTCCGCGTCCGGGTGGAAATTCACCGGGCGCGCCGGCACGACCGTCGAAATGGCGTGCTTGTAGACCATCTGGGTCACGGTGTTACGGAGCAACACGACGTACTGGTCGAAGGATTCGATGTTCCCTTGGAGCTTGATCCCGTTGACGAGATAGATCGAAACAGGAACGTGCTCTTTACGCAGTGCGTTCAAAAACGGGTCTTGTAACAATTGCCCTTTGTTGCTCATGGCGTACTCCATCTTTTTTTGCAGGTTGATCTGGATTGGCGACGAAGAAAAAGAGATCCGGCGCCAATCGCTACACTATAGCTGATTTTGCCTGCCCCGCCCGGCCACTGGCCATGCGGCCAGGTCGTTGCCGGGCGTACCCGGCAGGCTCGTTCAGCCCTTGTCCGCGTACGGATTGTTCGACGAGCGGAACTCTATGCGCAATGGAGTCCCGGTCAGGGAGAAAGTTTCGCGGAATCTGTTTTCCAGATATCGCTTGTATGTCTCGGTCACCGCATCGAGCGCGTTGCCGTGGATCACGATCAGCGGCGGATTCTGGCCGCCCTGGTGCGCGTAGCGCAGCTTCGGGCGCACCGGGCCGCGACGGCGCGGCTGCTGGAACTCGACGGCCTCGATCAGCGCGCGCGTGAGCTTCGGCGTCGGCAGCTTCGCCATCGCCGCGGCATAGGCGTCGTCGACCGAGCGCATCAGCGCGCCGATGCCGGTCTTCTTCGCGGCCGAAATGTAGTGCGATTTCGCGAAATCGAGGAATTTCAGCTTGCGGGTCAAATCCGCTTTGGCGCGATCGCGCGCGTGATCGTCGAGGCCGTCCCACTTGTTGACGCCGATCACGAGCGCGCGGCCCTGCTCGACCACGAAGCCCGCGATGTGCGCGTCCTGGTCGGAAATGTCCTGCTGCGCGTCGAGCAACAGAATGACGACGTTCGCGTCGGAGATCGACTGCAGCGTCTTCACGACCGAGAACTTCTCGATCGCCTCGAACACCTTGCCGCGACGCCGTAGCCCGGCGGTATCGATCAGCGTGTACTTCTTGCCGTTGCGCTCGAAGTCGACGTAGATCGAATCGCGCGTCGTGCCCGGCATGTCGAACGCGATCACGCGATCCTCGCCGATCAGCGCGTTCACGAGCGTCGACTTGCCGACGTTCGGCCGGCCGACGATCGCGATCTTGATGCCGCGCGACGGATCATTGTCGTCCGCTTCCTCCGGCTGGCCCGCATACGCGACTTCCAGCGCCTCGTTGATCATGTCGGTCACGCCGTCGCCGTGCGCGGCCGAGATCGCGCGCGGATCACCGAGCCCGAGCTCGTAGAAGTCCGTCGCGACCGCCGTGTACTTCATCCCTTCGGCCTTGTTGACGACCAGGAAGATCGGCCGCCCGGTCTTGCGCAGATAGTCGGCGATCGACTTGTCCTGCGGCGCGAGGCCGTTGCGCCCGTCCACGATGAACACGACGACGTCGGCTTCCTCGACCGCCTGACGCGTCTGGCGCGCCATCTCGTGCAGGATGCCGTCCTTCGCGACGGGTTCGAAGCCGCCGGTGTCGACGACCAGGTACGGCCGCTCACCGACTCGCCCTTCGCCGTAATGGCGATCGCGCGTGAGGCCCGGCAAGTCGGCGACGAGCGCATCGCGCGAGCGCGTGAGCCGGTTGAACAGCGTGGATTTCCCCACATTGGGGCGCCCAACGAGGGCAATGACCGGTTTCATCTGTGTTTTCTACGGTGGTGCGCAGCAGCGGGAGGCCCGCTGCTGCGGGCGGCTGCGCTGAATGAAAATATCACGAATTCGCGCCGCGCCGGATGCGCGCGCCGGGCGCGCGGTGCGCGCCGTCGTCTTTCGCTACGAACTGCCTTTCAAATACTGCGCGGCCGGGGACACCGGCCGCGTTCATGTCGCGCGTTCGCGGCATGCGGAACTCGTTCCGCCACGCCGCGCTTCGCGCTTGCTGCGTGCGTATCAGCGCGGGCGGAACCCGTACAGGCCGCCGTCCTGGGTCTGCACGACCAGCGTGTTGCCGGCAAGCACCGGCGCCGCAGTGATCGCGCTGCCGTCGGTCTTCATCCGCGCGATGAAGCTGCCGTCCTCGCGCGACAGGAAGTGCACGAAGCCCTTGTAGTCGCCCATCACGACCGCATGGCCGAGCAGGTAAGGTACGCCGACGTCGCGGCTCTTCAGCTTGTCGTTACGCCAGAGCGGGTTGCCGCTCGCCGCGTCGTACGCGGTCACGACCGACCAGTCGTCGCCGGCGGCCACGACCGAATCGTCCTGCGCGAGACCGCTGCGGCTCGAGAACGGCTTTTCCCACACCGGACGGCCCGAGTTCGCGTCGAAGCAGCCGATCTGCCCCTGGAACGTGACCGCGCATGCCTGCGCGCCCACGAGCGTCGGCGGACCGCTGACGTCGTTGATGCGCTCGACCTCGGTCACGCCCTTCGGGAACGACACGGGCGTCTGCCAGAACGGCTCGCCCGTCTGCAGGTTCAGCGCCACCAGGCCGCCGCCGGGGAAGCCGGCCAGCACGGCCGCATCGCCGGCGAACGTCATGCCGGCCGACACGCGCAGGTTCAGCGGCACCGCGCGGTTGCGGTAATTCCACTTCTGCTCGCCGGTCTGCGCGTTGAACGCGATCACCTGGCCGTCGATCGTGCGCACGATCACGAGGCCGTTGCCGACCAGCGGCGGCGAGAAGACCTCGCCCTGCACGGTGGTCTTCCACAGCAGCTTGCCGTCGGGGCCGAGCACGAACACGCCGCCCTTCAGCGCGCCGACCGCGGTCAGGTTGCCGTCGCTGCCGACACCGGCCGACAGGTCCGAACCGACCTTCCCGCGCCACACCGTCTGGCCCGTCTTCGCGTCGATCTTCTCGACCGAACCGTTCTCGCCCGCCGCGTAGACGGCGTCGCCCACGGCCACCGGCGAGAACAGGTAGCGTCCGCCCTTGCCGACGCTCGCCTTCCAGACCTGTTGCACGTCGAGGACGGGCTTGAACTCGGTGAGGGGCGTCGGCACGCGGCGCGCGTCCTTCGACGACGAGCAGGCCGCCAATGCCAGGACAGCCGCCGCGCAGGCTACGGGCACAGCGTAACGTTTCAGCAAATTCATCGGTTAGCGAAGCAGAGTTAAGAGGTTGAGGGGGCCGACATCAGCCGCCGAGCGCGTCCAGCTTGAACTGCACGAGCTGGCGCGCCGACTGGTCGTCCTTCGACAGGCCGTCGAGCGCGAGCTTGTACGCGGCGCGCGCATCATCGGTCTTGCCTTGCGCGGCCAGCAGATCGCCGCGGCGATCGGCCACGAGGCCCTTGAATGCGTCGACCGGCGTGCCCGACAGCAGCACGAGACCCGCGTCGTACGCCTTCTCGTCGAGCAGCAGCGACGCAAGCCGCAGCTTCGCGATCTGCTTGTACTCGTCGTCCTTGGCGTGATCAGCGGCCCATTGCAGCTGCGCCTTCGCGCCGGCCGCATCGCCGCTCGCGTACAGCGTCTTCGCAGCCGCGAGCGCGGTCATTTGTGCATAGGCCGTGCTGCCGAACTTGTCTTCCATGTCGGCGGCCGCGCGGGCCATCGTGGCCTTGTCGTTCGCCGCGGCGGCCTTCTGCACCTGCTCGTACAGGCCGGACGCTTCGGCGGCCTGGCGGCGCTGCCAGTAATTCCAGCCGTTGAAACCGGCCGCGACGACCAGCGCCGCGAGCACGATCCACGTCGTGAGATTGCCCCAGCGGGCCCACCACGCTTTCAGACTTTCAATCGATTCTTGTTCGTCGTGATAACTCATCGGCGAGCGATTCCTTCCTTTTCGGGCTTTTCTTGTCGAGCGAATGCCAGCGCGATCAGTCGTCGCCGTCTTCGGCGGATGCAACCATCGCATTGATTAGGAATTCGGTCAAGCCTTCGACCGGTACGGTCTGCTGAACGTTCTTTTCCCCTTCCTGGCCGGCGCCGCGCAGCGCTTTCACGCCCGCCGTGCCGTTCGCCACCTCTTCTTCGCCGAAGATCACCGCGAACGCGGCGCCGCTCGCGTCGGCCCGCTTCATCTGCGACTTGAAGCTCGCCGGCGCGCCGTCGGCGCTGCAGTGGAAGATCACGTCGAGGCCCGTGTCGCGCAGACGCTCGGCCGCGATGAACGCCTGTTCGCGCGCCGCCTCGCCCTGGTGCACGACGTAGACGTCGACGCCTTCCTGCTCGGGCGCGAGGTCCTCTTCCTTCAGCAGCTCCAGAATGCGCTCGATGCCCATCGCCCAGCCGCATGCGGCGGTCGGCTTGCCGCCCAGCTGCTCGATCAGCGGATCGTAGCGGCCGCCGGCCGCGACCGTGCCCTGCGCGCCGAGCTTGTCGGTCACCCATTCGAACACGGTCAGATTGTAGTAGTCGAGGCCGCGCACCAGCCGCGGATTGATCTTGAACGGAATGTTGTTCGCGAGCAGCAGGCGCTGCAGCCCCTCGAAATGCGCGCGCGATTCGTCGCCGAGGACGTCGATCAGCTTCGGCGCGTTCTGGGCGATTTCCTGCAGCGCCGGATTCTTCGTGTCGAGCACGCGCAGCGGGTTCGTGTACAGACGGCGCTTCGCATCCTCGTCCAGCACGTCGACGTGCTGCTCGAGGTACTTGATCAGCTCGACGCGGTGCGCGGCGCGCTCTTCGGCCAGGCCGAGCGAATTGATCTCGAGTTTGATGCCCGTCAACCCGAGGTCGTCCCACAGGCGCTGGCACATCATGATGATCTCGGCGTCCGCGTCCGGGCCCGCGAAGCCGAGCGCCTCGACGCCGACCTGGTGGAACTGGCGATAACGGCCGCGCTGCGGACGCTCGTGACGGAACATCGGGCCGATGTACCACAGGCGCTTCGGGCCGTCGTACAGCATGTTGTGCTCGATCGCCGCGCGCACGACGGCCGCAGTGTTCTCCGGGCGCATCGTCAGGTTTTCGCCGTTGAGCGCGTCGGTGAAGCTGTACATCTCCTTCTCGACGATGTCCGTGACTTCGCCGATGCCGCGCGTGAACAGCTGCGTGTGTTCGACGATCGGCGTGCGGATGTTCTGATAGCCGTACGCGCGCAGCAGCGATTTCACGGTAGCTTCGAAGAACTCCCACAGGCCGGCATCCTGCGGAAGGATGTCATTCATGCCCTTGACGCCCGCGAGCTTCTCGATCTTGCGTTTCTGTTCAGTCATCGTTCGTGTGTATGGACGAATGGTTCAGGCCGCGCTGCGGCCGTAATTGCGTGCGACGTAGTCGCTGACGATCTGCTGGAATTCCTCGGCGATCCGCTCGCCGCGCAGCGTCTTGACCTTCTCGCCGTCGATGAAGACGGGTGCGGCCGGGTTCTCGCCCGAGCCCGGTAGGCTGATGCCGATGTTCGCGTGCTTCGACTCGCCGGGGCCGTTGACGATGCAGCCCATCACCGCGACGTTCATCTTCTCGACGCCCGGATACTCCTTGCGCCACACCGGCATCTGCTCGCGCAGGTAGGTCTGGATCTGCATCGCGAGCTCCTGGAACAGCGTGCTCGTCGTGCGGCCGCAACCCGGGCAGGCGATCACCATCGGCGCGAACGAGCGCAGGCCCATCGTCTGCAGGATTTCCTGGCCGACGATCACCTCGCCCGTGCGCGGTGCGCCCGGCTCCGGCGTCAGCGAGATGCGGATCGTGTCGCCGATGCCTTCCTGCAGCAGTACGCCCAGCGCCGCAGTCGACGCGACGATGCCCTTCGAGCCCATGCCGGCCTCGGTCAGGCCCAGGTGCAGCGCGAAGCCGCAACGGCGGCCGAGTTCGCGGTACACGGCGATCAGGTCCTGCACGCCGCTGACCTTGCACGACAGCACGATGCGGTCGCGGCCGAGGCCCAGCTCGACGGCGCGCTCGGCCGAGCCGATCGCCGACTGGATCAGCGCCTCGTACATCACGCTCTGCGCGTCCCACGGCTGCGAACGCGCGGCGTTCTCGTCCATCATCCGCGCGAGCAGGTCCTGATCGAGGCTGCCCCAGTTCACGCCGATCCGCACCGGCTTGTCGTACTTCGCCGCGGCTTCGATCATCTGCGCGAACTGCGTGTCGCGCTTCGCGCCCTGGCCGACGTTGCCCGGGTTGATCCGGTACTTCGACAGCGCCTCCGCGCAGCCCGGATAGTCGCGCAGCAGCAGATGGCCGTTGTAGTGGAAGTCGCCGACGAGCGGCACCGTCACGCCCATGCGGTCGAGCTGCTCGCGGATGGCCGGCACCGCGGCGGCCGCCTCAGGCGTGTTCACCGTGATGCGCACCAGTTCGGAACCGGCGTTCGCGAGATCCTTGATCTGGATGGCGGTGCCGATCGCATCGGCCGTGTCGGTATTCGTCATCGACTGCACGCGCACCGGCGCATTGCCGCCGATCGTCACGAGCTGCCCGCCCCAACGAACATCCACCGCATGCGACACGCGACGCGGCTGGTGGCCGCCGAACACCGGCTCGGTTGAACAAATCTGACTGCTGCGTGGGGATTGAGCTTCGGATTGCATCGATAGATCCATTTACGCGGAATGCGCCGCGACGGCGCATGAATTGAAAAAGCGCCGTGCCCTCGCGGCCCGTGCAGCACGGGCCTTCGTCACGGCGCTTGGCGTCAGGGCAACGTGAACCGCGCCACGTTACCCCGCGCTGCCGAATATTTTGCCGGATCGACGGGTTTTCCGTCGAACGCGACCGCATCGAGACCGGCCTTGTTGCCGATCGTGACCTTGAACGGGCCGTCGCCTGCGACCTGCTTCGTCTCGCCGGCCCGCACCAGCGCCGAGAACAGCTCCTTGCCGTTCTTGTCGCGCACGCTGAACCAGCAGTCCTGCTTGACCTTCAGCTCGACCACCGACTGGCCCGCGGCAACCGCGACGCTCGCTGGCTCGGCCGCATTTGCCGTGCTTGCCGCGCTCGCGGCGGCCGGCTGCGATGCGGGCGATGCTGGGGCCGCAGCCGCCGGGGCAGCCACGGACGCCGCGACCGGCGCCGACGCCGACGCCTGCGCGACTACGGCCGAAGCAGCCACAACCTCGTTGCCTGCTGCCGTCGACGCACTGCCCGCCGCGGGCTCTTCCGCGGCCGATGCGGCCGATGCCGCCACTGCACTCGCCGCCGGCGCATGCTCGGCGGCGGCGCCCTTGAAGCGGGCGAGCCAGCTCGCCGAATCGCCGCCAGTGTGCCACATGAGCACGGCGATCACCGCCACGACGACGATCGCGGTGCCCCACAGCCACGGATGATGACCGGACGAGCTGCCGAGCGGGATCGACACGCGGCCACGCGGCAGATCCGTGCCGCTCGACGCGGGCATCGACAGGTCGACTTCCGGCACGCCGCGCTCGCGGCGCAGCGCCTGCGCGAACGGCTCCGGATCGACGCCGAGCATCTTCGCGTAGCTGCGCACGACCCCGAGCGCGAACGTCACGCCGGGCAGATGACTGATGTCGCCCGCCTCGAGCGCGCGCAGCTTCTGCGGAGCGACCTTGAGCCGCGCCGACACGTCGTCGACCGTCCAGCCCTTCGCCTCCCGTAGCTGCGCCAGCCGGCTGCCCACGGCCGCCAGCGTTTCCAGCCCCGCCGGTGCCGGCTTCGCGGCATTCGTCTCTGCGCCGTTTGTCGGCTGCGGCTCACTCATCCTTGTCCTCGCGTCGATTCTTCTTCACTGGGGCGCCGCCGGCCCCTGCCGGCCGGCACCCGCTACCGTCCATACCATGCGCGGCGCCAAGGCGCCGCGACCGATCGCTATTCGCGTGTTGTACCGCCAAAAAGTTCGGGCATCCGCATTTGCGCGGCCCCGTCAAACCGCCCGAACTTCGATGATCTTTGCTGCTGTGCCCGTCCGTTCGGCGAGGCGCGTGCGATCCTTCACGGCGCCGGCCAACTGCCCGCACGCGGCGTCGATGTCGTCGCCGCGCGTCTTGCGCACGGTCGTGACGACACCCGCGTCGATCAGAACCTGCGCAAAACGCTTGATCTGCTCCGGCTTCGAGCGGATGAGGCCCGATTCCGGGAACGGATTGAACGGGATCAGATTGAATTTGCACGGCACGTCACGCGTGACGGCCAGCAATTCGCGCGCATGCGCTTCGGTGTCGTTGACACCGTCGAGCATGCAGTATTCGAAAGTGATGAAATCGCGCGGCGCGACTTTCAGATAGCGCTGGCACGCCGCCATCAGTTCGCGCAGCGGATGCTTCTTGTTGAGCGGCACCAGCTCGTCGCGCAGCGCATCGTTCGGCGCGTGCAGCGACACGGCGAGCGCGACCGGCAATTCGGCGCCGAGGCGGTCCATCATCGGCACCACGCCGGACGTCGACAGCGTGACGCGGCGGCGCGACAGCCCATAGGCGTTGTCGTCGAGCATCAGCCGCATCGCGGGCACGACCGCGCTGTAGTTCAGCAGCGGTTCGCCCATGCCCATCATCACGACGTTCGTGACGACCCGTTCGGCCTTGCCGTTCGGTCCGGGCGCGCGGCCCAGCGACGCACGCAGCGCAAATTCGGCCATCCGCAGCTGGCCGATGATTTCGGCTGTCGACAGGTTGCGCGAGAAGCCCTGCTTGCCCGTCGAGCAGAAGCGGCAATTGACCGCACACCCGGCCTGCGACGACACGCACAGCGTACCGCGCGTCTCTTCCGGGATGAACACGGTTTCGACCGCGTTGCCGTTCCCGACGTCGATCAGCCACTTGCGCGTGCCGTCGGCGGAAACGTGATCGCTGGCGATCTCGGGCATGCCGATCGTCGCGCGGCCCTTGAGCTTTTCTCTCAGGGACTTCGCGAGGTCAGTCATGCCGTCGAAATCGCCGGCATTGTACTGATGGATCCAGCGCTGCAACTGCTTGGCGCGGAACGGCTTCTCGCCGAGGCTGCCGCAGTACGCGACAAGACCCTCGGCATCGAAGTCGAGAAGATTGACGGAAGTTTCGCTCGTCATGATGTGCTGCCTTGCCGCGTGCGCCGAATCCTGCCTGACCGTTGCCAGCCAGCGCTTAACGCGAGTAGACGTTCATTTCCGGGAAGAAGAACGCGATTTCGACCGCTGCCGTTTCAGCAGCGTCCGAGCCGTGCACGGCGTTCGCGTCGATGCTGTCGGCGAAGTCGGCGCGGATCGTGCCCTTTTCCGCCTTCTTCGGATCCGTCGCGCCCATCAGGTCGCGGTTCTTCAGGATCGCGCCTTCGCCTTCCAGAACCTGGATCATCACCGGACCCGAGATCATGAAGTCGACGAGGTCCTTGAAGAACGGACGTGCTGCGTGAACTGCGTAGAACTTCTCTGCGTCGGCACGCGACAGGTGCGCCATGCGCGATGCGACGATCTTCAGGCCGGCGCCTTCGAAACGGCTGTAGATCTGGCCGATCACGTTCTTTGCCACCGCATCCGGCTTGATGATCGACAGGGTGCGCTCGATTGCCATAAAAACTCCAAAAAATTAAGAAGTTACAGGTTCAAATGAATCCGCTATTGTAGCACGATCCCGTGTATCATTGCGATTGAACCCTTACACCGGCGAAAGGTTCGGAATCCCTGTGTTTTTGCGCTGCCCGGCCATTGAAACCAAGCGGCGCGGAACGTATCTTAGCCATAGCTGCTCCGGTTTGCTGCGCCGCACACCGCGCGCGCCGAACCGGCCCCGAACGCCCGTGCGTTCAATGTTAGGAGAAACCATGAACGACTATCCGTACAATTTCGGCCGCGGCGGCACCGTCAGCACCGCGGAGGTTCGCAACCGCGTGCTGCGGAACACGTACTGGCTGCTTGCGCTGTCGATGATCCCGACCGTCCTCGGCGCGTGGGTCGGCGTCGCGACGGGCTTCTCGCTGTTCGCCGCCACCAGCCCGATGATGAGCCTGCTCGCGTTCTTCGCGATCGCGTTCGGCTTCATGTTCGCGATCGAGCGCACCAAGAACAGCGCGGCCGGCGTATTCGTGCTGCTCGGCTTCACGTTCTTCATGGGGCTGATGCTGTCGCGCCTGCTCAGCTTCATCCTCGGCTTTTCGAACGGCCCGTCGCTGATCATGCTGGCGTTCGGCGGCACCGGCATCATCTTCGCCGCGATGGCGACGGTCGCAACGGTCAGCAAGCGCGACTTCTCCGGGCTCGGCAAATGGCTGTTCATGGGCGTCATCGTGATCCTGCTGGCGTCGGTCGCGAACATCTTCCTGCAATTGCCGGCGCTGATGCTGACCGTGTCGGTCCTCGCGATCGCGATCTTCTCCGCGTACATGCTGTTCGACGTCCAGCGCGTCGTCAACGGCGGCGAGACGAACTACATCTCGGCCACGCTCGCGATCTACCTCGACCTGTACAACGTGTTCACGAACCTGCTCGCGCTGCTCGGCATCTTCGGCGGCAACCGCAACTGACGTTCGGCTCACCCATAAAAAAACCGGCCCGCGGGCCGGTTTTTTTTCGTCCGCGACCGCGGCTCAAGCGCGCTCGAACAGCGCGATCGATTCGACGTGCGACGTATTCGGGAACATGTTCACCACGCCGGCGCCCTTGAGCCGATAACCGGCCTCGTGGACGAGCAGCCCGGCGTCGCGCGCGAGCGTCGACGGGTTGCACGACACGTAGACGATCCGCTTCGGCAGCGGGCCTTCACCGCTCTGCGCGATCTCGGCGAGCGCCTTGGACACCGCGAGCGCGCCTTCGCGCGGCGGGTCGATCAGGAACTTGTCGAACGCGCCGAGCGCGCGCAGATCGTCGCCCGTCACTTCGAACAGGTTCCGGCACGCGAACGTCGTATGGCCGTCGACGCCATTCTCGCGCGCATTCGCGAGCGCGCGCGTCGTCAGCGTTTCGCTGCCCTCGATGCCCATCACCTCGCGCGCCAGGCGCGCCAGCGGCAGCGTGAAGTTGCCGATCCCGCAGAACAGGTCGAGCACGCGATCGTCGCGCGACGGCGCGAGCAGACGCAGCGCACGCCCGACCAGCACGCGATTGATCTGATGGTTGACCTGCGTGAAGTCGGTCGGCTTGAACGGCATGCGGATGCCGAACTCCGGCAGCGTGTAGTCGAGCGCCACGTCGAGCGGATAGAACGGCGCGACCGTGTCGGGGCCCTTCGGCTGCAGCCAGAACTGCACGTTGTGCTCGTCCGCGAACGCGCGCAGCAGCGCTTCGTCGTCGGCATTGATCGGCTCCAGGACGCGCAACACCAGCGCGGTCACCTGCGAGCCGACCGCCAGCTCGATCTGCGGCATCCGATCGCGGATCGACAGGCCCTCGACCAGCCGGCGCAGCGGCACCAGCATCGCCGACACGTGCGGCGGCAGCACTTCGCAGCTCGTCATGTCGGCGACGTAGCTGCTCTTCTTTTCGTGGAAGCCCACCAGGACGCCGCCCTTCTTCGCGACGTTGCGCACGGTCAGGCGCGCGCGGTAGCGATAGCCCCACGACGGGCCGTGGATCGGCGCGTACATCGCCTCGGCGCGCAGCTTCGACAGATGCCACAGGTTGTCCTCGAGCACGCGCTGCTTGATCGCCACCTGCGCGCGCATGTCGAGGTGCTGCATCGAACAGCCGCCGCAGGTGCCGAAAAATTCGCATTTCGGCTTCGTGCGCATCACGCTCGGGCGCAGAATGTCGACGACGGTCGCCTGCTCGTAGCTCGGCTTGCGGCGATAGCTCGAATAGGTCACGCGCTCGCCGGGCAGCGCGCCTTCGACGAAGATCACCTTGCCGGGCGTGCCATCCTCGGTCGCCGTGCGGCCGACACCGCGCGCTTCCATGTCGAGCGATTCGATCTCGAGCACCGGGGCAGGCCCGGGCGGGACGGGCGCATTTTTCGATTTGCGCGTAGAAGTGGGGACGGCTTCGGACACCAGCTTTTCCTGACAAAACGTTGAAGAAGGCGAGATTGTAGACGACGAAAGCCCGCGTCGCCCGCTTTCGTCGCGCGGGCGCGGGCGCCGGCGCAACGGACACGGCCCGGCCCGCGGGCGGCGCGGGCGCTGCCGGCCGCCATCGAACTCGGAGCTCGACCATGCGATTGATCGACTGGAACATTCAATGGGGACGCGATGCCGACGGCGTCGTCGATCTGCCGCGCACCGTCGCGGCCGCTCGCCGGCTCGGCGACTTCGACGTGCTGTGTCTGCAGGAGGTCACGCGTGGCTTCGGCGCACTGCCCGGCGGGCCCGGACCGGACCAGTTCGCGGAGCTCGCCGCGCTGCTGCCCGGCTATACGATCGTCGATGCGATCGGCGCCGACCTGCCGGCGCTCGAACCCGGCGCGCCGCGCCGGCAATTCGGCAACGCAATCGCGACGCGCCTGCCGGTCGGGCGCGTGTTGCGGCAATTGCTGCCGTGGCCGGCAGACGCCGGTGCGCCGTCGATGCCGCGCGTCGCGCTCGAGGTCGAATTGCTGACGCCGTCGGCCCCCGTGCGCGTGGTGACGACGCACCTCGAGTTCTATTCGGCGCGCCAGCGGCTCGCGCAGGTCGATGCGTTACGCGCCCGCCACCGCGAGGCCTGCGCGCACGCCGACCACCCGGCGCCGGCCGAAAACGCGACGGGACCGTTCAGCGCGACGGCGCAGCCGCGCGACGCGATCGTCTGCGGCGACTTCAACAGCGCGTTCGACAGCGACGCGTACCGGCGCATGCTGGAGCCAATCGCCGATGCGCCGTCGTTCGTCGACGCGTGGGTCGCGCGCCATCCCGGCCGCACGCCGCCGCCGACGGCCGGCGTCTACGACACGGTGCAATGGTCGGACGGGCCGCTCGCGTGCGATTTCGTGTTCGTGACCGAGACGCTGCTGCCGCGCATCACGCGCTGCGAGATCGACGGCGACGTGCGCGCGTCGGATCATCAGCCGGTCGTGCTCGAACTCGATTGAGGGCAAACGCGGTGCGGCCGCGCGGTCGGCGGCCGGTGCTCAGGCGTCGAAGCCGGCCAGGTATTCGGCCCAGTGCGCCGCGGGTTCCTGCGCGAGCGCGTTCTTCACGAGCAGGATTTCATCCGCATATTCGTTCGGCGTGAGCCCGCCGCGCATCAGCTGGAAGCGGCAGTACAGCAGATACGTGTTGACGACGTCGGTTTCGCAGTAGTTGCGGATCTCGTCGATCCGGCCATCCCGAAATGCCGGCCACACCTGGCTGCCGTCCATTCCGAGCTTGCCCGGAAAGCCGCACAGCTTCGCCAGCGCGTCGAGCGGCGCATTGGCGCGCGCCTGGTACATCGCGAGCACATCCATCAGATCGGTGTGCCGCGAGTGATAGCGCGAGATGTAGTTGTTCCACTTGAACTCTCGGTCGTCCTCGCCGAGATCCCAATAGCGGGTCGCCGGGATGCCGTGCACGAGCGCACGGTAGTGCAACACCGGCAGATCGAAGCCGCCGCCGTTCCACGACACGAGTTGCGGCGTGTATTTCTCGATCACGCGGTAGAACGACTGGACCAGCGCGGCTTCGTTGTCCTGCGGCGTGCCGAGCGAGCGCACGCGAAAGCCGTTGTTGTCGCGGAACACGCAGGAGATCGCCGCGATGCGCTGCAGATGATGCGGCAGGAAATCGCTGCCGGTCTTCTCGCGGCGCGCGGCGAACGCATGCTCGGCCACCGCCGCATCGTCGAGCGTCGCGGGCAGGTCTTCCAGACGGCGAATGCCGTCGACATCGGGAATGGTCTCGATGTCAAAAACGAGAATCGGAGTCATCGATTACAGAACGGCGTCCTTGCGCACGCCGTTGGAGGCAAAGAACCGCTTCAGGCGCACCAGCGCTTCCTGCTGGATCTGCCGCACGCGCTCGCGCGTGAGCCCCATCTCGTCGGCCAGTTCCTCGAGCGTGGCCGGTTCGATGTGATTCAGCCCGAAGCGGCGTTCGATCACGTGCCGGTGCTTGTCGGACAGCCGCGACAGCCATGCGCGCGTGAGCGTCTCGAGCTCGCGGTGCTGCACTTCGGCATCGGGCGACTGGCTCTGGTCGTCCGGCAGCAGATCGAGCAGGCTGCTCGCGGGATCGAGATCGAGCGGCGCGTCGAGCGACGCGGTGTGCTCGTTCAGCGCGAGAATGTCGGTGACTTCCTCGGCGGTCTTGCCGGTGAGGTAGGCGATGTCGTCGATGCTGGCTTCGCGGCGTTCGGCCGCGTCGCCCGTCGACATCGAGTTCTTTTCGAGGTGGCGTTTCGCGCGCAGCACCTGGTTCAGCTCGCGGATCACGTGCACGGGCAGGCGCACGGTACGCGCCTGATTCATGATCGCCCGCTCGATGCTCTGGCGAATCCACCATGTCGCGTAGGTCGAGAAGCGAAAGCCGCGCGTCGGGTCGAATTTCTCGATCGCGTGCATCAGACCGAGATTGCCCTCCTCGATCAGGTCGAGCAGCGGCACGCCGCGGTTCAGATAGCCCTTTGCGATGCTGACGACGAGACGCAGGTTGCGCTCGATCATCACCTGCCGCGCGTCGAATTCGCCCGCTTTCGCGAGACGCGAATAGCGCTGCTCCTCCTCGACGGTCAGCAGCGGCTTGACGCTGATACGGTTCAGGTAGTGCTGGATCGTGTCGGCCGTGAGCTCGGCCTGCAGCAATGCGCGGAAATCGTCGACGTCGGGGGCGGCTTCCGCGCGGCCTTCGCGTTCGTCGTCGCCGTCGGCTTCGACCTCGCGCGTGTCGAGACCGGTTTCGGTTTCCGCGACGTCTTCTTCGTCGTCCGTCGAAGCGCCAGCTCGCTTCACCGATGCTTGCGTGGCACGACTGATCTTCTCAGACTCGGCTTGCGGCTCGTGGCGCTTCGATTTCGGCATGGTCGTCTCGGTTATTGAGGCGGCAAATACTTCAGCGGATCGACAGGCTTGCCCTGCCGGCGAACCTCGAAATGCAGCATCACGCGGTCGGCATCGCTGTTACCCATCTCGGCGATCTTCTGCCCCTTCGTCACCGCGTCCCCCTCTTTTACCATCAAAGCGCGATTGTGTGCATACGCCGTGAGGTAAGTCGCGTCGTGCTTGATGATAATGAGGTTGCCGTAGCCGCGCAGGCCGTTGCCCGAGTAGACGACGCGGCCGTCGGCCGCCGCCTTTACCGCCTCGCCCGCGGTGCCGCCGATATTGACGCCCTTGTTCTTCGCGTCGTCGAAACCGTTCAGCACCGGGCCGCGCACCGGCCACGCAAACGTGACGGGACCGCTCGGCGCTGCCGCGCCATCGCTGGCTGCCGGGGCCGACGGCGGCGTGCTCGCCGACGACGAACCGGCTGCCGGCGTCGCCGGGCCGCTGCTCAGCGGCGCGGTCGTCACGGCCGCGCCGCCGATCGGTGCGGCGACCGGCGCGCCGGCCGTCGCTGAGCCGCCCGGCGGGGCGACGCGCAGCAACTGGTCGACTTCGATCTGGTTCGGGTTCGCGAGGTTGTTCCACGCGGCGATGTCGCGATAGTTCTGCCCGTTCTCGAGCGCGATCCGGTACAGCGTGTCGCCGGGTTTCACGCGATAGAAGCCGGGCGGCGGCGGACCGAGCGGCACCGCCGGCTGCGTGGCGGCGGTCGTGCCGAGCGAACCGGAGCGGTCGACGACGGGCGCGTTGTCGAGCCGCGTCGCACAGGCGGCCAGCAGCGTGGAGAACGCGGCCACACAGATCGCGCGCTGCGCGAACGTGAGCGGTTCCCTGGTTCGGTTGTTTTGCATCACGCGCAACATACTCATCGGTTTCAAATCACTCCGGATTTTAAAGGGACAAAGAAAACGCGATCAAGCCGCGACTCCCGCCACTGCGCGTGCGCGACGCGCTCGATCAGCGTGAGCACCTGGGGCTGCCCGCTCTGCGCGCCGACCGGCGCGACGAGCCGGCCGCCGATCGCGAGCTGCTCGAGCAGCGCCTGCGGCACGTCGAGCCCGGCCGCCGCGATCACGATCGCGTCGAACGGCGCTGCGGATGGCAGCCCGACCCGCCCGTCGCCGTAGTGCAGACGGATGTTCGGCACGCGCAGCGGCCGCAGGTTCAGCTTGGCGCGCTCGTAGAGCGGCTTGATGCGTTCAATCGAATACACGTCGCGCGCCACGTGGCTCAGCACGGCGGCCTGATAGCCGCAACCGGTGCCGATCTCGAGGACGCGCTCGAGCGTGCGGCCGGCCATCGCGAGCTCGATCATGCGCGCGACCACCGACGGCTTGGAAATGGTTTGCTGATGGCCGATCGGCAACGCGGAATCTTCGTAGGCCTGCGTCGCGAGGCCCGCGTCCACGAACAGATGGCGCGGCACCGCCGCCATCGCGTCCAGCACGCGCGGATCGGTCACGCCGTTCGCGCGCAGGCGTTCGACCATGCGCTCGCGCACGCGTTCCGACGTGAGCGCGAACGCGCCGGCCGGCGCGGCGTTCGCGGCGATCGGCTTGGGCATCGCGGGCTTCGGCACGGTCGGCTTCAGCGCGGTGGCCGGCTTCGCGGCGGCCGTGCCGGGCGGCATGCGCGCGACACCGGGCTTCAGCGCGACCGGCTTCGGCACGGCGGCTGGCTTGTCGGCGGCCTTCGGCGCCGCGATTGCCGCATGGCGTTCGCCGGCCCGACCGTCGGATTTGCGTGGCGCTCGCTTGAGATCTTCGAGCGCGAGCGGAAACCGCTTCGCGCGCTCGCCGCTCATGAAGCCCGCCCTGCCGCGCGCGCCCAGTCGCGCGTCGCGGGCAGCATTTGGGTGTGCGTGAGGTCGAGCTGCAGCGGCGTGATCGATACGAAACCGTTTGCAATCGCGTGGAAATCGGTGCCCTCGCTGGCGTCGAGCGCCGCACCGGCCGCGCCGATCCAGTAGACCGGTTCGCCGCGCGGATCGGTCTGGCGAATAACAGGCTGCGACGGGTGGCGCTTGCCGAGGCGCGTGACCTGCCAGCCTTTCAGCGCGTCGTACGGCAGGTTCGGAATATTGACGTTCAGCAGCGGCTGCCCGGGCAGCGGGTGCGCGAGATAGTGCGCGACGATTTCGGCGGCGACGCGCGCCGCGTCCGCCAGATGCGCCCAGCCCTTGTCGGCCAGCGAGAACGCGATGGCCGGCACGCCGAACATGATGCCTTCGGTCGCGGCCGCGACCGTCCCCGAGTAGAGCGTGTCTTCGCCCATGTTCTGGCCGTTGTTGATCCCCGAGACGACGAGGTCGGGCCGCGCGTCGGCCATCCCGGTCAACGCGACGTGCACCGAGTCGGTCGGCGTGCCGTTCACGTAGAAGAAACCCGTATTGGCTGCGCGCTGCACCGACAGCGGCCGCGACAGCGTCAGGGAATTCGATGCGCCGCTGCAATTCTGCTCGGGCGCGATGACCGTGACGTCGGCCAGCGGCTGCAGCGCGTCGCTGAGCGCGGCGAGACCGGGGGCGAGATAGCCGTCGTCGTTGCTGAGTAGGATTCGCATCCGGCGATTGTAACCGAGGAAAGATGGCGCGAGAGCGACAGTCCGGCGCCGACCGGCCCGGCGCGGGCAGCGCCGTTACGGTGCGCCGCCGCATCGCGCGGCGGCGTTCGCCGCACTCGGGAAAATGCCGATCCGCCGGACGTTTCGTGCATCGCTCGGCGGACTCCCGTCACCGTTCCCGGTCGGGCCGCGCGCTGCGAACGCGCGCGGTCCGCAAGCGGCGCGGCCGAGGCCCGAACCACGCTCACGCGCCGCTCAGATCGCGCCCGCCTCGCGCAGCGCGGCGATCGCCTGCGCGTCGTAGCCGAGACCGCGCAGCACCTCGTCCGTATGCTCGCCCAGTTCGGGACCGAGCCAGCGCGTCTCGCCCGGCGTGTCCGACAGCTTCGGCGTGACGTTCGGCAGCGGAATCTCGGTGCCGTCGGGCAGCTTGAAGCGCTGGATCATCTGCCGCGCGATGAACTGCGGATCGGTGAACATGTCGGCCGCGCTGTAGATGCGCCCGGCCGGCACGTCCGCCGCATTGAGCACGGCGAGCGCGTCGTCGATCGTGCGCGGCGCGAGCCACGCGGCGATCGCATCGTCGATTTCCTGCGTGCGCGGCACGCGCCCGTCGTTGCTGGCGAGCGAGGGATCGTCGGCGAGGTCGTCGCGCCCGATCGCCTTCATCAGCCGCTTGAAGATCGGATCGCTGTTGCCGCCGATCACGATGCTGCCGTCGCGGCACGCATAGGTGTTCGACGGCACGATGCCGGGCAGCGACGCGCCGGTGCGCTCGCGCACCATGCCGTATACGCCGTACTCGGGCACCACGCTTTCCATCATGTTGAACACCGCTTCGTACAGCGCGACGTCGACGACCTGCCCCGCGCCGCCGTTCACGTTGCGATGGTGAAGCGCCATCATTGCGCCGATCACGCCGTGCAGCGCCGCGATCGAGTCGCCGATCGAGATACCGATGCGCGGCGGCGGCATGTCCGGATAGCCGGTGATGTGGCGCAAGCCGCCCATCGACTCGGCGATCGCGCCGAAGCCGGGCCGGTCGCGGTACGGGCCGGTCTGCCCGTAGCCGGACAGGCGCACCATCACGAGGCCGCGGTTCTCGGCCGACAGCACGTCGTAGCCGAGGCCCAGCTTCTCGAGCAGGCCGGGGCGGAAGTTCTCGATCACGATGTCGGCCTCGCGCGCGAGCTGCCGCGCGATCGCGTTGCCGGCCTCGGATTTCAGGTTCAGCGTGACCGATTTCTTGTTGCGCGCCTGGACCGACCACCACAGCGACGTGCCGCCCTGTTCCGGGTACAGCTTGCGCCACTTGCGCAGCGGATCGCCGCCGTTCGGATCCTCGATCTTGATGACTTCAGCGCCGAATTCGGCAAAGAGGCGCGACGCGAACGGCCCCGCGATCAGCGTCCCGAATTCGAGCACTTTGACGCCCGCGAGCGGGCCCTGGGTGGTGCTCATGTGTCTCCCTGGCATGAGGAACGACGCCGCCGGGCGGCGGCGTCCGGCCTACATCGTGCGGCGGTCGAGCATCGCGCGGGCGATGGTGCCCGCGTCGACGTATTCGAGCTCGCCGCCCACCGGCACGCCGCGTGCGAGGCGCGTGACCGCGAGCCCGCGCGCCTTCAGCGTCTGGCCGAGGTAATGGGCGGTCGCTTCGCCTTCGTTCGTGAAGTTGGTCGCGAGCACGACCTCCTTGACGACGCCGTCGGACGCGCGCCGCACGAGGCGGTCGAAGTGGATTTCTTTCGGGCCGATCCCGTCGAGCGGGCTCAGTCGCCCCATCAGTACGAAGTACAGCCCGCGGTACGTCATCGTCTGCTCGAGCATGATCTGGTCGGCAGGCGTCTCGACGACGCACAGCAGCGTCGGATCACGCTCGTCGTCGCTGCACACCTCGCAGATCTGCGCCTCGGTGAACGTGTTGCACTTCTCGCAGTGCTGCAGGTGCTCGGTCGCGAACAGCAGCGACCGGCCGAGCCGCTCGGCGCCCTCCCGATCGTGCTGCATCAGGTGATACGCGATGCGCTGCGCGGACTTCGGCCCGACGCCGGGCAGCGCGCGCAGCGCTTCGACGAGCGAGGACAGGGCGGACGGCTGTTTCATGCGGCGGCAGAGAGCTGAGCGGGCTGAATGGACGCTGCGCTCAGAACGGCAGCTTGAAGCCCGGGGGCAGCGGCAGGCCCGACGTCATGCCGCTCATCTTTTCCTGCGACGTCGCTTCGGCCTTGCGCACCGCATCGTTGAACGCGGCGGCGACCAGATCCTCGAGCATGTCCTTGTCGTCCGCGAGCAGGCTCGGATCGATCGCGACGCGACGCACTTCGTTGCGGCAGGTCATCGTCACCTTGACGAGGCCGGCGCCCGACTGCCCTTCGACTTCGATCTGCGCAAGCTGCTCCTGCATCTTCTTCATGTTTTCCTGCATTTGCTGCGCTTGCTTCATCAGTCCGGCGAGGTTGCCTTTCAACATGGGAATACTCCTTCTTGATCGTGTGAAAACCGGCACGCGGCGCGTGCCGGTCAATGTGTGCGGGCGTGATTGTGCCTGTCGCGGTGCTTATCGTTCAATGCGGTTCAATGCAGTTCAATGCAAGGTCGGCGACGCGCCGTCCGGCGCGGCATCCGCGAGCGGGCGCACCGAGCCGTCGACGATACGCGCGCCGAAATCGCGCATCAGCTGCTGGACGAACGGATCGCCGTGGATCTCCTGCTCGGCCTCGCGCTGGCGCGCCGCGCGCGCGGCCGCATCGAGCGCCGCCGCGGTGCGCCGTGCCGGACCGACCTCGACCAGAACCTCCACGGGCTTGCCGAGCGCATCGGCGAGCGCGGCCTTCAGCTTCGTGACCTGGGCGGCGTCCGCATACTGCGGCACCGGCACCGACAACTTCAACGTGGTCGCATCGACGGCCGTCAGCTCGCTGTTGAACGCGAGCTGATACGCGACGCCCTTCAGCGGCAGCCGTGCGGCAAGCGCCGGCCATTCGCCGTCGAAGCCGATCGCATCGAGCGCGATCGCGGGCGGCAGCGGGCGCGCGTCGACCGGCGCCGACGGCCGCGCTTCCGCCGGCTTCGGCGCGATGCGCAGGTCGTCCGGGCCGCTGTCGAATACCGGCACGAAGCCGTCGTCGGCCGCGGCGCCGAACATCTCGTCGGCGCTCAGCGGCACGTATTCGTCGGGCGGAATGTCTTCCCACGGCGGCGGCGCCTGACGCGTATCGGCAGGCTGCGGCGCGCGGGCGGCGGCTCGCGGAGTGGGCACCACGACGGCCGGACGCGACGGCGCGGGCTTTTCGGCCGCCGGTTGTGCGGCGGCTGCCTTCGGCGCGGCGCCGGGCCGCGAGCGTTCGGACGACACGCGCATGCCCGCGTTGCGCAACACGTCGAGCGCGGCGGCCGCGCCGCCGCGGGCGGAGGCACGCAGCGCCGACTCGGCCGGCGCGGTGCGCGGTGCCGGCTCGGCGGACGGTGCGGGGGCCGCGCTGCGCGGTGCGACAGCGGACGCGTCAGGATCTGACGGCGCCGACGGACGTGCATCGTTTGCCGGTGCGGCGCGCGCTGCCGACGGCGGTTGCGCGGAAGCAGCGACCGGTGCTTCGGGCGTCGCCACTACCGGTGCTTGCGCAGCAGCAGGGTTCGCGGCGGGTGTAGCGGCTGCGTCGGCGGATTGGGCTGGTGCCGGGGTTTCGGCCGGTGCCTGTGATTGGGTCGGCGCCGCCGATTGTGCCGGTGCCGTGGATTGGTCCGGTGTCACGGATTGGGCCGGTGCCGCGGATTGTGCCGATGCCGCGGATCGGTTCGATGCCGTGGATTGGTCCGATGCCGTGGATTGGCTCGATCCCGAAGATTGGCTCGGCGCCGAAGATTGATTCGGTGCCGAAGATTTGGCCGGCGCGGTGGATTGAGCCGACGCCGAACGCGCCGCAGGCACAACCGGCGCGGCGGCCTGCGGACGCGCCGCTTCGCCTGCCCCGCCCGATACCGCAGCACGCGGCGTCGCAGCGGCAGCAGCAGCGGCCGCGCGCGGCGCAGCCGCCGGCACCCCACGCGGCACGGCGGGCTCACCACCGGGCGCGCTGCCCGAGCCGACAGCCGGCTCGAACGCGAGCATCCGCAGCAGCGTCATCGTGAAGCCCGCATATTCGTCGGGCGCCAAGCCGAGCTCCGCGCGCCCGACC
The DNA here is from genome assembly GCF_000745665.1 of Burkholderia sp. WP42. Lineage (NCBI taxonomy): Bacteria > Pseudomonadati > Pseudomonadota > Betaproteobacteria > Burkholderiales > Burkholderiaceae > Burkholderia > Burkholderia sp. WP42. Next base: position 272,885 of record NZ_KN050725.1, on the reverse strand, counting down.
GTTGCGATCTGATAGAACAGCTGAACCTTCTCGGGGCTCAGCGTCTGCGCGAACCGGCGCAGGTCGGCCGCCTCCGGCCATTCGTCGAGCACCGAGCCCGGCGCGAACTGCGCCCATGCAATCCGATGCAGCAGGCTCGCGAGATCCTGCAGCGCCGTCGAAAAGGACAGGCTGCGCAGCGACATCTCGTCGGCGATCGCGAGGATTTCGGGGCCGTCACCGGCCGCGAGCGCGTCGAGCAGACGCACCATGTAGGTCTGATCGAGCGCGCCGAGCATGCCCGACACCGCCGATTCGGTCACTTCGTTCGCCGAATACGCGATCGCCTGGTCGGTCAGCGACAGCGCATCGCGCATGCTGCCCTGCGCCGCGCGCGCAAGCAGGCGTAGCGCCTGTTGCTCGAACGAAATCTGCTCTTCGCCGAGAATCCGCTCGAGGTGCGACACGATGTGGCCGGCCGGCATCTGCTTCAGATTGAACTGCAGGCAGCGCGACAGCACGGTGACGGGAATCTTCTGCGGATCGGTCGTCGCGAGAATGAACTTGACGTGCGGCGGCGGCTCCTCGAGCGTCTTGAGCATCGCGTTGAACGCGTGATTCGTCAGCATGTGCACTTCGTCGATCATGTAGACCTTGAAGCGCGCATCGACCGGCGCGTACACCGCGCGCTCGAGCAGCGCGGCCATCTCGTCGACGCCGCGGTTGCTCGCGGCGTCCATCTCGACGTAGTCGACGAAGCGGCCTTCGTCGATCTCGCGGCACGCGCGGCACACGCCGCACGGCTGCGACGTGACGCCGGTTTCACAGTTGAGCGCCTTCGCGAAGATCCGCGACAGCGTCGTCTTGCCGACGCCGCGGGTCCCGGTAAACAGATAGGCGTGATGGAGACGCCCGCCGTCGAGCGCGTGCGTGAGCGCCCTGACGACGTGCTCCTGGCCGACGAGCGAAGCGAAATCCTTCGGACGCCACTTGCGTGCGAGAACTTGATAGGTCATCGGGAAATTGTATCAGTAACGCCGCGTCGCGCCGACACGCCAAACGGTACCGACGACGGGAAACACGTGGAGAAAAACGGAGATTGCCGCAGAAACAAAAACGCCCGACGAACGGGGCGAGAGGAAAGGTGACGAGCCCGACCCTCGGCACTGGCGGAAAACGATTGTGGCTGCTTCGTTCCCGACCTGACCAGGTTCACCGCCCCACCATGCGAGGAGGCCCGTCACGGCATATTCTATCACCGCTTCCGGCCGAATGCGACCGTTTGTTCGCGACAGTGCATTCGGGCGCGCAATGGCACACATGCGAACGGCGTGAATTGCGGCCGCCTCCGCACTGCTCTTGCAATTCGCCAACCGGCCTCCACGTTGGCTGAGCAACGGTCGAACGGCGCGTCGTACCCCTACTCGCGTAGCGGCTACTATCGCTGCCCGCAGCAGATAGCAATTTAGGCTAATATGACGCCCGAACGACCCGCGAGCCGCGCCATGCAGCGCTTAAGCCCTTCCTTCGGGAGAGCCGAGTGACCTGCCGCAGCGGCCGGCAGCCGCGAGGCGGCCGGAGCGCCCAACGCGCCGAGCAGGCAGTCCCCGAACCGAAAGAGGTATTGACCCAATGAGCGAACAGATCAAACACATCAGCGACGCATCGTTCGAACAGGACGTCGTCAAATCCGACAAGCCCGTGCTGGTCGACTTCTGGGCCGAATGGTGCGGCCCGTGCAAGATGATCGCCCCGATCCTCGACGAAGTCGCGAAGGATTACGGCGACAAGCTGCAGATCGCGAAGATCAACGTCGACGACAACCAGGCAACGCCCGCGAAGTTCGGCGTGCGCGGCATCCCGACGCTGATCCTGTTCAAGAACGGCGCGGCCGCCGCGCAGAAGGTCGGCGCGCTGTCGAAGTCGCAGCTCACCGCATTCCTGGACAGCCACCTGTAATACCGGCAAGTCCGCGGGCGTGTTGTCAACCGACAACACGCCCGCCGTCACACCGCCGATCGGCCGCTCAAGCGCGAATCGGCATATGCTAGAATCAAAAAACGTCTACAAGACGCATTAAGTCTCAGAGCGCCTCCGCTCGCCCTCCTCCCTTATTTCTTTTCGTCGCATCTCCTCCCTGGCGGGTTCTCCGTATGCATTTATCCGAGCTCAAGTCTCTGCACGTGTCCGAACTGATCGAAATGGCCAATGGCCTGGAGATCGAAAACGCGAACCGCCTGCGCAAGCAGGAGTTGATGTTCGCCATTCTCAAAAAGCGCGCCAAGACGGGAGAGACGATCTTCGGCGACGGTACGCTCGAAGTGCTGCCCGACGGCTTCGGCTTCCTGCGTTCGCCGGAAATGTCGTACCTCGCGAGCACCGACGACATCTATATCAGCCCGTCGCAGATCCGCCGCTTCAACCTGCATACCGGCGACACCATCGAAGGTGAAGTCCGCACGCCGAAAGACGGCGAGCGCTACTTCGCGCTGGTGAAGGTCGACAAAGTCAACGGGCAGCCGCCCGAGGCCTCGAAACACAAGATCATGTTCGAGAACCTCACGCCGCTGCACCCGAACAAGCCGCTGTCGCTCGAGCGTGAAATGCGCGGCGAAGAGAACGTCACGGGCCGCATCATCGACATGATCGCGCCGATCGGCAAGGGCCAGCGCGGCCTGCTGGTCGCATCGCCGAAGTCGGGCAAGACCGTGATGCTCCAGCACATTGCACACGCGATCAAGCAGAACCACCCCGACGTCATCCTGTTCGTGCTGCTGATCGACGAACGCCCGGAAGAAGTGACCGAAATGCAGCGCTCGGTCGCCGGCGAAGTGATCGCATCGACGTTCGACGAACCGGCCACGCGTCACGTTCAAGTTGCCGAAATGGTGATCGAGAAGGCCAAGCGCCTCGTCGAAATGAAGCACGACGTCGTGATTCTGCTCGACTCGATCACGCGTCTCGCGCGCGCATACAACACCGTGATCCCGGCATCGGGCAAGGTGCTCACCGGCGGTGTCGACGCGAACGCACTGCAGCGTCCGAAGCGCTTCTTCGGCGCGGCGCGCAACATCGAGGAAGGCGGTTCGCTGACCATCATCGGCACCGCGCTGATCGAAACCGGCAGCCGCATGGACGACGTGATCTACGAAGAATTCAAGGGCACCGGCAACATGGAAGTGCACCTCGAGCGCCGTCTCGCCGAAAAGCGCGTCTATCCGTCGATCAACCTGAACAAGTCGGGTACGCGCCGCGAAGAAATGCTGATCAAGCCGGAAATCCTGCAAAAGATCTGGGTGCTGCGCAAGTTCATCCACGACATGGACGAAGTCGAGGCAATGGAATTCCTGCTCGACAAGATCCGCCAGACGAAGAGCAATTCCGAGTTCTTCGATCTGATGCGCCGCGGCGGCTGACCGCCCGCCTCCACGCCGAACGGCCGCCCTGCATCTCGCACGGCGGCCGTTTTTTCGCGCCAACCTATACGTGAACGCACAGGTTTATCTATAATACGAACCATCGTCTCCACTCAAGCCCGAACATCCGATGTCGAACGAAGCCACCACGCCACTGCTGACCGTCAGCGACGCCGCAGCGCGGCTCGGCGTCACGCCGCGCACGCTGAAGTACTACGAGGAACGCGGGCTCGTCACGCCGTCGCGCAGCGGCGGCCGCTACCGGCTGTACGACGAAGCCGCGCTCGAACGCTTCGCGCGCATCCTGCGGCTGCGCGCGCTCGGCTTCTCGCTGCACGGCATCACCGAGATGTTGAAGCGCCCGCTGGAGCAGACGGACGATGGCCGGCGCCGCTATTCGGACGCCTCGTTGCGCGACATTCGCACCGGGCTCGCCGCGCAGATCGGCACGCTCGACCAGCGGATCGCGGCCGTGCAGCGCGAGCTGAAGGAAGCCGTCGCGCTGCGCAAGGAGTTGCAGCACGACCTCGACTACATCGAACGACGCCTGGCCGGCGAAAACCCCGATGCGCTGATGGCGCAGCGGCGCGCCGAAGCCGGCGCGCGACGCGCGCGCAAGGACCGCGAATGAACGTCGCGCCCGGTCGCTCGCCGCTGTGGAGCCGCGCGAACCTGCGCGCGGACCTGCTCCCGTGGGCGCTCGCGCTCGTCACCGGCATCGACTACTTCGACAACGCGGCGTTCTCGTTCTTCGCGAGCTACATCGCCGGCGGCATCAATGCGTCGCCGGACGAACTCGTGTGGTCGTCGAGCGCGTATGCGGTGACGGCCGTGCTCGGCATTCTGCAGCAGCAATGGTGGGTCGACCGGCTCGGGCATCGCCGCTACGTGGCGGGCAGCATGCTGATGTTCTCGCTGGGTGCCATCGCCGCCGCGCTCGCCGACACGTCGCTCGAGCTCGCGTTCGCGCGCGGCTTCCAGGGCTATTTCATCGGCCCGATGATGGGCGCGTGCCGGATCCTTATCCAGAGCAGCTTCAAGCCGCAGGAGCGCGCGCCCGCCACGCGCGCGTTCCTGATCATGATCCTGCTGGGCAGCGCGCTTGCGCCGATCGTCGGCGGGCTGCTCGTCGCGCATTCGACGTGGCGCGCGCTGTTCGCCTGCACGGCGCCGTTCGGCATCGCGTTCGCGGCGCTCGCGTTCGTCACGCTGCCCGACTCGGGCAGGACGCTCGACGACGAGCGCGGCCCCGGGCATTTCTGGCCCTACGTCGTGTTTGCGCTGGCGCAAGGCGCATTGCAGATCGTGTTGCAGCAGGTGCACTACCAGCTCTACAGCGGCTCGCCGACGCTGATGCTGCTGACGTTCGCGGGCATCGGCGCGCTCGCATGGTTCGCGTATCACCAGTGGCACCATCCGGCGCCGCTCGTGCGGCTGCATGCGCTGCGCGAGCGCACTTTCCAGGTCGGGCTGCTGCTGTACATGTTCTATTACTACGAGTCGACCGGCTTCAGCTACCTGACCTCCCGGCTGCTCGAACGCGGGCTCGGCTATCCGGTCGAGAACGCCGGGCGGCTGGTCGGCACGATGTCGCTGATCTCGGCCACCGCGCTGTTCGCGTACCTGCGGCATGCGAAGCGCGTCACGCACAAGAAATGGTTCGTGGTGCCGGGGTTCGCGATCGCGATCGTCGCCGCGCTGTGGATGACCCGGATGACGCCGCAGGTCGGCGACGCCGCGCTGGTCGTCCCGCTGCTGCTGCGCGGATTGCTGCTGCTGTTCATCGTGCTGCCGGTCGCGAACCTGACGTTCCGGATCTTCGCGATCGACGAGTACACGCACGGCTACCGGCTGAAGAACATCGTGCGCCAGTTGACGATCTCGTTCGCGACGTCGTCGGTGATCATCGTCGAGCAGCACCGGCTGGCCGTGCACCAGACGCGGCTCGTCGAGCGCGCGAACGTGTTCGACCCGCTGTTCCAGCAGAGCGTCGACACGCTCACGCGCGGCTACGCGGCCGCCGGCCACGCGCTCAGCGACGCGCACGCGCTCGCGATCGCATCGATCGCGCGGATGGTCGCGCAACAGGCGTCGTTCCTCGCGTCGCTCGACGGTTTCTATTACCTCGCGGGCGTCGCGCTCGTCGGCGGCCTGTTCGCGGCATGGCAAAAAGAGATCGATTGAGTTAAAAGACAGGCTTTGGATTTTCCCGCGCCGCCTCCATGCTCTCGAAACTGACCCGCTGGTTCGACGACCGCCGCCGCGATCGCGCGCTGCGCAGCCACCCGATCCCCGATGCGCTGTGGGACGACACGGTCGCGCGCCTGCCCTTCCTCGGCGCGCTTGCGCCGGACGACCAGCGCCGGCTGCGCGAGCTGACGAGCCTGTTCATCGCGCGCAAGTCGTTTTCGACCGCGCACGGGCTCGAGCTGACCGACCGGATGATCGTCGCGATCGCGGCGCAGGCCTGCCTGCCGGTGCTGAATCTCGACTTGTCGCTGTACGACGGCTGGGTCGGCATCGTCGTGTATCCGGGCGAATTCGTGATCCGCAAGACGGTGGAGGACGAGAACGGCGTGGTGCACGAGGTCGAGCAGGACGCGAGCGGCGAGGCCTGGGAAGGCGGCCCGGTGATCCTGTCGTGGGAAGACGCGCAGATGACCGACGGCCGCGACGCGTACAACGTGGTGATCCACGAATTCGCGCACAAGATCGACATGCTGACGGGCGCGGCCGACGGCTACCCGCCGCTGTTTCGCCGCTGGCACGCGCCGCACCTCGATGCGCAGGCGTGGGCCGACGTGTTCGAGCACGCCTACGACCAGTTCTGCGCGCGCGTCGATGCGGTGCCGGAGCGCGCGTGGGCGCGCTTCGAGCGCGACTCGCTGATCGATCCGTATGCGGCCGATCACCCGTCGGAATTCTTCGCGGTGTGCAGCGAGGCGCTGTTCGTGCGGCCGCAGGCGTTCGAGTCCGAATTTCCGGAGCTGTACCGGCTGCTCGCCCGCTACTATCGGCAGGATCCGGCCGGCACGGGCGCGCTCGACGCATGATGAAAATTAATCGTCAACCGTCTGATTTTCTGGCATAATCGCCGTTTTTCGACCTTAGGCAAGTGGCTCGCGCCGGGCTTGACGGCGGCCGAATCGCACGAATGCGTGCGGTCCGGTACGGCAAGCGGCGGGTTGGCTACCGCTCTCACCAAGGAACATCATGAAACCTGGCATTCACCCGGACTACCGCGAAGTCGTCTTCCAAGACATGTCGAACGGCTTCAAGTTCATCACGCGCTCGACGATCCAGACGCGTGAAACCATCGACCACGAAGGCAAGACCTACCCGCTCGCCAAGATCGAAGTGTCGTCGGAATCGCACTCGTTCTACACCGGCCAGCAGAAGATCATGGACACGGCAGGCCGTGTCGAGAAGTTCAAGAACAAGTTCGGCGCACGCGCCAGCGGCAAGGTCGCGAAGTAAGCTTCGCACCGATCCGGTGGTTGCAACGCACCGGTACCGCACAAAAGGGCAGCCCAGGCTGCCCTTTTTTGTCGCCGCTCGCCGGGACAGCACACGCGCCGGCACCCAGCGCGGCAATCGTCTGACGCGCAACGGCCGTCGCGTCTACAATGCCGGATGCTCGAATCCGGCCCGCCCGCGCACGATCGTGCCGGCCGCCTGCCCATAACAAATCAAATCGCTGATCTGCATGAAGCCTGTCGTTCGTCTCACCGCCTCCGCCACGCGCGCGCTGCCGCGCTGGCTGCTGCTCACGCTGTGCCTCGTCTATGCGGCGTTTGGCCTGTTCGGCCGCGACCCGTGGAAGAACGAGGACGCCGCGGGCTTCGGCGTGATGTGGACGATGGCGACCGGCGGCTGGCACGACTGGCTGCTACCCAATCTGGTCGGCAAGTTCATCACGACCGACGGGCCGCTCGGCTACTGGCTCGGCGCGCTGTCGATCCGCGCGCTCGCGCCGTGGGTCGACGCGAGCAACGCGTCGCGCGTCGATACGGGCGTGCTGTTCTGCATCGCCTGCGCGTTCGTCTGGTACGCGGCCTACCTGCTCGGCCGACGCGCCGAGGTACAACCGTTCAAGTACGCATTCGGCGGCGAGCCGGAGCCGCGCGACTACGGCCGCACGCTCGCCGACGGCGCGCTGCTGATTCTCGTCGCCTGCTTCGGCCTCGCCGAGCGCGGCCATGAAACCACGCCGCAGCTCGCGCAGTTCGCGTGGATCGCGATGTTCGTGTACGGCATCGTGCGCGGCATCGACAAGCCGATGCAAGGCGCGCTGTGGTGGGGCGCCGCGGTCGGGCTGGTCGCCCTGTCGGGCAATCCCGTGCTGGTGGCCGCGTTGCTGGCCGGCACGGCCGTGCTGTGGCTCGTCACGCCGGAGATGCGCAACCTGCGCCTGCCGCTGGTCGGCGTCCCGCTCGCGGCCGCGATCTTCGCGCTGTGGCCGCTCGCTGCCTTCAACGCGACGCCCGACGACGCCGCGTGGTTCTTCAACCAGTGGATCCACGGCAGCCTGATGCGCTTTTCCGGCCCGCCGACCGCGGTGCTCGCCTACGCGGCGAAGAACCTGCCGCTGTTCACGTGGCCGGCGTGGCCGCTCGCGATCTGGGCCTGGTGGAGCTGGGCCGGCATGCGCCGCCGCGCGCATATCGCGATTCCGCTGTCGGTGGTGGTGCCGCTGGTCGCGCTCGTGATCCTGCAGAGCCAGCAGTCGAACCGGATGTACATGCTGCTGCTGCCGCCGCTCGCGGTGCTCGCGACCTTCGCGCTGCCGACGCTCAAGCGCGGCGCGATCAACGCGTTCGACTGGTTCGCGGTGTTGAGCTTCACCATCCTCGGCACGTTCGTCTGGCTCGTGTGGCTGGCGTCGCTGACCGGCTTCCCGCACCCGCTCGCGCGCAACCTCGCGCGCCTCGTGCCGGGCTACGAGCCGCATTTCAAGATCCTGTCGTTCATCTGCGCGGTGGTGGTCACCGTGTGCTGGTTCGTGCTCGCGCGCTGGCGCGTGTCGCGTCAGCCGAAGGTGCTGTGGCGCAGCGTCGTGCTATCGGGCGCCGGCACCACGCTGATGTGGGTGCTGCTGATGACGCTGTGGCTGCCGATCGTCAACTACGGCCGCACCTACAGCGATGTCGCGCGACAGATCGCGTCGCACCTGCCGAAAGACTATGAATGCATCTCGCCCGTGCGGCTCGGCGACGCGCAGCTCGCGACGTTCGCCTATTTCGGCGACATGCACTTCGAATTCTCCGGCGAATGCGACGTGATCCTGCGCCAGGACCGCGCGGACTTCGGCGAGCCGAGCGCGATGTCGCAATACGTCTGGCGTCTCGTGTGGGAAGGCCGCCGCGTCGCCGACCGCGACGAGCGCTTCCGGCTCTACGAGCGCATCGAGCGGCCGAAGACGCCCGTCAAGCGCCGTGGCCCGCGCCATCGCGCGGTCGAGTGACGATGCTCGCCGACATCCGCCGGATCGTCGGCCTCGCATGGCCGGTGTTGGTCGGCCAGCTCGCGATCATCGCGTTCAGCGTGATCGACACCGCGATGGTCGGCCGCTATTCGGCCACCGATCTCGCCGCGCTCGGGCTCGGCTCGTCGATCTACGTGTCGGTCTACATCGGGCTCACCGGGATCCTGTCGGCGCTGCAGCCGATCACCGGGCAGCTGTACGGCGCACGGCGCTATGCCGAGATCGGCGAGGAAGTCCGGCAGGCGCTGTGGCTCGCGCTGCTGCTCGCGGTGCCCGGCTTCCTGCTGCTGCACTTTCCCGACGCGCTGCTGCAAGCGGCGCACGCGCCGCCCACGCTGCACGACCGCACGGTCGAATACCTGCGCATCCTGTCGTACGGCCTGCCGGCGAGCCTCGTGTTCCGCATCTACAACGCGCTCACCAACGCGGCCGGCAAGCCGCGCCTCGCGATGATCCTGCAGATCGGCGCGCTGCTGCTGAAGTTTCCGCTCAACGTGTGGTTCGTGTTCGGCGGCTTCGGCGTGCCGGCGCTCGGCGGCCCCGGCTGCGGGCTCGCGAGCACGCTGATCAACTGGGCGCTCGCGGCGATCGGCTTCACGCTGCTCGCGAAGCTCGACGTGTTCGCGCCGCTCGCGATCTTCTCGCGCTTTTGCTGGCCCGTGTGGGCACGCCAGAAGGCGATCCTGCAGCTCGGCGTGCCGATGGGGCTGTCGTACCTGATCGAGGTCACGTCGTACACCTGCATGGCGCTCTTCATCGCGCAGTTCGGCACGACCTCCCTCGCCGGCCACCAGATCGCCGGCAATATCGGCGGCGTGCTGTACATGACGCCGCTGTCGATCGGCGTCGCCGCGTCGACGCTGGTCGCGCGTGCGCTCGGCGCCGGCCGCCACGACGAGGCGCGCCTGCTCGGCCGCCACAGCGTGATGCTCGCGTGCGCGGTCGCGGCCACCTACGGCGTGCTGGTGTTCGTGCTGCGTCCGCTCATCGTCGGCGCGTACACGCCCGATCCGGCCGTCGCCGCCGCGGCGCTGCCGCTCGTCGCGATCGTCACCTGCTACCACTTCTTCGACGCGCTGCAGGTCACCTCCGCGTTCGTGCTGCGCGCGTACAAGGTCGCGGTCGTGCCGACCGTGATCTACGCGATCGCGCTGTGGGGCGTCGGGCTCGGCGGCGGCTATCTGCTCGGCTTCGACGTCGGCGGCATCACGCCGGCCTGGCTGACCGGTGCGCGCGGCTTCTGGTTCGCGAACACGCTCAGCCTGATGCTCGCCGGCGCCGGCCTCGCGGTCTATCTGCGCCGCGTGAGCCGCGCGCAGGCTGGCGCCTGACGCGCGGCGGGCGGCTCACGCGGGCTTCAGCACGTCGGCCGCGTGATACGACGAGCGCACGAGCGGGCCTGCGACGACTTCGCGAAACCCCAGCGCCAGCGCCTCGTCGCGCCACGCGTCGAACGCGTCGGGGCTCACGTAGCGCCGCACCGGCAGATGATGCACGGACGGCGCCAGATACTGGCCGAGCGTCAGCACGTCGACCTCGTGCGCGCGCAGGTCGTGCAGCGTGGCGCGCACCTCGTCGTCGCGCTCGCCGAGCCCGAGCATCAAGCCCGATTTCGTCACGAGCGCCGGCCGCGCGGCCTTCGCCTGCGCGAGCAGTTCGAGCGAGCCGCGATAATCGGCGCCGGGCCGCGCGGCCCGATACAGCGACGGCACCGTCTCGATGTTGTGATTGAACACGTCCGGCCATGCCGACGACAACGCGTCGAGCGCACGCGCGACGCGGCCGCGAAAATCGGGCGTCAGCACCTCGACGCCGATGCCCGGCACGCGTGCGCGCACCGCCGCGATGCAGGCGGCGAAATGCGCGGCGCCGCCATCGCGCAGGTCGTCCCGATCGACCGACGTGATCACGACGTAGCGCAGCCCGAGCGCGGCCGCCGCCGCGGCGAGCCGCGCGGGCTCGTCGGGATCGAGCGGCTCGGGACGGCCGTGCGCGACGTCGCAGAACGGGCAGCGCCGCGTGCACAGCCCGCCCATGATCATGAAGGTCGCGGTGCGCTGCGCGAAGCATTCGCCGATGTTCGGACACATCGCCTCCTCGCAGACGGAATGCAGCCGATGATCGCGCAGCACGGCCGCCATGTCGGCGACCGCCCCGCTCGACATCGGCCGCGCCCGCAGCCACGACGGCTTCGGCAGCGCCGCGCCCGCCGCGGGCTCGACGCGCACCGGAATGCGCGCGAGCTTGTCGCGGCTGCGCGCGCCCGGCTGGCCGAGCGCGGTGAGGCTGGGTCGTTCGAGCGCGGCGGCCATCGTCAGTCTCCGAGAAACGCGACGATCAGGCGGTTCACGTCGGCAGCCGCCTCCATCTGCACCATGTGGCCGCTGCCGGCGATCACCTCGGCGCGCACGCCGTCCGGCAAGCCCTGCGCGTGCTGCGCGGGAATCACCTGGTCGTGCTCGCCCCAGATCACCAGCGTGCGCGGCGCGAGCGACGCGACGCGATCGCGGAACACGCGCCGCTGGGCCGCGCCGTCGAACGCCGCGTTCGCGATCTTCTCGAGCGCCGCCTGCACGCCTTCGAGCCGCTTGTACTTGACGAGATCCTCGACCAGTTGCCGCGTCACCAGCGCGTGATCCGCGAACAGCGCGCCGAGATGCGGCTTCAGCGTGTTGCGGCTGTTGCCCGCGACGAAGCCGTCGATGTAATCGCGGTTGATGTCGGCGCCGAGCCCGGCGCTCGCGATCAACGTCAGCGACGCCACGCGTTGCGGCGCGCGCTCGGCCGCCGCCATCGCCACCGCGCCTCCCATCGAATGGCCGATCAGGTGCGCGCGCTCGATCTGCTGCGCATCGAGCAGCGCGAGCACCGCGTCGGCCAGCTCGTCGAGGCTGCCGGTCTCGACCGCCTTGCCGGACTCGCCGTGCCCCGGCAGGTCGAGCGCCCACACCGGCCGATGCGCGGCGAGTTCCGCGTGATTGAACAGCCAGTTGTTCAGATCGCCGCCGAAGCCGTGAATCAGCACGGCCGGCGTGCCCGAGCCGTCGCCGAGCTTCAGGAACCGCAGCGTGCGCCCGCCGATCTGCGCCTTCTCGGGCTGCGGGCCGGCCGCGTCGTCGGCGGCCGCGCTCGGCACGAAATCGCGCTGGAATTCGGCGATCGCCGCGTCGATGTCGGCGTCGCTCGCATCAGCTGCGGCGACCACGCCGAGCAGCGCGCCGACCGGCAGCGTCTCGCCTTCCTGCGCGACTTGCCGGCGCAGCGTGCCGTCGAACGCGCACTCGACGCCCGACGAAATCTTGTCGGTCTCCACGTCGAGCACTTCGTCGCCCTTCGTCACGCGCTCGCCGATCGACTTCAGCCAGCCATTGACCTGCCCCTGCTCCATCGACAGCCCCCACTTGGGCATCGTGATCATGTGAATCGACATCGTGTCAGCTCCTCGTCTTCAGTACCGCCTGCGCGATCGCATCGGCGGACGGGATGTACAAGTCTTCCAGCACGCCGGCGAACGGCGTGGGCGTGTGCGGCGCGGTCACCAGCTCGATCGGCGCCTGCAGCGAGCGGAACGCGCGCTGCGCGACGAGCGCCGCGATGTCGGTGGCGATCGAGCAGCGCGGGTTCGCCTCGTCGACGACCACCACGCGCCCGGTGCGCTCCGCGCTCTCGAGGATCGTTTCCTCGTCGAGCGGCGACGTCGTGCGCAGGTCGATCACGTCGACGTGAATGCCGTCCTTCGCGAGCTTCGCGGCCGCGTCGGTGGCGAGATGGACCATGCGGCCGTAGGTGACGATCGTCGCGTCGTCGCCTTCGCGCACGACGTTGGCCTCGCCGAACGGGATCGCATACGATTCCTCGGGCACCTCGCCTTCACGCGTGTAGAGCAGCTTGTGCTCGAGGAAGATCACCGGGTCGTTGTCGCGGATCGACTGGATCAGCAGGCCCTTCGCGTCGTACGGCGTCGACGGGCACACCACCTTCAGCCCCGGGATATGCGTGAACAGCGACGTGAGCATCTGCGAATGCTGCGCCGCCGCCCGCAGGCCGGCGCCGTACATCGCGCGGATCACCACCGGCGTGACGGCCTTGCCGCCGAACATGTAGCGGAATTTGGCGGCCTGATTGAAGATCTGGTCGAAGCACACGCCCATGAAGTCGATGAACATCAGCTCCGCGACGGGCCGCATCCCGCACGCGGCCGCGCCGACGGCCGCGCCGATGTAGCCACCTTCCGACAGCGGCGTATCGAGCACGCGGCCCGGAAACTTGTGGAACAGCCCCTTCGTCACGCCGAGCACGCCGCCCCACGCGTCGTCCTCGCCGGGCGCGCCCGCGCCGCCTGCATTGTCCTCGCCCATCACGATCACGCTGTCGTCGCGCGCCATTTCCTGCGCGAGCGCCTCGTTGATCGCCTGCGAATAAGTGATCTTCCTTGCCATGTCTGTCTCCTGGAATATTCGGTTCGCCGTGTCGGCCGGCAGTTGCTCGGTCAGGCCGCGCTCACGGATACGACACGTACACGTCGGCGAGCAGGTCCGCCGCATCGGGCAGCGGCGCGGCCTTCGCCTGCGCGACCGCGTCGTCGATCAGCGCCTTCACCTGCGCATCGACCGCGCGCAGTTCGTCGGTGGTCAGCACTTCGGCGCGCACCACGCGCGTTTCGAAGTGCTTCAGGCAGTCCTTCTCGTCGCGCAGCTTCTGCACTTCTCCCGGCGCGCGGTAAGTCTGCGCGTCGCCCTCGAAGTGGCCGAAGTAGCGCGTGAACTTCACCTCGACGAGCGTCGGGCCGCCGCCGTTGCGCGCGCGTGCGACCGCTTCGCCGAGCGCTTCGTGCACCGCGAAGAAGTCGAAGCCGTCGACGATCACGCCCGGCATCCCGAAGCCGTTCGCGCGGTCGGCGATGTTGTCGGTCGCGACCGACCAGCTCGCCGACGTCGCTTCCGCATAGCCGTTGTTCTCGGCGACGAAGATCGCCGGCAGCCGCCACACCGACGCGAGGTTCATCGATTCGAAGATCACGCCCTGGTTCGATGCGCCGTCGCCGAAGAAGCACACGCCGACGCCGCCGGTCTTCTTGTGCTTCGCCGCGAGCGCCGCGCCGCAGACGAGCGGGCCGCCCGCGCCGACGATCCCGTTGGCGCCGAGCATCCCCATCGCGAGGTCGGCGATGTGCATCGAGCCGCCCTTGCCGTGACAGACGCCCGTCTTCTTGCCGTAGATCTCGGCCATCATCCCGTGCACGTCGACGCCTTTGGCGATGCAGTGGCCGTGGCCGCGGTGCGTGGTGGCGACGTAATCCTCGAGGCCGAGGTGCAGCATCGTGCCGACCGCGGACGCCTCCTCGCCCGCGTACAGGTGAACGAAGCCGGGGATTTCGCCGGTCGCGAACTCGACGTGCAGGCGCTCCTCGAATTCGCGGATGGTGCGCATCAGCCGGTAGGCGTCCAGCAGCGTGTCCCTGCTGAGCTGGGTCGAAACGGTCATGTGTGTCTCCTGAGTAGGTCTGACTGCGAATGCCGCCGCGGCCGCGCCGCGGCGACGGATTGCTCGGCGTGCGTCGTCAATGGAACGTGAAGCCGCCGTCGACGTTCACGGCCTGGCCGGTCACGTTGTCCATCGTCGCGAAGAACAGCGCGAGGCGGCCCATGTCTTCGGGCGTCTGCGCGCGGCCCTGCGGGATCAGCGTGAGCTGATGCCGCTGCCACGATTGCTCGACCGATTCGCCATCGGTCTTCCATTCGTCGGACAGCCGGTCCCACATGTAGGTGCGCACGATGCCCGGACAGATCGCGTTGACGGTCACGCCGTCGCGCGCGAGTTCCTTCGCCAGCGCGTTGGTGAAACCGACCACCGCGAACTTCGATGCGCTGTAGTGGGCGAGATTCGGGAAGCCCTCCTTGCCGGCGATCGATGCGACGTTGATGATCCGGCCATGCCCCTGCGCCTTCAGATGCGGAAGCGCCGCGCGGCAGCCGAGGAACGTGCCCTTCGCGTTCACGTCCATCACGAAATCCCAGTCGCGCTCGCTCAGCGCCTCGACCGGATGAATGCTGATCACGCCCGCGCAATTCACCATGATGTCGAGCCCGCCCAGCTCGGCGAGCGCCTGCGCGACCATCGCGTCGACCTGCGCGGCCTGCGTGACGTCGACCTTCGCGAGCACCGCCCGGCGGCCGAGCGCGCGCACTTCGCGCGCGGTCGAGTCGAGCGCGTCGTCGAGCAGATCGGCCAGCAGGATGTCGGCGCCCGCGGCCGCGAGCGTCAGCGCGATGCCGCGGCCGATGCCGCGCGCACCGCCGGTCACGATCGCGACCTGTCCTTCCAGAGGGGTTGTCATGGCGATGTCTCCGTGTTCGTCGTTATGGATATCGAAATGGCTTGCCGGTACACGCACCTTCAATCGCGCCACGCGCCGGCTTCGCGCAGCACCTGTCGTGACGACGCGTAGCGCAGCGTGCGGCCGACGTCGACGGTCAGCGGCCCGTGCCAGTCGAGCGCGATCTCGTAGCGCTCGCCGCGCGCGACCTCGATCTCGCGCTCGCCGTCGAATGCGAGCGTGCCGCGCTCGAACGGGATGGTCTGCCATGCACCGGGCTCCAGCCGCTCGCAGCTGCGCATCACGACGCGATCGACGCGCCCCGGTGCGATCGGCGCGACGAGCGGCGTGCCGTCCGTCCGCCCGTCGACGGCAAAGCGCATCGCGAGCCCGTGCGGCGCGCTGCGCTCGAGCGGCGCCCATGCGCCGCCGAGCGCGGACAGGCCGATGCCGTCCGGCTCCGCGAAGGTCAGGTAGAGCGTCTCGATGTCGGCCGGCCCGGTGACCGCACGCGCGCCGATGAAGCGCTGTCGCGCCGCGCACACGTCGACCAGCGCGATCTCCTCGCGCCCCGCGTTGGCCCCGGCGATGCAGCGCACGACGAGCCGCTTGTTGCGCACGAACGCGATCTCGGCCGGCACCGCGCCGGTCGCGGCGAGCCCGGCCGCGACGCCCGCGACGGTTGCCTCGCGATGTTCGGGAAAGGCGTTGTTGGTGCCGGTGGACAGCGCGACGAGCGGCGTCGCGCCGCAGTGCGCGGCGACCGCGCGATGGGTGCCGTCGCCGCCGAGCACGACGATCAGCGACACTTCCATCCGGTGCATGTAGGCGGCGCCCGCCTGCGTGTCGGCGACGCTGTCGGTGATCGGCAGATCGACGAATTCGACCTCGGGCCAGCGCTCGTGCGGCGCGACCGCGCGGTGCGTATCGAGCGCACGCATCAGCAGCGTCGCGATGCCCGTCTTGTCGCGCAAGGTCAGCACGCGCTCGACGCCCATCGCGCCGAGGCCGGCGAGCAGGCGCACGACCATGTTGGCCTTCTCCGCGGTCGGGAACACGGATGCATGCGTCGTCAGACGGCGAATGTCGCGCCCCGATGCGGGGTTCGCGATCACGCCGACGGTCACGGGCGTCGTCACGGGCTTGTCTCCATCCATTGGGCCGGCGCTCGCGCAGCGGCCCTGCATGTCTCGTCCGCCGTCATCGAGGGCAGCGGATCGTCGTCGCCGACGCCAACGCGCCGGGCTTGCCGATCACATCTGCAAGCGGCGTGCCATCGTGCGCACCACGACCGCGAAACCCGCGCGGATACAGGCTCGGCACCGCTGCCGGGCGGTGACGCAGGCCGGCGCGACGGCTCGCCGCCGCACGAAACGCCCCGTGCGTCTCACGGGGCCGAGTCGCACGGGTGGCTGCCGCGGCGACGTCGCCCATCGCGCGGTTCGGCCGCCGAGCCATGCGTGTCGCGGCACGGCGCGCGCCGGCCGAACGTCGCGGCCGGCCCGCCCGCGCGTCTCAACGGCGCGAGACGGCCGAGATCGCGCTGAGACGAACGTCTCACGCGTGCCGCGTGCTGCGATGCAATGTGATCCGCGCAAGCGGATGTGCTACAAGAAGGTCGAATTCCCTGCCGTATGGAACCGGAGCCGACCATGCCCTATGCCGTCCCCCAGGCCCAGCACGCCGATCGCGTCCTTGGCGCGCTCGCCGGACGCCTGCCCGCGCCGGCCGAGTCCGCGCGTCTGGTGTCGTCGTGGCAGCGCTCGCTCGAGCGCTACGCGCTCGATCCCGCGTCGTCGATCGGCCCGCGCGTGCTCACCGCGGCCGAGCTGCGCGAGGTGCGCGACAAGGAAGAGGCGTTCCTGCGCGCGTCGGGCCAGTGCCTCACGCGCCTGCACGACATGATTCGCGTTGCAGACTATTGCGTGATGCTGACGGACGCGCACGGCGTGACGATCGACTACCGGATCGAGCGCGACCGCCGCAACGATTTTCGTCATGCGGGGCTGCACATCGGCACCTGCTGGTCGGAAAGCGAGGAAGGCACCTGCGGCGTCGCGAGCGTGCTGACCGATCTCGCGCCGATCACCGTGCACAAGACCGACCACTTCCGCGCCGCGTTCACCACGCTGACCTGCAGCGCCGCGCCGATCTTCTCGCCGGGCGGCGAGCTGATCGGCGTGCTCGACGCATCGGCCGTGCAGTCGCCGGACAGCCGCGACAGCCAGCGCCTCGTGTACCAGCTCGTGCGGCAGAGCGCGGCGCTGATCGAGGACGGCTACTTCGTGCACAGCACCGCGCAGCACTGGATTCTGTTCGGTCATCCGAACCGTCATTACGTCGAGGCGCAACCCGAATGGCTGATCGCGTTCGACGAATGCGGCAACATCGTCGCCGCGAACCGGCACGCGCGCGACGCGCTGCCGGCGCTGAACGAGCCGCGCCATATCGACGAGATCTTCGATGCGACCGAGATGCCGCTGCGCGACGCCGCGCGCCTCGATGCGATCGTCGCGCTGCGGCTGCGCGCCACCGGCGCGCCGCTCTATGCACGGCTGCGGGCGCCGCTGCGGCGCGCGAGCCGCGAGACCGACAAGACGGCGCGCCGCCCGGGCGCCGAGCAGCGTCACGTCGGCGCGCTCACGCCGTTCCTGAACAGCAGCGACGCGCGCGTCGCGCAGCAGGCCGAACTCGCGCTGCGCGTGGCGAGCAAGCGGCTGCCGATCCTCGTGCTCGGCGAGACGGGCGCGGGCAAGGAAGTGTTTGCGCGCGCAGTACATGACGCCGGCGCGCGGCGCGCGCGGCCGTTCGTGGCGGTCAACTGCGGCGCGCTGCCGGAGGCGCTGATCGAGAGCGAACTGTTCGGCTATGCGGCCGGCGCGTTCACCGGCGCGCGCAAGCACGGCGCGCGCGGCAAGATCGCGCTCGCCGACGGCGGCACGCTGTTCCTCGACGAAATCGGCGACATGCCGCTCGCGTTGCAGACGCGCCTGCTGCGCGTGCTCGCGGACGGCGAGGTCGTGCCGCTCGGCAGCGACACGCCGGTGCGCGTCGATCTCGACGTGATCTGCGCGACGCACCGCGATCTCGCCCGCATGGTCGCCGACGGCACGTTCCGCGAGGATCTGTACTACCGGCTGAGCGGCGCGACGTTCGCGCTGCCGCCGCTGCGCGAGCGCGCGGACGTGCGCGACGTGATCGCCGCGGTGTTCGCCGAGGAGGCGCAGGCCACCGGCCACGTGCTGACGCTCGACGCGACGCTCGCCGAAGAGCTCGCCGCCTACCCGTGGCCCGGCAACGTGCGCCAGCTGCGCAACGTGCTGCGCTACGCGTGCGCGGTATGCGACGGCGCGCGCGTGACGCGGCGCGACTTGCCGGCCGACCTCGCCGCGCAGCTCGGTGTCCGGCTCGGCGCGCACGGCGCGGGCGTGCCGCCGGACGACGAGCGCGGCCGCATCGTCGCGGCGCTCACCGCCCATCGCTGGCGGCCCGACGCCGCCGCGCGCGCGCTCGGCATCTCGCGCGCGACGCTGTACCGGCGCATCGCCAAGCACCGGATCGTCGCGCCGCACCGGATCTGATCCGTCGGCGCGTCCGCCCGCCGACGCGCGCTTCGCTTCACCCGCAGTGCGCCACGGCCGCTTCCGTGCGGGCGTCGGCGCCGGCCGCGTCGACGCGCCGCGTGAACACCTCGTGCGCGGCGAACAGTGCGTTCAATGCTGCCGGAAAGCCCGCATAGACGGCCATCTGCATGAACACCTCGACGATCTCGTCGCGCGTGCAGCCGACGTTCAGCGCGGCCTCGATGTGCACCTTCAATTGCGGCTGCGCATTGCCGAGCGCGGCCAGCGCGGCGATCGTCGCGATCTCGCGCGCCTTCAGGTCGAGTTGCGGCCGGCTGTAGATGTCGCCGAAGCCGAATTCGACCAACAGCCGTCCGAAGTCCGGTGCGATCGGCGCAAGCGCCGCGATGACGCGCTCGCCCACTTCGCCGTCGATTTCCTTCAGCTTGTTCCAGCCGCGCGCAAAGCGATCGTCAACGAGTCGTTCCATGGTATCCGTCCTGTTCCGAGGGTAAGTGAGTAGGATTTGCCCGTCGTTCCGTCTCGCGCTCCTGCTGCTCGTAGTACGCGATCTTGTCGCCGATCGCGTCGAGGCTCGCCTGCAACTCGGCGATGTGCGCGCGCACCGCATCGCGATGCGCACTGAGCAAGCGCCGCCGCGCGCCGAAGGTCGACTCGCCTTCGGCCCGCAGCGCCGCGAACTGCTGCATCTGCGCGATCGGCATGCCGGTCGCCTTCAGGCGCATCACGAACGCGAGCCAGTCCAGGTCGGCCGGCGCATAGAGCCGGTGCCCGGCGGCCGTGCGTGAAATCGCGCGCAACAGCCCGGCCTGCTCGTAATAGCGCAGCGTGTGCGTCGACACGCCGGTCAGTTCGGCGACTTGCCCGATCGTCAGCGGGCCGGCGGCGGTGGATCTGGAAACGGTTTTCGACATGGCAGGAACAAGGTTAGGAGTTAGAGTTCACTCTAAGTCAAGCACGATCGAACGGCCAGGCCCGATCGCCGTCACGCGCTGCGTCACACACCCGCCCGCACCCCCGCACACCGTCAAGAATGGTCAAAAGCACCGTGCCGCGCGGCTTTGCGTCTTTACACCGGCGCAAGCCTTCAGCAAGATGCGGGAAGCCTGTCTCAAAAAGGGCACGCATTTGACCTATGCTTAACGGCGGCACGCGGCGGGTGTCGCGTCGCCGTCGATTGCTACCGCCATCCATCCGTCCGTCCGAATCAGGGAGCCTGCCATGCTGAAGAAGCTGCTGATGCTGTTCGTCGCGCTGTCGTTGTCGCTTGCCGCCGGTCTGGCCGCTGCCGTCGAGGTCAACACCGCCGACCAGGCGGCGCTCGAAGCGGTGAAGGGCCTCGGGCCCGTGAAGTCGAAGGCGATCATCGACGAACGCACGAAGAACGGCCCGTTCAAGGATGCGGACGATCTCGCGAACCGCGTGAAGGGGCTCGGCACGAAATCGGTCGGCCATCTCGAGGAGAACGGTCTGACGATCGGCGGCTCGTCGACGCCGCCGAAGGGCGTGAAGCTGTCGAAGCCGGCCGCGACGCCGTCGGCGGCTCCGGCTCCGGCCCCGTCGGCCACGACGTCGCCGAGCGCGACCACCGGCACGCCGGCGACCGCGACCGCGCCTGCCGCCAGCGCGTCCGACGCGGCGGCCAAGCCGGCGAAGAGCAAGCGTGCGTCGAAGAAGGACAAGGCGGCAGCAGCAGCAGCGGCGTCGGCCGATGCAGGCGCGAGCGCCCCGGCCGCAGCGTCGTCCGCGAAAGCGACCAAGGGTTCGAAGAAGAAGAGCAAGAAGGACAAGGCCGCCTCCGCCGCCGCGGCGTCGGGCGCCTGACATACGCCGCGTGCGCGCGGCATTCGTTCAACGGGCGCCGTCGTACGGCGCCCTTTTCAGTGAAGGTGAAGAATCATGGGTCTCCTCGACATCGTCGGCGGTCTGATCGGCGGCCAGGCCGGCGGCAACTCGCAAAGCGCGCTCATCGCGACCGCGCTCGAATTCATCAACAACCAGCCGGGCGGCCTGAACGGGCTGATCGAGAAGTTCAAGGCCGGCGGCGCGGGCGAAGTGATCGGCTCGTGGGTCGGCACCGGCGAAAACCAGCCGATCTCGGCCGACACGCTGCAGAACGTGCTCGGCTCCGACGTCGTCGGCTCGCTCGCGAGCAAGGTCGGCATCGACCCGTCGCAGGCCTCGTCGATTCTCGCGCAGGTGCTGCCGCACGTGGTCAACGGCGCGACGCCGAACGGCGAAGTGCCGGCCGGCGGCCAGATCGACACGTCGAACGTGCTGGGCACGCTCACGCAGCTCGCCGGCATGTTCGGCGGCAACAAGCAAGGCTGAGCGCGCAGCGCACGGCCCGACGGTCCGGCGGCGGTTGCGCCGGCCCATATGCAAACGCCCCGCACGAAGCGGGGCGTTCGTTTTTGCGCGCCCGGCGCGAGCCGGGCGTGCGGGCGGCCGATGCCGCTCAGTGCACGACGCGATCGAACACGAACTGGCCGTCGCTGACGTCGACCGGGATCACGTCCTTCGGACCGAAGCGGCCCGCGAGGATCAGCTTCGCGACCGGGTTCTCGATCTCCTGCTGGATCGCGCGCTTCAGCGGCCGCGCGCCGAACAGCGGGTCGTAGCCGACCTTGCCGATCTGCTCGAGCGCCGCCGGCGACACGTCGAGCGCCATGTCGAGCTTCGCGAGCCGGTCGTGCAGGCGGGCGAGCTGGATCTTCGCGATCGATTCGATGTTGCTGCGATCGAGCGCGTGGAACACGACGACGTCGTCGATCCGGTTCAGGAACTCGGGGCGGAAGTGCTGCTTCACCTCGATCCACACCGCGTCCTTGATCTCTTCCTGCGGCGAGCCGGTCAGCGACTGGATCACCTGCGAGCCGAGGTTCGACGTCATCACGATCACCGTGTTCTTGAAGTCGACCGTGCGGCCCTGCCCGTCGGTCATGCGACCGTCGTCGAGCACCTGCAGCAGCACGTTGAACACGTCCGGATGCGCCTTCTCGATCTCGTCGAGCAGGATCACGCTGTACGGCTTGCGGCGCACGGCTTCCGTCAGGTAGCCGCCTTCCTCGTAGCCGACATAGCCCGGCGGCGCGCCGATCAGGCGGGCGACGCTGTGCTTCTCCATGAACTCGCTCATGTCGATCCGGATCAGATGCTCTTCCGAGTCGAACAGGAACGACGCCAGCGCCTTGCACAGCTCGGTCTTGCCCACGCCGGTCGGCCCGAGGAACAGGAACGAGCCGTACGGACGGTTCGGATCGGCGAGCCCCGCGCGCGAGCGGCGGATCGCATCGGCCACCGCGCTGATCGCCTCGTCCTGGCCGACCACGCGCTCGTGCAGCTTTTCCTCGATGTGCAGCAGCTTCTCGCGTTCGCCCTGCATCATCCGCGACACCGGAATCCCGGTGGCACGCGACACGACCTCCGCGATTTCTTCCGCGCCGACCTGCGTGCGCAGCAGACGCGGACGCGTCGGCGCGTGCTGCTCCTGCGCTTCGGCCTGCGTGACCTGCTTCAGTTGCGACTCGAGCTGCGGCAGCTTGCCGTACTGCAGTTCGGCGACCTTCTCCAGCTTGCCTTCACGCTGCAGACGCACGATGTCGGCACGCACCTTCTCGATCTCTTCCTTGAGCTGCGCGCTGCCCTGCACCGCTGCCTTCTCGGCGGTCCAGATTTCCTCGAGGTCCGCGTATTCGCGACCGAGCCGCTCGATCTCTTCCTCGATCAGCTGCAGGCGCTTTTGCGACGCCTCGTCCTGCTCCTTCTTCACGGCCTCGCGTTCGATCTTCAGCTGGATCAGCCGGCGATCGAGCTTGTCCATCTCTTCGGGCTTCGAATCGATTTCCATCTTGATCTTCGACGCGGCCTCGTCGATCAGGTCGATCGCCTTGTCCGGCAGGAACCGGTCGGTGATGTACCGATGCGACAGCTCGGCCGCCGCGACGATCGCCGGGTCGGTGATGTCGACGCCGTGGTGCAGCTCGTACTTTTCCTGCAGCCCGCGCAGGATCGCGATGGTCGCCTCGACGCTCGGCTCGTCGACCAGCACCTTCTGGAAGCGGCGTTCGAGCGCGGCGTCCTTCTCGATGTACTTGCGGTATTCGTCGAGCGTGGTCGCGCCGATGCAGTGCAGCTCGCCGCGCGACAGCGCCGGCTTCAGCATGTTGCCCGCATCCATCGCGCCTTCGGCCTTGCCCGCGCCGACCATCGTGTGGATCTCGTCGATGAACACGATCGTCTGGCCTTCGTCCTTCGCGATGTCGTTGAGCACGGACTTCAGGCGCTCCTCGAACTCGCCGCGATACTTCGCGCCGGCGAGCAGCGCGGCCATGTCGAGCGACAGCACGCGCTTGCCCTTCAGCGTCTCCGGCACTTCGCCGTTGACGATCCGTTGCGCGAGCCCTTCGACGATCGCGGTCTTGCCGACGCCCGGCTCGCCGATCAGCACCGGGTTGTTCTTGGTGCGGCGCTGCAGGATCTGGATCGAGCGGCGGATTTCGTCGTCGCGGCCGATCACCGGATCGAGCTTGCCGGCACGCGCGCGCTCGGTCAGGTCGACCGTGTATTTCTTCAGCGCCTCGCGCTGGCTTTCCGCGTCCTGGCTGTGCACCTGCGAGCCGCCGCGCACCGCGGCGATCGCGGCTTCGAGCGCCTTGCGCGTGAGGCCGTGCTGGCGCGCGAGCTTGCCGGCTTCGCCCTTGTCGTCGGAGACGGCGAGCAGGAACATCTCGCTCGCGATGAACGTGTCGTTCAGCTTCTGCGCTTCCTTGTCGGCCTGGTTCAGCAGCCCGGCCAGTTCACGGCCGATCTGGATGTCGCCGCCGGTGCCCGTCACCTGCGGCAGGCGCGAGATCGCTTCGTTGAGCGCGCCTTGCAGCGCCTGCACGTGTACGCCCGCCCGCGACATCAGCGAACGCGCCGAGCCGTCCTGCTGCGCGACCAGCGCCGCCAGCACGTGCACGGGTTCGATGTATTGATTGTCGCGGCCGGCGGCGAGGCTCTGGGCGTCCGCGAGCGCTTCCTGGAACTTGGTGGTTAGCTTGTCGATTCTCATTTGGGTGAAGCCTCCAATTTTCGATTAACACCAAGATGAGGATCGTTATACGGGTTTCAAGCGAAAATCCGGTTGATTCAACTCAACAGTTGCCGGGCGGCGGGAGGCGGCCCGCACGGGCACCGCGGGCGCCTGGCGGCAGGCGCGGCAGACCTCAATCGGCCTTGGTCGGCAAAGCGGCGTCCGGTGCGGCGTCCGGCGATGCATCGCCACGCGCGGGCGCGGCCGGGCGAATCCCGAGCAGTGCGACGAGCGGCGACGCGGGCACGGACAGTTCGCCGATCGTATGGCGGTCGAGCTCGGCGAAGAACGCGTCGCGCGCCGCCGCCAGCACGCCCTTGAGCTGACACTGCGGCTGAATCACGCAGCCGCGCGACTCGCCGCCGTCCGGCGAAAAGCAGCCGACCAGCGCGAAATCGTTCTCGGTGGCGCGCACGACCTGGCCGATCGTCAGCTTCAGCGACGCGGGAAACAGCCGCAAGCCGCCGTTGCGCCCGCGCACGGTATCGACCCAGCCGAGCTCGCCGAGCTGCTGGACGACCTTCATCAAATGATTCTTCGAGACGCCGTAGGCATCCGAAATCTCCTGGATCGTCGCGAGCCCGTCGCCGCGCACGGCAAGGTACAGCATCACGCGCAGCGCGTAGTCGGTGTAGTCGGTGAGTCTCATGAGCGGTACGCAAAAATGTCGATCGGGCCCGATTATGCACGCTGCATCAATCGGAACGCTCGCCGGGCGGCGGGCGCGATCGCGCGACGCGATACGGTTGCCGGAATGGCCGGCGCGCAATAAGATGCATTACATCTGCGCATTTTTACGGCCTTGGTCGACGCTATTTTGCGTCAAAATCGTGCGCGCGTCCTGCGCCTGAAGCGCGCAGCCGCACCGCCAACGCCCCGACTTTCCCGGCCCTTTTTCGTCATGACCTCCCTGCCCGCCTCGTCCGACACCGCGCCGGCCCGCATCCGCGACGCCGAACCGACCGAAGCCAACATCCGCGACCTCGTGTACGCGTTCTACGATCGCGTGCGCGCCGATCCGCTGCTCGGGCCGGTGTTCGATGCAAAGCTGGACGGGCGCTGGGACACGCATCTGCCGAAAATGGTCAGCTTCTGGTCGAGCCTCGTGCTCGGCACCAAGGGCTATCGCGGCAACGTGCAGCAAGCGCATCAGCCGCTCGACGGGATCGAGCCCGCGCACTTCAGCCGCTGGCTGTCGCTGTTCCTGAAGACGGTCGAAGCGCGCTACACGCCGGCGGCGGCCGTGCGCTTCATGGAGCCGGCGCTCAGAATCGCGCAGAGCCTGCAGCTGAGCCGCTTCGGGTGGGATTATCGGATTCCGGCCGAGCAGCAGGCGCTGCTCGATGCGATCGCGCCGCGCCGCCGCGACGCGGACGACGATGGGCACGCGCTGCCGTCGCGCGCGCGCGGCGAGCCGTTCCCGGCGAAGATCATCGGGCGCGGCAGCGAGCCCGAAGCCGGCCCCGACGCCTGATGCCCGCCATGCCCATGCGCGCGCCTGCGGCGGATCGTCGCGGGGCTCGTACGCACCGCTCAGCGCGGCCGGTTGCCCGACTCGATTCCCCAGCGCGCGAGCGCCGCGTCGTCGGTGCTGCGCGCATCGACCCAGCGCTCGCCGTCCGGCGTCGTTTCCTTCTTCCAGAACGGCGCCTCGGTCTTCAGGTAATCCATCACGAATTCGCACGACGCGAACGCATCGCCGCGATGCGCCGCGACGGTCGCGACCATCACGATCTGGTCGAGCGGCAGCAGCCGGCCGACCCGGTGCACGATCGCGACGTCGATCCCCGGCCAGCGCCGGCCGGCTTCGGCGGCGATCTTCTCGAGCGCCTTCTCGGTCATGCCCGGATAGTGCTCGAGCTCCAGCGCGGCGACCGCATCGCCTTCGTTCAGGTCGCGCACCGTGCCGACGAAGCACGCGACGGCGCCGATCCGCGGATTGCGCGCGCGCAATGCCGCGACCTCGGCATTCAGGTCGAAATCGGCGGTCTGGATTCGTACTGTCGGCATCGTCTGTTCCTGTCGGCCGGCGCGTGCACGGCAGCGCCGACGCCGGCCATGTGCTCGGTCAACCGCCGGTCACCGGCGGAAAAAACGCGACTTCACACCCGTCGGTGAGCCGCGTTTCCGGGTCGGTCATCTCGTGATTGCAGGCCATCCGCAACGCACGCCCTTCGGCGAGCGTCTCGGCCCACGCGCCGCCGCGCAGGCGCAGCCACGCGCGCACGTCGCCGACGGTCGTCACGCCGTCGGGCACGTCGGCCTGCTCGTCGGACACGCCCAGTGCCTCGCGCACGCTTGCAAAGAATTTCAGCTGAATCTTCATAGGTCGGAAAACCGTCGCTTACGACAGCAGTTCGGAAAACGGAATGAAACGCACGGTCTCGCCCGCGCTGATGGCGTGCTGCGGCGGATTGTCGATCAGGCCGTCGCCCCAGACCGTCGAGGTCAGCGCCGCCGAGCTCTGGTTCGGGAACAGATCGAGGCCGCCGGCCGCGTTCACGCGCGCACGCAGGAATTCGTTGCGCCGGTCGCCCTTGTGCTGCGAGAAGTCGGCGCGCAACGACAGCGCGCGCGGCGCGACGTCACGTACGCCCGACAGGCGCAGCAGGAACGGCCGGACGAACAGCAGGAACGTGACGAAGCTCGACACGGGGTTGCCCGGCAGCCCGATGAAATGCGCGTCCGCGCATGCGTCGCCGCGGCGCACCGCGCCGAACGCGAGCGGCTTGCCGGGCTTCATCGCGATCTGCCACAGCGCGAGCCGCCCCTCCGCTTCGACGGCGGGCTTCACGTGATCCTCGTCGCCGACCGATACGCCGCCGCTCGTCAGGATCACGTCGTGATCGCGCGCGGCCTCGCGCAGCGTGTCGCGGGTCGCGGCCAGCGAGTCGGGCACGATCCCGTAGTCGGTCACGTGGCAGCCGAGCCGCTCCAGCAGCCCGCGCAGCGTGAAGCGGTTGGAGTTGTAGATCGCGCCGGGCTTCAGCGGCTCGCCGGGTATCGTCAGTTCGTCGCCGGTGAAGAACACCGCGACGCGAATCCGGCGAACCACCGGCAACTGCGCGCAGCCGACCGATGCGGCGAGCCCGAGCGCCTGCGGCGTGAGCCGCGTGCCGGCCGGCAGGATCACCGAGTCCTGGCGGATGTCCGCGCCCTGCGCGGTGATCCATTCGCCGGCCTTCGGCGTGTGCAGGATCTCGACCGCGTCGCCGTCGGCCGACGTCTGCTCCTGCATCACGACGGCATCGGCGCCGGCCGGCACCGTCGCGCCGGTGAAGATGCGCGCGGCCGTGCCGGCCACGAGCGGCGCGGCCGGATGGCCGGCCGGGATCCGCTGCGACACCGGCAAGCGGCGCTCGCCGTGCAGCAGATCGGCGACGCGCACCGCATAGCCGTCCATCGCGCTCGTATGCATCGGCGGCACGTCGAGCGGCGAGATCACGTCGGCCGCCAGCACGCGGCCGAGCGCGTCGAGCGTCGCGACGGTTTCGACGCCGGGCAGCGGCTTCGCGGCATCGAGCAGCGCGGCGAGCGCCTCGGCGGTCGACAGCATCGGCGCGCGCGGCGCCGCGGGATTCGGGTTCGACATCGATGGAAGCGGAGATCGTTGGAATTCAATACGCCATTGTAGCGACGCTGCTGCAGCCGCGCGCGGTATGGCCGACATGCGCACACGGCGATTGCCGCGACCGGCAGGCGCGCGCACGCACGGCTTCGCGCCGGCTGACGACGGCAAACGGCAGACGCCGCCCGCGCCCATCGCGCAAATGCCACAGCCAAGCAAAACGGCCGGAATCCCGATCCGTGCGACGAATCGACATTCCGGCCGTAGTGCGCCGCCGGCCGCCCCAGCGGGCGGCCCGGCGCCGCGTTACGCGCCCGTATGCGCGGCGATGAAGTCCTTCACCTGCTGCGCGTCGGCCTTCACGACGTCGAAGCGTTGCGGCAGCGCTTCGAGCCCGTCGAACGCGGCCGGCCGTTCGGCCTCGCGCTCGAGCGCTTCGCGGATCGTCTCGCCGAACTTGATCGGCTGCGCCGTCTCGAGCACGACCATCGGCACGCCGGCGTCGAGGTGCTCGCGCGCGACCTTCACGCCGTCGGCCGTATGGGTGTCGATCATCGTGTCGTAACGGGCGAACACGTCGCGGATCGTCGCGATGCGGTCCGCATGGCTGCTGCGGCCGGACACGAAGCCGAACTGCGCGACGCGCGCGAAATCGCCGCTCGCCGCGAGATCGAAGCCGCCCTTCTCGTCGACGTCGCGGAACAGCTGCATCACGCGCGCCGGATCGCGACCGAGCAGGTCGAACACGAAGCGCTCGAAGTTCGACGCCTTCGAGATGTCCATGCTCGGGCTGCTCGTGTGATAGGTGTTCTGCGCGCTGCGCACGCGGTAGACGCCGGTGCGGAAGAACTCGTCGAGCACGTCGTTCTCGTTGGTCGCGACGACCAGCTTCGCGATCGGCAGACCCATCATGCGCGCGATGTGGCCGGCGCAGACGTTGCCGAAGTTGCCCGACGGCACCGTGAACGAGACGCGCTCGTCGTTGGACCGGGTGGCCGCGAAATAGCCCTTGAAGTAATAGACGACCTGCGCGACGACGCGCGCCCAGTTGATCGAGTTGACCGTGCCGATCTTGTGCCGGGCCTTGAACGCGTGATCGTTCGACACGGCCTTCACGATGTCCTGGCAGTCGTCGAACACGCCCTCGACCGCGAGGTTGAAGATGTTCGGATCCTGCAGGCTGAACATCTGCGCGGTCTGGAACGCGCTCATCTTGCGGTGCGGCGACAGCATGAACACGCGCACGCCGGCCTTGCCGCGCATCGCGTATTCGGCCGCGCTGCCCGTATCGCCCGACGTCGCGCCGAGAATGTTCAGCGCTTCGCCGTGCTTCGCGAGCGTGTACTCGAACAGGTTGCCGAGCAGCTGCATCGCCATGTCCTTGAACGCGAGCGTCGGGCCGTTCGACAGCTCGAGCAGCGACAGCGCCGTGCCCTGCTCGGTGCCGAGCGGCTTCAGCGGCGTGATGTCGGACGCGTTCTCGCCGTGGCGCGTGTTGCTGTAGACGGCGGCCGTGTAGGTGCGGCGCGTGATCGCACGCAGGTCGTCGGCGGGCACGTCGTCGCAGAATTTCGTGAGGATCTCGAACGCGAGATCCGCATACGGCAGCGTGCGCCAGCGCGCGAGCTCGTCTGCCGACACCTGCGGATACTCGCTCGGCAGGTACAGCCCGCCGTCCTTCGCGAGGCCGCCGAGCAGGATGTCGGAAAACGTGTGGCGCTCGCCGATGCCGGCGCCGCGCGTGGAGATGTAGTTCATGTCGTTCCGCGTCCTCAGTTCAGCGCTTCCATGCGCAGCTTCGTCACCTTCGACACCACCGTCGAGAGGCTTTCGATTCGCGCGATCGCCGCGTTCACGTGCTTTTCGCGCGTTTCGTGCGTGATCAGGATGATGTCGGTTTCGCCGTTCGCGTCGTCGACCTGCTCCGATTCCTTTTGCAGCAGCGCGTCGATCGAGATGCCGGCGTCGGCCAGGATGCGCGTGATGTCGGCGAGCACGCCCGTCTCGTCGGCCACGCGCAGGCGCAGGTAGTAGCCGCTCGTCACTTCGTCGATCGGCAGGATCGGCGTGTTCGACAGGCTGTCGGGCTGGAAGGCGAGATGCGGCACGCGGTGTTCCGGGTCGGCCGTATGCAGGCGCGTGACGTCGACGAGATCCGCGACGACGGCCGAGGCGGTCGGCTCCGCGCCGGCGCCCTTGCCGTAGTAGAGCGTCGTGCCGACCGCGTCGCCGTGCACGACGACCGCGTTCATCGCGCCTTCGACGTTGGCGAGCAGGCGCTTCTCGGGAATCAGCGTCGGATGCACGCGCAGCTCGATGCCGTCTTCGGCGCGGCGCGCGATGCCGAGCAGCTTGATCCGGTAGCCGAGCTCTTCCGCATAGCGGATGTCGGTCGCGTCGAGCTTGCTGATGCCTTCGACGTAAGCGCGGTCGAACTGGACCGGCACGCCGAACGCGATTGCGCTCATGATGGTCGCCTTGTGCGCGGCGTCGACGCCTTCGATGTCGAAGGTCGGATCGGCTTCCGCGTAGCCGAGCGCCTGCGCGGCCTTCAGCGCGGTCGCGAAATCGAGGCCGCGGTCGCGCATCTCCGACAGGATGTAGTTGGTCGTGCCGTTGATGATGCCGGCGATGTACTGGATGCGGTTGGCGGTCAGGCCTTCGCGCAGCGCCTTGATGATCGG
Source organism: Burkholderia sp. WP42 (assembly GCF_000745665.1). Classification (NCBI taxonomy): domain Bacteria; kingdom Pseudomonadati; phylum Pseudomonadota; class Betaproteobacteria; order Burkholderiales; family Burkholderiaceae; genus Burkholderia; species Burkholderia sp. WP42. Next base: position 242,776 of record NZ_KN050725.1, on the reverse strand, counting down.
GATGCCGCCCGCGACGGCCGCCTCGAACGCGACCATCACGCCCTTTTCGCGCGCGGCTTCGAAGATCTCGGTGCCGTGCACCGCGAGCAGCGCCTTGTTGGCGGTCACGACATGCTTGCCGTTGGCGATCGCGCGCAGCACGAGCTCGCGCGCGATGCCGGTGCCGCCGATCATCTCGGCGATGATCGAGATCGACGGATCGTCGACGACCGCGTTGAAGTCGTCGGTGACCTCGACGACGCCGGCGTCAGCGCCGAGCGCGGCCTGCGCCTTGGCGGGGTTGCGCACCGCAATGCGCGCGATCTCGATGCCGCGCCCCGCGCGCCGTTTGATTTCTTCCTGATTGCGGTGCAGCACCGTGAAGGTGCCGCTACCGACGGTGCCGAAGCCCAACAGGCCAACTTTGATCGGTTCCATGCTGCTTGTGATTCGCTAGTAAGAATGAATGAATGCGCGAAAACCCGGCCCGCTCAGACCGAATGGCGCTTGCGGTAGCCGTCGAGGAAGCGCGCGATCCGGCTGATCGAATCGGCCAGATCGTCGAGGTTCGGCAGGAAAACCACGCGGAAGTGATCCGGCTGCGCCCAGTTAAAGCCTGTGCCCTGCACGAGCAGCACGCGCTCCTCGAGCAACAGGTCGAGGATGAACTGCTGATCGTTCTGGATCGGATACAGCTTCGGATCGAGCCGCGGGAACATGTACAGCGCGGCCTGCGGCTTCACGCAGGTCACGCCCGGAATCGACGTGAGCATGTCGTACGCGAGTTCGCGCTGCTTGTACAGGCGCCCGCTCGGCACGATCAGCTCGTTGATGCTCTGGTAGCCGCCGAGCGCGGTCTGGATCGCGAACTGCCCCGGCACGTTCGCGCACAGCCGCATCGACGACAGAATGCCGAGCCCCTCCAGATAGTCGTTCGCGCGCCGTCGGTTGTCGCCGCCGAGGCCCGACACGGACATCCAGCCCGCGCGGTAGCCGCACGAGCGATAGCTTTTCGACAGGCTGTTGAACGTGACGGTAATCACGTCCTCCGACAGCGAACCGAGCGCCGTGTGTTCGAGGCCGTCGTAGACGATCTTGTCGTAGACCTCGTCGGCGAACACGATCAGCCCGTGCTGACGCGCGATCTCGAGCAGCTCGAGCAGCAATTCGTCGGAATACAGCGCGCCGGTCGGGTTGTTCGGGTTGATGACGACGAGCGCCTTGGTGTTCGGCGTGATCTTGCGACGGATGTCGTCGGGGTCGGGCATCCACGCGTTCTGCTCGTCGCACACGTAGTGCACGGGCGTGCCGCCCGACAGGCTCACGGCGGCCGTCCACAGCGGGTAGTCGGGCGCCGGCAGCAGCACCTCGTCGCCGTCGTTCAGCAACGCCTGGGTCGCCATCACGATCAGCTCGGATGCGCCGTTGCCGATGTAGATGTCGTCGAGGCTCACGCCGACCACGCCCTTTTGCTGCGTGTAGTGCATCACGGCCTTGCGCGCCGAGAACACGCCCTTCGAATCCGAATAGCCCGACGACGCGGGAAGGTTGCGGATCATGTCCTGGATGATCTCGTCCGGTGCGTCGAAACCGAACGGCGCGAGGTTGCCGATGTTCAGCTTGATGATACGGTGGCCTTCTTCCTCGAGGCGCTTCGCGTGCTCGAGCACCGGGCCACGGATGTCGTAGCAGACGTTGAGCAGCTTGTTCGACTTCTGAATCGGTTTCACGACGACACGGTTCCTGGGTTGGCCTTGCGGCCGAGGGGACGGGATCAAAACTGGAAAGCGGCCGGTCTGTGCGCGCTGTCTAGACTGGGAAAAAGCGGGCGGCTGGACGCAGCTTGTGGCGACGCTCGACGCAAGTGGCGCCCGGGGGCGACCAAAAAGTTATAATTTAGCGGATTTTGGCCGACTTTCGCAATGCACCATGGCCGCTGCGGGCCCGCGCCGTCGGGCGTCCCGCATGCGCGCCGCGCGAAATCGGCCGCGCGGGCCCGTGCGGCCCGCGCCAGACCTTCCCTCCACGGAACCGCGGAACACCGATTTGAAACTGCACCAGGACACGAGCGGCGCGCTCAACACCGTCACCGGCTACGGCCCCGATTATGTCGACGTCAACCTCCAACGCCACGAGGGCAGCGTCATCGTATTGCCCGGCGCGCCGGTGCGCGACTGGCCCGTGGCGTCGTTCGACGCACTCGCGCCCGAGCATTTCGCGATGCTGCTCGAGCCCGCGCCCGAGCTGGTGATCTTCGGCAGCGGCGCCCGGCTGCGCTTTCCGCACCCGCGCCTGGTGGCCGCGCTCACGGCCGAGCGGATCGGCGTGGAGACGATGGATTTCCAGGCCGCCTGCCGCACCTACAACATCCTGATGGCCGAGGGCCGTAAAGTCGCCGCCGCGCTCTTAATTGAACGTTAATCGTCAATGCGGTAAAACACGGGCCGGCGCGTCGGGTCGATCCCCGCTCGCCCGCCGGGCCGACCGACCGGCGGGCGGCCCGCCGCCGGCGCCACCCGTCCGGCGGTCCATACAACAACCAACAGGCTGAAAACCCATGAACGATACGCCCGCAAGGCTACCGCTCAATCGCATCACGCTCGTCCTCCTGCTCGTCGCGCTCGCGATCGTCTGGTTCGCGCCGCTCGGGCTGCGCCACCTGATCCCGAGCGACGAGGGCCGCTACGCGGAGATGGCGCGCGAAATGTTCGTCACCGGCGACTGGATCACGCCGCGCTACAACGGCTACAAATATTTCGAGAAGCCGCCGCTGCAGACCTGGCTGAACGCGCTGACGTTCGCGTGGTTCGGCATCGGCGAATGGCAGGCGCGTCTCTACACCGGTCTCGCCAGCTTCGCCGGCGTGCTGCTCGTCGGCTACACCGGCGCGCGCCTGTTCAATCCGCTGTCGGGCCTGCTCGCGGCCGTCGTGCTCGCCTGCTCGCCGTACTGGAACCTGATGGGCCACTTCAACGCGCTCGACATGGGGCTCGCGTTCTGGATGGCGCTGTCGCTGTGCGCGCTGCTGCTCGCGCAGCGGCCGGGCCTGCGCGCCGGCTCGGTGCGCGGCTGGATGTGGGTCTGCTGGGCCGCGATGGCGTTCGCGGTGCTGTCCAAGGGGCTCGTCGGCCTGATCCTGCCCGGCGCGGTGCTGGTGCTGTATACGCTGATCGCCCGCGACTGGGCGCTGTGGAAGCGGCTGTACCTGGTGAGCGGCCTCGTGATCTTCTTCGCGATCGTCACACCGTGGTTCGTGCTGGTCCAGCAGCGCAACCCCGAGTTCTTCAACTTCTTCTTCGTCGTCCAGCAGTTTCGCCGCTACCTGACGCCCGAGCAGAACCGCCCGGGCCCGTTCTACTACTTCGTGCCGGTGCTGCTCGTCGGGTTCCTGCCGTGGCTGTCGGTCGCCTGGCAGAGCATCCGCCACGCGCTGCGCATGCCGCGCCAGCCGAACGGCTTCTCGCCGATGCTCGTGCTGCTGGTCTGGAGCGCGTTCATCTTCCTGTTCTTCAGCGCCTCGCATTCGAAGCTGATCTCGTACGTGCTGCCGATCGCACCGTCGCTCGCGCTGATCATCGGCGCCTACCTGCCGCTGATGAGCGCCGAGCGGTTCCGCCGGCACCTGCTCGGCTACCTCGTGTTCCTGGTCGCCGCGGCGTTCGGGATCATCGCGCTCGCGTACCAGGGCGACGCACGCACGCCGAACGCACTGTACCGCGCCTTCCAGATGTGGCTGTACGCGGGCCTCGCGGTGGCCGCCGCGCTGACGCTCGCCGCCGCGTGGCTGAACCGGCGCGCCGGCGTGGCCGCCGCGATCACCGCGTTCGGCGCCGCGTGGCTCGCGTTCGGCACGATCGGCGGCACCGGTCACGACGAGTTCGGCCGCTACAGCTCGGGCGCGCTGCTCGCGCCGGCCGTGCGCGCCGAACTCGCGAAGCTGCCGGCCGACACGCCGTTCTACTCGATCGAGATGCTCGATCACACGTTCCCGTTCTACGTCGGCCACACGACGATCATGGTCCAGCGCAAGGACGAGCTCGGCTTCGGCATTTCGGTCGAACCGGACAAATGGATCCCGACCGTCGGCCAGTGGATCGAACGCTGGAAACAGGAAACCCACGCGCTCGCGATCATGCCGCCCGACCAGTACGACGCGCTCGCCCGGCAAGGCGTGCCGATGCGCGTGATCGCACGCGACAACCGCCGCGTGATCGTCGAGAAACCGCAATCGTAAGGACGTCCGTCACATGAATCCCGTTTCGTTCGTCTGCATCATCACCGGCGTGATGCTCAATGCATGCGCCCAGCTGTTGCTGAAAGCCGGCGTCAACGCCGTTGGACACTTCGAATTCAGCCGTGCGAACATCATCCCCGTCGGGCTGAAGATCGCGACCCAGTTGCCGATCATCGGCGGCCTCGGCTGCTATGTGCTCAGCGTGGTCGTATGGATCGTCGGGCTGTCGCGGGTCGACGTGTCGATCGCGTACCCGATGCTGTCGCTCGGCTACGTCGTCAACGCGTTCGCCGCGTGGTATCTGTTCGGCGAAGTGCTGTCGGTCCAGCGGCTCGTCGGCATCGGCATCATCCTGATCGGCGTGCTCGTGCTCGCGCGCAGCTGACCGTGCGCGGCGGGCGTTGCGTGTCCTGTGTGCCAGATGTGCATTAAGCGCCCGCCTACAAAAAATCACGGTACGAATCCGACAACCGGTGTTTAATGCCGGTTTCGGACCGGATCGCCCGACCCCTTTATTACACGCCATTACAGGCCAACGCGTTCATGAGCCAGACTACCGCTCCGTTCCTGCCGTTCACCCGCCCCGAAATCGACGAGGAAACCATTCAGGGCGTCGTCGAAGTGCTGCGCTCGGGCTGGATCACCACCGGCCCGCAGAACCAGAAGTTCGAGGCCGCGCTGTCCGAGTACTGCGGCGGCCGTCCGGTGCGCGCGTTCAACTCCGGCACCTGCACGCTCGAGATCGGCCTGCGCATCGCGGGCGTCGGCCCTGGCGACGAGGTGATCACCACGCCCGCCACGTGGGTGTCGACCAGCAACGTGATTATCGAAACCGGCGCGACGCCCGTGTTCGCCGACATCGATCCGGTCACGCGCAACATCGACCTCGACAAGCTCGAACAGGCGATCACGCCGCGCACGAAGGCGATCATCCCGGTCTACCTGTCCGGCCTGCCGGTCGACATGGACCGCCTGTACGCGATCGCCCGCGCGCACGACCTGCGCGTGATCGAAGACGCCGCGCAGGCGCTCGGCTCGACGTGGAAAGGCCAGCGCATCGGCGCGATCGGCGACATCGTGTCGTTCAGCTTCCACGCGAACAAGAACCTGACGACGATCGAAGGCGGCGCACTCGTGCTGAACGATGAGGACGAGGCGGCGCTCGCGCAGAAGTACCGGCTGCAGGGCATCACGCGCACCGGCTTCGACGGCATGGACTGCGACGTGCTCGGCGGCAAGTACAACCTCACCGACGTCGCCGCGCGCGTCGGCCTCGGCCAGCTGCCGCACCTCGAGCGCTTCACCGCGCAGCGCCGGGCGCTCGCGCGCGCGTATTTCGCCGCGCTCGACGGCGGTGCGGCCGTGAAGCTCGGGCTCGGCCTGCCGGTCGCCGACTTCGAGAACAGCAACTGGCACATGTTCCAGGTCACGCTGCCGCTCGAGCGGCTGTCGCTCTCGCGCGCCGATTTCATGGCGCAGATGAAGGAGCGCGGCATCGGCACCGGCGTCCACTATCCGGCCATCCATCTTTTCACGCTGTATCGTGCGCGCGGCTTCAAGGAGGGCATGTTCCCCCACGCCGAACGGTACGGCGCCTCGACCGTCACGCTGCCGCTGTTCACGCAGATGACGGAAGACGACGTGCGTCGCGTGGCCGACGCCATCAATCAGATTTGCGAACAATACGGAAAGTAAGCGTACATGAATCACCTTGAAGCACGCGCCGGGCATCCGGGCGCCGCGACCCCGGAGGTATCGGTCATCATCCCCGTGTACAACGAGGAAGACGGCCTGGACGCGCTGTTCGCGCGGCTCTACCCGGCACTCGACGCACTCGGCACGTCGTACGAAGTGATCCTGATCAACGACGGCAGCCGCGACCGCTCGGCCGCGATGCTGGCCGACCAGTTCCACGTGCGTCCCGACACGACGCGCGTCGTGCTGCTCAACGGCAACTACGGCCAGCACATGGCGATCCTCGCGGGCTTCGCGCAGTCGCGCGGCGACATCGTGATCACGCTCGACGCCGACCTGCAGAATCCGCCCGAGGAGATCGGCAAGCTGATCACGAAGATGCGCGAGGGCTACGACTACGTCGGCTCGATCCGCAAGCAGCGCCAGGACAGCCTGTGGCGGCGCAAGGCGTCGCGGGTGATGAACCGGCTGCGCGAGCGCATCACGCGGATCAAGATGACCGACCAGGGCTGCATGCTGCGCGCGTATAGCCGCCGCATCATCGACACCATCAACGTGTGCGGCGAAGTCAACACGTTCATCCCGGCGCTCGCCTATACGTTCGCGCAGAACCCGACCGAAATCGAGGTCGCGCACGAGGAGCGCTTCGCGGGCCAGTCGAAATACTCGCTGTACAGCCTGATCCGGCTGAACTTCGATCTCGTCACCGGCTTCTCGGTCGTGCCGCTGCAGTGGCTGTCGTTCATCGGCGTGATCCTGTCGCTCGGCTCCGCGGCGCTGTTCGTGCTGCTGCTGGTGCGCCGCTTCATCGTCGGCGCGGAAGTGCAAGGCGTGTTCACGCTGTTCGCGATCACGTTCTTCCTGCTCGGCGTGATCCTGTTCGCGCTCGGCCTGCTCGGCGAATACATCGGCCGCATCTACCAGCAGGTGCGCGCGCGGCCGCGCTATCTGGTCCAGGCCGTGCTCGAACAGCACGACGGCGTGCCCGCGGTGCCGGCCGCCGCCGACCGTATGGGAGCCGCACGATGAAGCCGCGCGCCGTCGTGTTCGCGTATCACAACGTCGGCGTGCGCTGCCTGCAGGTGCTGCTGGCGCGCGGCGTCGACGTCGCGCTCGTCGTCACGCACGAAGACAACCCGAGCGAGAACATCTGGTTCGGCAGCGTCGCGTCCGTCGCCGCCGAACACGGCATCCCGGTCATCACGCCGGCCGATCCATCCGACCCCGCGCTGCGTCGCGCGGTGTCGGATGCGCGCCCCGATTTCATCTTCTCGTTCTACTACCGCCACATGCTGCCGGTGGACCTGCTCGCGATCGCGCCGCGCGGCGCGTACAACATGCACGGTTCGCTGCTGCCGAAATACCGCGGCCGCGTGCCGACCAACTGGGCCGTGCTGAACGGCGAAACGGAAACCGGCGCGACGCTGCACGAGATGGCCGCGAAGCCCGACGCCGGCGCGATCCTCGGCCAGACGGCCGTGCCGATCCTGCCCGACGACACGGCCGCGCAGGTGTTCGACAAGGTCACGGTCGCCGCCGAGCAGACGCTCTGGCGCGTGCTGCCCGCGCTGCTGGCCGGCGACGCGCCGCACCTGCCGAACGATCTCGCGAGCGGCAGCTACTACGGCGGACGCAAGCCGGAGGACGGCCGCATCGACTGGTCGAAGCCGGCCGCGCAGGTCTACAACCTCGTGCGCGCCGTCGCGCCGCCTTATCCGGGCGCGTTCACCGACGTCGGCGGCATGCGCTTCGTGATCGCGCGCGCGCGCCTCGCGGCGCCCGGCAGCGCCGCCGCGACGGCCGCGGCGAATTTGCCCGCCGGCCTGCACGTAAGCGATAATGCGCTATTCGGCGTCTGCGGCGACAGCCGCGCCCTATCCATTCTCGAGCTGTGGCAGCAGCGCGACGGCAGCGAAACCGTCGTGACGCCGGCCGAATTCGCGCAGTTCATTCATTCTTCCCGTCATTCATGAAAGCAAAAAAAGTCCTGATCCTGGGTGTGAACGGCTTCATCGGCCATCACCTGTCGAAGCGCATTCTTGAAACCACCGATTGGGAAGTGTTCGGCATGGACATGCAGACCGACCGGCTGGGCGACCTCGTCAACCACGAGCGGATGCATTTCTTCGAAGGCGACATCACGATCAACAAGGAGTGGGTCGAGTATCACGTGAAGAAGTGCGACGTGATCCTGCCGCTGGTCGCGATCGCGACGCCCGCCACCTACGTGAAGCAGCCGCTGCGCGTGTTCGAGCTCGACTTCGAGGCGAACCTGCCGATCGTGCGTTCGGCCGTCAAGTACGGCAAGCACCTCGTGTTTCCGTCGACCTCCGAGGTCTACGGCATGTGCTCGGACGAGCAGTTCGATCCGGACGCATCGGCGCTCACCTACGGCCCGATCAACAAGCCGCGCTGGATCTACGCGTGCTCGAAGCAGCTGATGGACCGCGTGATCTGGGGCTACGGGATGGAAGGCCTGAACTTCACGCTGTTCCGTCCGTTCAACTGGATCGGCCCGGGCCTCGACTCGATCTACACGCCGAAGGAAGGCAGCTCGCGCGTGGTCACGCAGTTCCTCGGCCACATCGTGCGCGGCGAGAACATCAGCCTCGTCGACGGCGGCTCGCAAAAGCGCGCGTTCACCGACATCGACGACGGCATCAGCGCGCTGATGAAGATCATCGAGAACAAGGGCGGCGTCGCGTCGGGCAAGATCTACAACATCGGCAATCCGCACAACAACTTCTCGGTTCGCGAGCTCGCGCACAAGATGCTCGAACTGGCGGCGGAATTCCCCGAGTACGCCGATTCGGCCAAGCAGGTGAAGCTCGTCGAGACGACCTCGGGCGCGTACTACGGCAACGGCTACCAGGACGTGCAGAACCGCGTGCCGAAGATCGACAACACGATGCAGGAGCTCGCGTGGGCGCCGCAATCGACGTTCGACGACGCGCTGCGCAAGATCTTCGAAGCGTATCGCGGCCATGTCGCCGACGCGCGCGCGCTGGTCGAGCAGCAGCACTGACGGGACGCACGCTTGGCTCGCATCGTCCTCAAGATCGACGTCGACACGCTGCGCGGCACGCGCGAAGGCGTGCCGAATCTCGCGCGCATCTTCGACCGCTTCAGTGCGCGCGCAACCTTCCTGTTCAGCCTCGGCCCCGATCATACGGGCTGGGCGCTGCGGCGCGTGTTCCGGCCGGGCTTCCTGCAGAAGGTGTCGCGTACGTCGGTGGTCGAGCACTACGGCGTGAAGCAGCTGATGTACGGCGTGCTGCTGCCGGGCCCCGACATCGGCCGCCGTGCGATCGCCGACATGCGCGCGATCCACGAGGCCGGCTTCGAGTGCGGGATCCATACGTGGGATCACGTGTATTGGCAAGACAACGTGCGCGTGCGCGATCGCCACTGGACCACGCGTGAAATGCAGAAGAGCCACGCGCGCTTCGTCGACATCTTCGGTGCGCCGCCCGTCACGCACGGCGCGGCCGGCTGGCAGATGAACGACGCGGCATTCGAGCAGATCGACGCATGGGGGATGCACTATGCGTCCGATGGTCGCGGCCATTCGCCGTATCTGCCGGTGGTGGGCGGCCGCACGCTGTCGCACGTGCAGATGCCCACCACGCTGCCGACGCTCGACGAGGTGCTCGGCATCGACGGCATCGACACGCACAACGTCGCCGCGCATCTGCTGAAGTTCACCGAGACCAATCCGCACGATCAGGTGTTCACGCTGCATGCGGAACTCGAAGGCCAGAAACTCGCGCCGGTGTTCGAGCAACTGCTCGCCGGCTGGCATGCGCAGGGCCACACGTTTGCGACGATGGGCGATTACCACGCAACGCTGGACCGCGACTCGCTGCCATCGTACCCTGTCGCGTGGGGTGAGATCCCCGGCCGCTCCGGCGAACTGATCGTCCAGCCCGACTGAGTTCGCGCGCGCCGGCCCAGCCGGCGCTGTCGTTTCGGCCTGCCGCCGCGACACCCCGCCGAACGCGCCGCCCGAGCGGCGCCTTTCCATAACAACAGGAGAAACACGTGTCCGTCGAAGTTGACCGTCAAGTTCCCGATTTCACCGCACCCGCGACGGGCGGCGACATTTCGCTGTCCGGCCTCAAGGGCCGCAAGCTCGTCCTGTATTTCTATCCGAAAGACAACACGCCGGGCTGCACGACCGAAGGCCTGCAGTTCCGCGATCTCTATCCGAAGTTCACGAAGGCCGGCGCGGAAGTCATCGGCGTGTCGCGCGACAGCCTGCGCTCGCATGACAACTTCAAGGCGAAACTCGAGCTGCCGTTCCCGCTGATTTCGGATGCCGACGAAGCGCTGTGCACGCTGTTCGATGTCATCAAGATGAAGAAAATGTATGGCAAGGAAGTACGCGGCATCGAGCGCTCGACGTTCCTGATCGACGCCGACGGCGTGCTTCGCCAGGCATGGCGCGGCATCAAGGTACCCGGTCACGTGGACGACGTGCTAAGTGCTGTACAAGCGCTTTGAGGCGCGTTATATTGGGCCGCAATGAATGCCAGTTCGCCCCATATTTCTCGTAGCTGCGCCGGTGTCCGTTGCGACGCTCTCCGGCATCTGACGCGCATCACGACGGTATCAGCCGAGCCGCATGTCCCTGTCGACGGGGCAGCGGCTTTTTTTATGGATTGCGCGCCGGGCCTCGGTCCGGCCGTCACCCCGTGAAGGAGTTGATCGACACTTAGGCGAACCGGCTAGACGAAATTCCTGTGCGCCACCGCGCGCAAACTGCATGCGTCTACGTCACGCAGGATGCGATCAGCGGCGCACTTCATGCGACACGATTCCTCCCGAGGGACACCATGCCTTTGCCTACCCCCCCCAGCAAGCTCGGCAGCCTGCTGCCGCCCGACGAATACAAGGCGAAAGCGCGGCCCGCGAAAGCCGCGAAGAAATCCGCCGAAGGGGACGCATCCACAGCCGGTGACTACGGCCCGGCCAGCGTGGCCCAACCGATGACCGAAGCCGCGAATACGGCCGCGCCGCTGCGCGCCGTCGCGGCGCCGGCGCAGGAAACCGCGAGCGCGCCCGCACGCGGTCGCAGGACCAAACAGACCGCGGCGCTGTTGCAGCCGCTCCAGCCGCCCGCCGAACCCGCCGCACCGGCCTCCCCCGCTCCGGTCGTCGCACGCGACGACAAGCCGGCCGCCGGCAAACCGGCTGCCGCGCCCGCGCGCGATGCCGGCGCGGCGCCGAAGTCGCGCAGCCGCAAGCCGGCCGAGGTCGAACAGCAGAAGCTGTTCGTGCTCGACACCAACGTGCTGATGCACGACCCGAGCAGCCTGTTCCGTTTCGAGGAACACGACGTCTATCTGCCGATGATGACGCTCGAGGAGCTCGACAACCACAAGAAGGGGATGTCCGAAGTCGCGCGCAACGCGCGCCAGGTCAGCCGCACGCTCGACGCGCTGGTCGCCGACGGCGGCCCGATCTCGGCCGGCATTCCGTTGTCGCGACTCGGCAGCCGCGAGGCGCTCGGCCGCCTGTACTTCCAGACCAGGCTGGCCGACATCGCTCCGGTCGAAGGGCTGCCGGCGGGCAAGGCGGACAACCAGATCCTCGGCGTCGTGCGCGCGCTGCAGCGCGACCGGCCGGACCGTCAGGTCGTGCTGGTGTCGAAAGACATCAACATGCGGATCAAGGCGCATGCGCTCGGCCTGCCCGCGGAAGACTACTTCAACGACCAGGTACTCGAGGACAAGGATCTCCTCTATAACGGCGTGCGCGAGTTGCCGCAGGACTTCTGGACCAAGCACGCGAAGGGGATGGAGAGCTGGCAGGACACGAAGACGGGCACCACCTACTACCGCGTGACGGGCCCGCTCGTCGCGTCGATGCTCGTCAACGAGTTCGTCTATCTCGAGCCGCAGAACGGCGAGCCGACGTTCCACGCGATCGTGCGCGAGCTGAACGGCAAGACGGCGCTACTGCAGACGCTGCGCGACTACAGCCATCACAAGAACAACGTGTGGGGCATCACCGCGCGCAACCGCGAGCAGAACTTTGCGCTGAACCTGTTGATGAATCCCGAGATCGACTTCGTCACGCTGCTCGGCCAGGCCGGCACCGGCAAGACGCTCGTCGCGCTCGCGGCCGGCCTCGCGCAGGTGCTCGACGACAAGCGCTACAACGAGATCATCGTCACGCGCGCGACGGTGCCCGTCGGCGAGGACATCGGTTTCCTGCCCGGTACCGAGGAAGAGAAGATGCAGCCGTGGATGGGCGCATTCGACGACAACCTCGAAGTGCTGCAGAAGACCGACGACGCGGCCGGCGAATGGGGCCGTGCGGCCACGCAGGAGCTGATCCGTTCGCGCTTGAAGGTGAAGAGCATGAACTTCATGCGCGGGCGCACCTTCGTCGACAAGTACCTGATCATCGACGAAGCGCAGAACCTGACGCCGAAGCAGATGAAGACGCTCGTGACGCGCGCGGGCCCCGGCACGAAGATCGTGTGCCTCGGCAACATCGCGCAGATCGACACGCCCTACCTCACCGAAGGCAGCTCGGGCCTGACCTACGTCGTCGACCGCTTCAAGGGCTGGGGCCACAGCGGCCACGTGACGCTCGCGCGCGGCGAACGCTCGCGGCTCGCCGACTACGCGTCGGACATCCTGTAACGCGATACGCCCGGCGTTCTGCCGGGCTCGACCTGCTGCGGCGCTCCGGTTCGGAGCGCCGTTTTTATTTCAGGGTCGAAAGCATTCGCGCGCCTGCGTCGCGAAACGCGTGACTTACGCGCGAAACTTCAAGTAAATTCTCACGAATGGTTGCGTGAGGCCCGTGGGACCGTCTACCATCGGGTGTGTCTGTCGTCATACGATTCGCGCGCAGCGCGCTCGTCACCTTGTCATGCTTCGAATCTGGGTTCCCGTCGCCGTCGTCTCACTGCTCGCGGCCTGCTCCAGCGTGCCGCCGCAGTCCGCATCGCGCAGCGCGGGCATGAAGATCACGACACCGCGCGCGTTCCCCGCTCCGGCCAATTTCCCGAATTTCGTCGATCACAGCGTCGGCCAGGAAGAAATCTCGATCCAGGCGATGAGCCTCGTCGGCGTTCCGTACCGCTGGGGCGGCAACACGCCGACCAGCGGCTTCGACTGCAGCGGCCTCGTGCGCTACGTGCTGGGCCGCGCGGCCGACGTGAACCTGCCGCGCACGACCGCCGACATGAGCAGCCGCGGCGCGTCGATCGACCCCGACCAGATCGCGCCGGGCGACCTGATCTTCTTCAACACGACCGGCCGGCCGCACTCGCACGTCGGCATCTACGTCGGCAAGCTGCGCTTCGTCAATGCGCCGTCGACGGGCGGCACCGTGCGGCTCGACTACCTGACCAACCCGTACTGGGCGAAGCGCTTCGACGGCATTCGCCGCGTCGCCCCGCCGCGCGGCACGCCGACGCCGTTCGATGCCCCGATCTACGATGCACGGCGCGATGCGCCGGCTGCGGCCACCGCGCCGGTCGTCGCGGCCGCGGCAGTGCGGCGGCCTGCCTATGCTTCGTCGCCGGCCCGTGCGACGGCGCAGGCTGCTGTGCCGGCCGTATCGACGACGACGGCCGTGACGACGGCCGCCGCAGCCGCTGCGTCCCCCGCTCCGTACGAACCGGCGCCGCGCATGTCGGCGCCGGTCTCCTCCGCGGGCGGCGACACGATGGCCATGACGCCGGCTTTGCCGCCTATCGGCCCATCATCCGAAGAAGTCGGCACGCAGATCCCGACGACGGCGCTAACGGCCGCGCAGGCGGCCGCGTTCGATGCGGAACCGCCGTCCGCGATGCCTGCCCCGAACTCGCCGGGCAGCGCCGAGCCGATGCAAGTGCAGGTGTTGCGTGCATCGACGCAAGCGGCGCCGGTCAGCCCGCGCACCAGCACCGCCGACGATCCGATCGCCCGCTTCGCGAACGGCAGCTACTGAGTCATTGCGGCGCAGCGCCGCATTCCGTACACCGCAAAAGAAAATGCGCCGCAACCTTTCGGTTAGCGGCGCATGGTTCTTATGCGACCCGGGCGGCGTCGCGATCAGAAGATCTGGTGCCCGACCCACCATCCGCCGGCCGCGATCAGCGCGGACGCCGGGATCGTCAGCACCCAGGCCCATACGATGTTGCCGGCCACACCCCAGCGCACGGCCGACAGCTTCTGCGTCGCGCCGACACCGACGATCGCGCCGGTGATCGTGTGCGTGGTCGATACCGGAATGCCGAGGAACGACGCGATGAACAGCGTGATCGCCCCGCCGCTCTCCGCGCAGAAGCCGCCGACCGGCTTGAGCTTCGTGATCTTCTGGCCCATCGTGCGCACGATGCGCCAGCCGCCGAACAGCGTGCCGAGACCCATCGACAGATAGCATGCGCCGATCACCCACACGGGCGGCGCATCCGACGTCGCCGACGCATAGCCGGTCGCGATCAGCAGCATCCAGATGATGCCGATCGTCTTCTGGGCGTCGTTACCGCCGTGGCCGAGGCTGTAGAGGCCGGCCGACAGCAACTGGAGCCGCCGGAAGCGCCGGTCGACCTTGCTTGGCGCGGTACGGAAATACAGCCACGACACGCCGAGCATGAACAGCGAGCCGAGGATGAAGCCGAGCAGCGGCGAGATGAAGATGAACGCGACGGTCTTCATCAGGCCGTCGATGTTCAGCGCGCTCCAGCCGGACTTCGCGAGCGCCGAGCCGACGAGGCCGCCGATCAGCGCGTGCGACGAGCTCGACGGAATCCCGTAGTACCAGGTGATCACGTTCCATCCGATCGCGCCGACCAGCGCACCGAACACGACGTAGTGGTCGACGATTTCCGGGTCGATCGTACCTTTGCCGACCGTCTGCGCGACCTTCAGGTGGAAGATGAAATAGGCGATGACGTTGAACGCGGCCGCGAACACCACGGCCTGTTGCGGCTTCAGCACCCCGGTGGACACGACGGTGGCGATCGAGTTCGCCGCGTCGTGGAAGCCGTTCATGAAGTCGAATACGAGCGCGACGAGCACCAGCGTCGCGACCATCCATAGGGCGAGTTGTATCGAATGCATCGTGATCCGCTCAGGCGTTTTCCAGCACGATGCCTTCGATGATGTTCGCGACGTCCTCGCACTTGTCGGTGATCTCTTCGAGCAGCTCGTAGATCGCCTTCAGCTTGATGAGCGTCTTCACGTCGTCTTCCTCGCGGAACAGCTTCGACATCGCCGAGCGCAGCACGCGATCGGCCTCCGACTCCCAGCGGTCGATTTCCTCGCACTGCTTGAGGATCTGCGCCGACTGCTTCATGTCGGACAGCAGCCCGACGGCCTGTTGCACGTGTTGCGCCGATTGCGTGACGATGTGCGCGAGCTGGCTCGCCTCGGAGGTGACGGACTGCACGTCGTACAGCGACACGGCCGTCGCGACGTCTTCCATCAGGTCGAGGATGTCGTCCATCGTCGTGATCAGCTTGTGGATCTCGTCGCGATCGAGCGGCGTGATGAAGGTCTTGTGCAGCAGATCGATCGCTTCGTGCGTGAGCTTGTCAGCGGCCTTCTCGGCGGTCTGCACGTTTTGCTTGTGAATCTCGGCGTCGGCGAGATTGTCGATCAGCAGTTCGAGTTCGCGGCCACCGGAAACGATGTGCTTCGCGTGCGCGTTGAAGAGTTCAAAGAACTTGCCCTCGGTGGGCATAAAACGACCAAACATATGGGCTTGACCAGTGCGTAAATTTGCAATTAAATCAGTACGTTAGATGATTTCTGCGCACCCAGGCACTGGGCCATACGAAATTTGTACGAAAATCGCGCACGAATCATCCGCTCATGACGGATTCATGACAGGCCGCATTCTATAGGAAACCGGCCCTAGTCCGGTAACTGCGTAGCGTCGATGCGTAGCGTGTCGCATCCGCCTTCTTTGCGCTTGACAGTTGCGAAACGCCCCTCACCCCGCTTGTATACGGGGCCAAATGGAGATACTGTGCTATGCGCAGCGGCATGAAAACAACTGCAACGGGGCCATTCACATGAGAACCACTTTCAAGGCGGCGTCACTCACGGTCTTGCTCACCGTCACGCTAACCGCGTGCAATCGAACCCAAGTCCCCGGACTCGATCGCGTGATGAAGGTCGACGAGTTCATGGCGAACCGCGACGCGCTGAAACATGCGATTTCGGAGTGCAACTCCAACCCGGGCGAACTCAAAGACGACCCGAACTGCATCAATGCGTCGGCCGCCGCCGCACAGCTCATGGCGAGCGGCGCGCAGAATGATGAGCGCATCATCGCCGCCCGTCAGGACATCGGCACGGTGATGCAGGCACTGAAGCTGTACCGGCTCGACAACGGCGCCTATCCGACGCAGGAACAAGGTCTAGTCGCGCTCGTGCAGAAGCCGACCGCCGATCCGGCGCCCGCAAATTGGAAGGAAGGCGGATACCTTGAACGTATGCCGCCGGATCCGTGGGGTGCCCCGTACCAATATCGCAACCCAGGTACGCACGGGGAAATCGATGTGTTCAGCACGGGCGGCAGCCACGGAAACGACAGCGATTCAGTCGTCGGGTCTTGGCAATAGCGGTTTTGGCAAACCCGCCGCTCCGCTCTGCGCAACCCGACACCGCCAACTAACGTCTGCCCAACAGTTCCGAAGCTCTAGCAACGCATCAAAGCCAAGCCCACGGCACAGCCGCGAGACATGACCTCCGCCAACAGCACCTCATTGATAACCGCGCTCCCGACCATCCTGATAAGCGCGTACGTAGCCTGGATTGCGTATCAGCAGCATCGAACGAACCGCGAGAAGCTTCGGCTCGATCTCTACGACCGACGATTCGGCGTCTATACAGCGTCGATCGACTTCTACCATGTGCTGTCCAGCTACGACGAAGCCAACGAACAGCATCGGGAAGCCCACCGGGCTTTCGTCAAAGCGATGCGAGAGTCGCGCTTTCTATTCGGTCTAGACAGCGAGATAGTGAGCATTCTGGAGGAAATGCATACTAGGGCCGCCCGCATCATGGGATACAAAACGCACGGAAAAGAGCTTCGCGATAGCGATCCGCACGAATCGCGGAAGTGGTTCGAAGCGCAACAGGCCGATTATTTTTGGATCGGCAGCGATCAAGGGTTGCTACGTTTGGAAGCGAGCCTCACGCCCTTCCTTGATTTCCGAAATACAAGCAGCTAACCCGCGCAGAAGCGCCGCCAGATTAGCGGCGCCTCGCCGATACCGACTTAGGCGATTGATACGGCCGCCTCTTCGCGTCTTCTTGCCGATCGCGTGCGCGCCACTCCCGCCAGCGACCGAATCGCGAGCGTGTCCGGGTTGACGTGCTTCGCCCCCTCAACAATCAGGTGTTCGAGCACGGCGAAGAGCCCGGCCTCGTAGCCTCCTTCGCCGCCCAGCCCCTTCATCCGCTCGATCACGGCGCCGACACGGTTGCTACCGGCCAGAGCGGGCTCGTCGCGCAAATGCTTGGCAAGCAACGCGGCACTCAACGCACCGATGTTGCAGGCTTCGGCGCGATCTACAGCGGGAACATTGAGAAGCGAGCGAACCTCGGCAGGGATGCCGATGTACATGTTCACGTCGAATTCTGCGGCTCGGTCGTAATCACGAGCGGAAGATTGGGCGGCTTGCTTGCATTGGGACTGACGCATGGTGAGACCTCCGTGTGTGAGTTGGAGGCCCGCCTCCCGTCGCCAAACGGGGTGGGCGGGCACTGAGCGGGGTTGGCGAACCGGCACACACGGAAACCGGCAGACCCGAAGGTCTCCCCGTCCAGGCCCGCCCATTGATCTTGAAGGCGTGCAGAGACGTGCGGACGTAAAAAAACCGCGCGAGGCGGCTGTCCGCCGTGTGTAAGTTCAGGTCGCCAAACCTGATCGCTGTTGTTTCAGCGATGAGTCGATTGTAATTGCACGAATGAGCGTTTACAAGGGATATTTTCATAGCGTCGCATTAATCCCAATTCGGTAGCAATATCAACAAAATCACGCGCAACCGACAACCAATTAGGTAGCAAATATCAACTATTACACTCTCGATGGCATCATGTGCGTTTCACCATCACGCAACGAGAAAATGACCGACACGCTCTTTTTCCTTATGGCTCAGTTCGGCCCGCGCGCCGTGATCCCACTCGACGAGGTGCGCAAAGAGTACTTCAGCCACCTCGAACCTCACGTATTCATCAGAAAGCTCGCGCACGGTGAAATCCCACTACCACTCTTGAGAATTGAGGCAAGTCAAAAATCAACGAAAGGGATCTATATGATTGATTTAGCCATATACATTGATTCACGACGCGAGGAAGCCGAAAAAGAGCGACAGCGGCTCGCCAAAATATTCTGACCAACCAAAGCCACCCCGACTGGACTCGACATGAACACAGTATTTTTGCTCTTAGCTCAATTTGGGGCTCGCGCAATCATTCCATTGGACGACGTTCGCAGAGAATATTTTCCACACCTGGAATTCAATATAATGCTCAGAAAGATTGCGCTCGGTGAAATCTCTATTCCAGTGGTCAAGATCGAGTCGAGCCCAAAGTCAACGCGCGGCGTGTATGTGCAGGACTTGGCGGACTACATAGACAAACGGCGCGCCGTGGCAGTGAAGGAGCGGGACCAGCTTTGCGGACTACGCCAATCCCACCCATGAGCCGACAGCCCGGCCGGAACGTTTATCTCACGACCTTGCGGGCCACACTATTTCGGCGGACAGACAACAGATCAGTCGATGATTGTTGACGTGAAACACCTCCGGATCCTCGGCGTCCTGTGTACCAACAAAAAACAACCAGCCTTTTACGTCGCTACTTGTCTTGGCTTGCTCCGCAGCTTCATTTCGAGTCGCCTCAAACTCCCTGATGAGCGAATCGCGGCGCGTTTGACTCCAATTCGACCAATCCACCCGGACTCGCGAGAGACTCCTGTGCGCTTTCTTTGCTGCATCCCACTCTCCAACGTTGAGCGTCAACTCACAATGTGAGTCTGCTACGACAGGCTCAGATTTCCAGCGTATCGTCGCATAGTAAAGATGTCTTGGAGTGTTAAAATGTTCCGGCTTTTTGGAGCGCAAGTACCAGAATACCTCGGAGTAAGTTCTCCCCGGAACACCATCAATCGAAAATGGCAGGTGTCCGCGATCGTGCGGGTAGTTGATAAATGCTCGGCAGGCTGGACGAATAGTTTTTACCGTGTGTCCGTGGTGCCCGGCCCCCACGCTTCCCGCCCGCGCCCGACTACCAGTCCGCAACGGACCTTGCCCTGTCGGCAGATTCCCTCCACCGCCAGGAACGACCGGACGCTCGTCAGTCAGCGTCAATCTGTTCGGAAACGGAAGTGGAAACCCTTCGGGCGCGCCTACGCGTTCTTTCTTTGCGCGCTTAACAACTTTCTCTTCACCATCCACGTCGCAACCGGGCACGTGCTTATTGGTCGGCCCTAATGTGAAATACGGGCGCTTCTTGTTCTTCTCTTTGTCGTATGACGCGGGGAATACGCTCGTCTCGCATCCTGGGCATATGTACCCGTCTTGATCGACGGTGGCCAAATTCCACAGCTCTTCGGCCTCAACTAATTCGAGGGTATTTTTATCGCGTGCGGTATCCACTGCAATGACTCCTTGTGTCGGTCAGTGTTACCGCACTATTGTATGACGATTATTCCGGCCTCATCCACGATCGCGGACACGCTGAATCGTAGTGCGGCTCGTCTTGTAAGCGCGAGCAAGCTCCGATACGGTTGCACCCTGCGCAAGCCTACTGCGTGCGTCTTCTTGCTGCTCCGCGGACAATGCTGACGGGCGCCCCATCACCTTACCTTCCGCCTTCGCGCGGGCCAACCCGGCTTGCGTGCGCTCGATTAGTAGATCGCGCTCAAACTCGGCGACGGCGCACAAAACCTGCATCGTCATCTTTCCCGCGCTACTGGTCAGGTCAACGCCGCCTAGTGCCAGACAATGCACCCGCACGCCATCGGCCGCCAATCGCTCGACAGTGGCACGCACATCCATCGCGTTTCGGCCTAGGCGATCGAGCTTAGTCACAATCAGCACGTCACCCGACTCCATCCTGTCCAAGAGCTTCGAGAAGCCGGGCCGCTCGCTGGCCGCGACGCTACCGCTGATGCACTCAGCGACGATGCGCTGCTTCCGTTTGTCCTGGTCAACGGCGAAGCCCGCCGCCTCAATCTCACGGATTTGGTTTTCCGGTGTCTGCTCTGCGGTGGAAACACGGGCGTAGATGAACGTGCGCGACATGTTCTGCCTCTTTGGGTGAACGAAATGGATGAACGAATCATACATCCCGCACGAAACATGTAAAAGCTATTTTTCGTTCACCACGAACGATCGCGCACGCAACCGCTCGATTTCGTGCACGGCAAAATGCCCGTGAATCGAATCGGCTACTCGTCTGCGCCGGGCTTCCGCATCAACGCCGTAGAGGCGTTAACGTGCGCCGAAAGTCCATCAAGATCGGGAAACAGGTGCATCCGATCAATGCCATAGTCCCCAAGGTGGGCGATGATTTGACGCTTAAGCGCCGCGGGAATGTCCAGCCGGAATAGATTGGGCACCCCCTTGGTTACGCGTGACTCTCTGATCTCAATCGGATGTGCCGCGTCACAATGAACTGTAAACACGCCCCTTTGGTTTATGACGCGCGGAAATGCTGCCTTGGGAAGATAGCCGAACACACCGCTCTTAGCTTCTAGCATGTCGCGGGTGTTCTCGTCGGTCAGGATCGTTTCGCACATCTCGTATATCCAGACCGCACCATCCGTATCGGCGTGATCGGAACACGCAAAGTAGCAGGCCACCAATGGATTCATCGACCAATCAAGAAGACGTGTCGCAAGACCATGATGTTGCGCCAGCGCGAGCTGTTCAAGGTAACTTTCAGACAACGACGTGTATGCGACAGCTCTTCCGGTCCAGTGATGGAATCGACCAAGGTCACGGTTATCTGGAAGATAGAACTCGGGCCGCCCAGCCTTCGGCAGCAGTTCCCAACTCGCCTGAGCATGCCCCCTGAACAACCATCCCACCCCGTCGTGACTTCTAAATCCGCGAAAGACCTTGTGAAGCATATCCACGTCGGTCAGCTTAATCATCCCGTGTCCCATGATGTTCATCCGCTTATTGATTGAATGCCGCCACCCGGTCACATTTTCTCAGATGCCAGCCGAATTCAAGATACGGAAAGTAGATCGAACTGTCCAAATAACGCGCGTCAGTTCACATGACGTGCGCCCACGAGAATCTCCGGACGATGCGCGAAATTTGATCCTCGCTCACGCCGAACCGTTGCGCGAGCACGCGTTGCCGCGCCCCTCCGGCAAACAGGCGTCGAATCTCGACCACCGCAGCCGTCGTCAGCTTCGCGTGAGCGCTTCGCTCTCCCGCGTTACCCGGACACTTTCCGCCGCGCTTCCGAGTTCTACTCTGCTCTTTGCAATCGCCGATGTTGTCTTTCTGCGTGCCAATCGCAAGGTGAAACGGATTGATGCATCCAGGTGTATCGCAAACGATGTGTCGGACAACCAGATCGTCGATGTCTGACGGTCGGACGCGGCGCGAGAGCGCCCAGGCTAGGCGGGTGACGATCACCATTCGATCGCCAATCCTGGTGCGTGGATAACCTCCCCTGACAGTCCCCCCCGCCAAATCTGGCACGGTGATGCAAAGTCGATGAACGGTTGATCGATCGGCCTAATCGGCGCCCGGTTTGGTATCTCGATTCTCTCGTCGGTATGCACGAGCGCCTGGAGCCGCGGATCAGTCACGGCATTGATTTCAAATTGCATCATTACTCCATTCATGAGCCCGGAACGACGGCGGGCACGGATCACGCGTGAGGTTCGTCGCCGTTCTTAACGTTGCCGAATGTTCCGTCCGGTCGCGTAAAATCCCCGTTCTCCCCAATTACCGAAATGCGCCACTCGGTCACCGGCTCGAAGTCGTCGCGGTCGGCGTCGCGCTTCGTTTGGGCGTCGATCATTTCGACTCTCGTCCGCTCCAACGATTCGAGCCGCCGCGTCAGCCGGTCGATATGGCCGTTGTAGTCGACGCGCTCGTACACCCGCTCGTCGCCAGCGGTGAACTCGCTCGCCTCACGATCGTGGTACTTCTGCAATTCGAGGCCGTGATGCTCATTCGCCGCCGCTCGCTCTTCTGCCGCAAGCGTTCGCTGTATGCGCACGCGAATCAGCTCGATTTCTGCATCGAGCTTTCCGGTCTGAGCGCGAATATCATCCAGCGACGCCCTTTCGGCATTGGTGAGATATGTCCCGTAGATACCGTGCTTCTTCGCGTTGGTATGCCCCGGTGAACCGACCGAATGTCCGCCGTGTCGTCGGCATCGATTCTTCCCAGGCACGACAGGGGCTTGGCACTGCCCGCCCGAGCGAGTCAGGGCACCGCATCGCCGCTTGCCACGCGCGCGGGTGCGCGCGGGCGCGTCATGGGACGAATTTCCAGAATCGCCCGTTAGACCGGCCGAGACGCCGTCCTTAGACTCGGCCATACCCACCCCCCGCACGGCCGTGTGCCGCCTCTTCCGTCGCGCCCCCGTACCATTCCGCCCGGATCGCCGTCAGTTCGACATCCCGCCCGTCGAACGTCGGACATGGCGCACGCCCTGACATCCACTCGCGATCACGTTCCGTCGCCCCCATCGCGTCGAGCTGCCTCCGGAGCAACGGAGTCAGTTCGCGCCGCGGCATCGGCGCAGCGAGCATAATTTCGGCCAGTCGCCGCAGCCGCCGTCCATACGTCTCCCGTCTCGCCGCGAGCGCTGCGCGCAGCCCAGGCCGCGGCGCCGTCGCAATCTCATGCTCCAATGCCTCGATGTCCGCCCGCAACCGGTCTACCTCGGCGCGCAACCCTGGAACGCCTCCCACATCCATCTTGCTCATACTCGTTTCCTGTACCCTGGTCACCAAATGAAAACGGGGTGCCGCACCGCAGCACCCCGTCGATCTCTACCGACCACTCGACCGTTACAACTTTCCGCACGCAATCAAGTGCGCGACAAGCTCGGCGTCACTCATCGCACTAAACCGGTCAAGAGCCTCGACCGCGCTTTCGCCGGGATTTGAGTTCAGCCCGTTGTCGCTGAGATACCGTCGCGCCAGAGCCTCGCGCTCATCGACGGTCACCCTCGCCGCACCCGTCACCCACCTCAACGCATCCGCCGTTACACCATCGTCACCGCCCGACCGGATCACCTCATCAACGAAGTGATCGCGGACCTTCAAAACTTGGTTTTCTGTCAGCATCAGTACCCCTGTCCTGGAATCGGCTGACTCAGACCGGAGTCGTACATGCCGGATCCGAGCGGTGCCGAAGACTTAGAAACGATTCCGCCGACAACCTTCGTCACGCCCTTCTCGAACCCGTTTCCGAAGTCAGCGTATGTCGTCACATGGACCCCGCTCGACCGAGGGCGAACAAACGGCGATGAGGTCAGCTCGCCAGCGTCGACGCGCTTCTGCGCGGACGCCGAGAGCTTTACGCCGCCGTCCGTCTTGTAGCTGTCGATTTCTGCCTGCGTAAACGGGCGGAAGGCGTAAGCGGCGGCGGCCAGCGTGCCGAGCGCGAGCACGGCGATCCCGAGCGGGCTCACGAGCGCAGCGAGCGCGCCAGTGAACGCCGTCGATGCGCTTCCGGCGATCGCGCCTGCGAGGCGGACAATCCCCGCGGCGCCGCCGACTGCCTGCATCGCGAGAGCGCGGCCGAGGAAGAGCAAGCCGCGCGCAATTGCGCCGATCGGTCCGGTTACGATGAACGCCATGCCGCGTAGGAAAGCCAGCCCATCGCCCGTGATGCGCAGAGCGCGGAACACTACGCCGCCCATACGGAAAACGCTCGCCCCCAACCCCACGAATCCCCGACCAAGCGCCATCAGACGTACCGGGCCGGTGATGAATGTCATCGAGATAGCCAGCCCAAGCCCGCGCAATGCTGACGTGAGCAACAGCACCGTTCCGTTGATCGCCAAACCGCCCGCGAGCAGAATTAGCCCGTGAGTGATATTCCTAAAGAGCGCAGGGTGTCGCTCGACTGTCTGGCTCAAGCGATCAAGGGTGCCGCCAAGCCTCAGAAGCCCTCGTGTGATCGTCGGCAGATAGACTGAGCCAAGCATCGCGAGGAAATTTTTCCATGCGGCTTCTGCCGCGACCTCAGCGCCCTCGGGAGACTTGATGTATTGTCGATATGCTTGGCCGAAATCCTTCGATTGGCGGAAGATCGCTGTATCTTTTGCAACTTTCTGTCCGCTCATCGCATAGAAGCTCAAATCGTCAGCAGTACCGCGATTGAAGTTTTGCGATATAAGCAGCCCGATCTGCTGTTCGCTGAGGTTGCCGTACTTTCTGCGAATGGCAGGAACCAGAACCTCATCTACGAACTTAGCTTGATTCGACGCAAACAGTGCCGCATTCGTTGCCGATAATCCACCTGTTACTGGCGTCTCGATGTGCTGCGCACGCAATGCCTTGCGCATCTCGGGATCCGTATTTCGATCGATTACGCGCTGGATTGCCAGCGCTTCTGGGGAAATCTTAGTCTCCCATAGTCCTAGGCCGGACAAGAAGCCTTTCGCTTTCTTGTCCATATGACCACCAAGTAGTGAACTATTTGCGGTCATCATTTCCGTGCCCGCTGTCGGGCCGGTCTTGGCGCTCATGAATGCGGCGAACGGACCATATAGAAAATCCGCGGATGCCATTTGATACGCGACCTTGCCGGTCTGCGACGCATGAAAATAATCGTTCGCCGACACACGCCCGCGAGTCGCGAAATACACCTGCGATTGCATCGCGAGTTCCTTCGCAAGCTCGGTCGGGTTCTGCATCACCTTGTCGCCGCGATGCTCAAGCGCCTTGACCGAGTTGTACACGAGGCCGTCGACGTTCTTACCGTCGTTCTGGATCTTCGCAGCGATCGCAAACCGGTTGTATGCGTCAGACAGCGAAAGCGCCTTTCCGAGGTCGCCGGTTGCCGTATGCAGGTCAGTGATGAGCGCGATGTTGTCGGCGATCGTCGCGCCGAGGTTCTTGTGTGCGAGCGTCTGCGCGGTGGCGAACACCTTCGCATTGTCAGCGGCGGAAAGGTTGAGCGTTTGAAATTTTTCTTGCTCCATGCGAAGTTTCTTCGCCTCTTCGTATGGAACCTTGAGCGCCCCCGCAATCCCTGCGGACATGCCTAGCATCAAAGCGCCCTTCGCGGCCTGCTTTTGGATACTGGCGATTTGCCGCTGAAGTTGGTTCGCTGCCCCTTCCGTTTTCAGGAAGTCTTTCGATAGTGCGGCCAGCCCGAGAGACGCGCTGTTGATGAGGCTGATCCGCACACCGATTTTGAATGCCTCAAATATGATCTTCTCCTGTGCCCGACGAGACGGGCGTCACGTTAGCCTTGCGCTAACGAGTCCGGTGCGTGGTTCTTCGCGTGCACGGCCATCCGATAGCCATCCGGAACACTAAGTTCTCGCGTGATCGACTCGGGGTAATAGAGTTGGTCGTATGCTGTTCCCGTGCCGGAAATCTCGATGATGGATGTCGTGTCGAGATCGTCGTTACCGGCCGCAGGCACCTCGAATTCAGCACGCATTTCGTGCCTCACGATGTCCTGATACTTGGCTTGCGCCATCCGCACGCACTGTTGTTGCGTCAGGTTCGGAACGCTGTAGAAGTACGTTTGAGCATCCGATGAGTTTCCAACCGATCCTGGCGCCGTCGACCTCTTGCTTGCAGACGTTGGGTACGTCGCCGTGTACACGCGCTGGTCGACATCGTTGAATGATCGAACCTGCACATAGACACCACGGGATACAGTCAACGTTCGCGAGAATTTCAAACCTTCGACGTTACAGGTCGGCGATCCGTTGTGCGCGTCGGGAGGTGTCCACGTGATTCGATACGGCGTCGTCTTCGTCGGATCCGGTCTCGGTTGGTAGTACAGGGTCTTCCCGCGCACGTAGACGACGAATTGTTCGATCCGCGCGAAATAGCAGAGCAAATCCCACTCGGTACGAGCATTGTTCATCGCGTCATGGTCGATCGCGTAATACTTGCCGACAAGGGTCGATGTTTTCGTTACCTGCGGGGTGAGGCCGTGCCGAGCGGCGAGCAGCGAAGCGATTTGAGACGACGTTTTGTTCTGGAATTTCTCAGTCGTCTTAGCGTCGATGAACATGCGCGCCAAATCGCGTCCGGAAACCTCGACAATGCCCGATACGGGGTCGTGACTGATGTTGTCGACCTGCCCGTAGATCCAACTCGGGAGATCGTCCGTAGTCCAGTTCGTCGGATTAGCAGGCACGCCCGCAAACAATTCGACGTACATGTCTTGCTGCTGTGCAAACCATGTGACCGCCCTATCAGCCGATAACGCGCTTGCCGCGAACCGCACTCTGAACGAGTCGGACGATGCATACGTATTGTTCTCGACCTCGAAATTGATCCATCCGTCGATTTTCTCGTCGTTCACTTTGACCAGACCGCGAATCGAATTCGCATTTGAATCAGACATCAATACTCCTTTCCCAAAAAGCAAAACGGAGCGTCACGCGCTCCGTTCTCCATGTCCCGCCGCTGCGTTACCTACGCGATTAGCGCCCGCCTCGCACAAGCTTCGATCGCTGCGCTTGGTACTCGGCATCCGACATGCCGCGCACGTCGGGATATTCGATCACCGGTCGACGCATCAACGCAGCTTTCGCACCCGACAGCATCGCTGTCTTGTGCGACTCGTAATCACCGTCCGACGCACCGCGCACGTTTTCGCTCTCGCGGCGAGCCGCCTCCTGGCGCTCGTTGTATTCGCGCTTGAGGCGCGCCTCGAATTCGTCGAGCGTTTCGTGATCCCTCATCTATCCTCCAAAGTATTCGTTACGCACCGATCTTCGTCAGTCGGGCTGCGAGTTGTGCGAGCGCGTCTTCGACGTTCAGCGAGGGGAACACTCCCCCGTAAGTACTGTTCGGCGCGAAGTTGCCAGCCACGTCGTCGATTTGCGTCTGACGCGCTGTCTGAGTCGGCTTACTTAAGCTCTGGAAATGAGCTGCGTCCCGCCAGCCATGCTCCATGAGCCCCGCCGCGTCTGCGTCTGGAACATTCGCAACGGTCAAGCCAGCAACCGGCGTCGAATACGTGCGACCGTTTACGATTACTGATGCGGTATTGGGCGAAACCATCGTTTTCATGTCGCAACTCCGATTCAGAGAAGACCATTGCGGACAAGGCTTTCGACCTCGGCCGCCGTCAGCACGTCGTGCGCCTTTCCACTCCGCCAATGGCGTTCCCCGCGCGCAGCACCGATGACCCTATTCAGCAAATCGCGGTTCGCATCGATCAGAGCGCTCCACTCCGCGAGTAGTGTCCGATAATCAGCTGACGCGCGCTCTCGATCGACCTGTTCCTGCATCTTTCCTGCGTGACCATGTGCGATCTCGGCTGTCGCCACCGCGATCTCTGCCTTTCGTTGATCGGCTTGCAGCGCAGTGAGCTTTTGATGCGCAGCCGATACGGTGGCGTCGACTTGCCGAAGCTCTTCGGATCCTGCCGATCGCTCCCGTGCCCGATGCGCAGCACGGTGCGCTTCGTGGAGATACCGGGTCGTCGATCTGATCTCGTCCGACACGGCTTGATGGTGACGGCGGGCACGAATCACTTCGTTCCAAGCGCTCCCGACTCGGTCTGTAACGTTCGATTCCGTTGCGATTTCATGCGACATTCAATGCTCCTTTCGATTGAATAAAAAAAGCGCCCAACACGTCTAGCGTGTGGGCGCTATTGGTTAGTTCGCGGCGTCCGGGACTGCACGAAATCGGACGGATTCGATCACGCCTTTCAGGCATGAACGAAATTTAGCCAAATCACGTTTCGGACGACACAAACTTTCGTGCGGCAGTTTCGTTCACTGCCGCAGCGATTAGGACGCGCGAACCTCGTCGCGCAGCCGGTGCATCTTGAAGATAAGTTGCTTCGCGAACCTGCTCGCCTCATCAGCGGGCATGCACGCGAACGCGGCTCGAACGAGCCGTTCAACGATCCCGGTTACCCGATCGGCGACGCGTCGATCATTGGCAATTGGCCTTTTCCGCATTTCGACTCCTTTAACTGTCGGCTTTGGATTCTGCTGTTCGCGCCCTCTACAAGCCTTTGGCGGCGCCCACCCTCACCACCCATTACGCTCGCCAAGCGAACGGCGCAGCGGACGTGGATATATCGAATCCGGGCGTCTGTCTCGGTCGGCAAGCCCGATCGATTCGGGTCCAGATAGGCGCCAAGCAAAAGCAGCTTGCAGAGGGGCGTCGATTACGCCGCCTCTTTCGCACATCCATTCGTCTGCGCCAATCCAGCGCTCACGAACCTGCCGAACAGCTTCGCCGCCGCGGGCTTTCCCCATGCTGCGCCCTCGAATCGGTAGCGCTCCCGAGCCGCATGACATTGGAAGGTCTGCCACACGCGCTCAGCATCTTCGATGCGATTCTCTTGGCAAAAATCGAGCAGGTACGCGGGAAATCCATCGTAGAAAACAGGAACAATCGGCGCCTCGTCAGAGGCGAGCGGAGGATCGGCCGCATCAGCGGCCGATCCATGTTCCTTGTTCTCTTCCTCGTTCGTTTCCTCGTTACTTCCTTGTTTGAGTGAACGTCGAACACTACCTTGGTGAACGACGTTCACCACCCCTAGTGAACGTCGTTCACCACCACGGTGATTCTCCTTCACCATCTCAACCTGAGCGGCGCAATCTTCGGCAGGCTGCCGGTCGCTGGACGCGCACCAGATGTCATGATGTGGCGTCAATTCATACACGTTCGTATCGTTGTGCCCCGGCGCCTTCGACCGCTTTCGAATAGCCAGCCATCCGTTCTCGACACAATCGCCAACGGTCTTGATCGCCGAACGGCGAGAGATACCAACGTCGTCTGCGATGGTTTGGTAGGACGGAAACGCCTTTCCCATCGCAAGGCGCATACGGATGGTCCGCAGCACGTGACGTGCCGTTGCAGGAATACCGGCTTTCTTCATCATTTCGTTCAGATCCCATTCACTGAGCATGTTTCAGCCCCTTCGGAATCTGCACCGAGAATGTGCCGACTTTGCCATCGAAGTCGCGCACGTTCAGCCAGCCATCCCTTTCGCAAAAGCCGAGCGCATCATGCACTTCGTATTCGGCCAAACCGGTATCCGCCATAAGATCCGCGATGGATACTCGAACCTCTTCGGGTTCGCGCGTCACCAGTACAGGGCTGCGTTCGTTGATCGCCATGCCACCTCCCTTAGATGCCTTGGCGGCGAGACTCGATCCAGCTTTCAACTTCGCTTCGGCGAAACGCAATGCGACGAGGCGATAGCCGGAACGGCATTGCAAACTCGCCCTTCTTCACAAGCATGTGGATCGTCGTTCGCCCAATGCCGGTGAGTTCAACTACTTCCTTCACACTCAGATAGTCGCGCATATGCGTCCCCAGAAATGAAAAAGCCCGCGTGCCTTCCGGCGTCAGCGGGCGTCAACGAAAAAGCAAACATTCCATCGAATGCTTACCTTGGAAAGAATGTTCCGCTGCGTTCAACGAAACGTAGGCTTGTTAGCATTTGGCCAAAAAAAACCGGCGCCCCCAATCGGGGACACCGGCTCTTTACCGCGAACTTCTGCCACGGTAGCTAAATCATAGTGGAATCGTACCGCCTCGTCAATCTAATAGCGGAATCTTATCAATCAAGAAAAATAACTTCACTCATTGAGAATAAATTCATCGCGGCCCCGCGCCAACTCTCCGGCTACAAAAGCGAAACTCGATTAAGTCGCTCCACAATATTTCCGGTGAGCATCCCATAATTCGATTGGATTATCGTCACGCTCGTGCCGGTCAACTCGGCCACCGTGTAAACGTCTATGCCTTGCGCGATCGCTTCGCTGATGTATGTATGTCGCATGCAGTACAAGACTGCGTCTGGCAAGCCAGCTGCCTCCCGCGCCTCTCTGAATTCCCGCCCCCATGCAGGCGCTGTCCAGCGCTGCGCATCCGCCCTGGTCAACAATGGCGCATTGGCGAGCTTGTCTTTAGCTTGCAATGCAAAAAAATCCCGTGCCTTGTCGGATAACCGTACTTCACGACGCCCGGTCTTGCCGTTGAGCACCAGCACTCCTGCGTTGCGATCGAAGTCGGACACATTCGCGGTCGCGACCTCACCGGGCCGCGCTCCAATGAGCAGTAGAGCAGTTGCCAACGTGCGCAAATCGCCCTGCATTGCGTCAAGAAGCCCCGCTCGCTGGTCAGCCGTCAGCCAACCTTTCCGACGCGCCCCGACATCCGGAAATTGATTGACCTCCTTCCAACCTGCGTCGCTCGATACGAGTTTGAGTCGCGTTTTAGCGTAGTTCAAGGCCGCCTTCAACGACTTGAGATTGCGGTTCGCAGAATCCTTGGCTCGCTTGTAGCTCTCTTCGTCGTCGGGATCATCGTCGTCGAGTTGAGCATTCCGCCACTGCTCGACATCTAACGGCCGCAATCTCGCGATGTTGATCGCGCCGATCGGTTTGTCGTACACCAATCGCCGAAATCGCCCCTCGGCGTCATAGGCGGTGCCCTCGCCCTTTTCCTTGCGTCGGTTCTCGACATACAGGCGGCATACGTCTGCGATTGACTTTCTGTCGTGGTGAACACCTGCCGCCAACTCGTCCGCCCAGCGCTCAACCGCCCTCCGCGCCTCGTCGTATTCGCAAAGCCCGTCCCCGAACGAACTGAACTGGTATTTGCCGCTTTCGCCCAGACGGCGACCGATCCACGTCCCCGCGCCTGACTCTAGCTTGCGGTACCCCACATGGACGCCCGTGCTGATGCGCTCCCAATAAGGTTCACGACGGGGCACGAGCTTAGCGCGGGCCGTTTTCGTCTGGATGCTTAGTCTCTTCATGCAACGCCCTGAACGTTTTCCGTATACGTATTTTATACGGAATGTCGTTGCCGAACATCGACACACACCAACACATCATAATTCTTTATTATCAGTACCTTATTGGTATTCCGCCGAACATCCCGGAACATCGCCGAACGCTATTTTTTGCCCTCGGTGGGCATGAATCGACCGAACATGGGATTCCTGAGAGATTGTCAAACTACTGTCACGAAAACGGGCGACATTGTACCGTTTTCGGTTGCGACGCGACGCGTGCACATGCACGCGCCGGGATTGGATACAACGTTTGGCGATTTAGGACTTTACAAGCGGCGTCACTCGCCGTAGAAGTTCTGCGCTCCCGCAAAGTTGTCGAACTTCGTGTATTGACCCAGGAACGTGAGCCGAACAGGGCCGATCGGACCGTTACGCTGCTTGCCGATGATGATCTCGGCCGTGCCTTTGTCCGGGCTGTCCGGATTGTAGACCTCGTCGCGATAAATGAACAGGATCACGTCCGCATCCTGTTCGATTGCACCCGATTCGCGCAAATCCGACATCACCGGGCGCTTGTTCGGCCGCTGTTCGAGACCGCGGTTCAGCTGCGACAGCGCGATCACCGGCACGTCGAGTTCCTTGGCGAGGCTCTTCAGCGACCGCGAGATTTCCGAGATTTCGGTCGCGCGGTTTTCGCCCTGCGACGAACCCGACATCAGCTGCAGGTAGTCGACGATGATCAGCCCGAGCTTGCCGCACTGCCGCGCGAGACGCCGCGCGCGCGAGCGCAATTCCATCGGGTTCAGGCCGCCCGTCTCGTCGATGAAAAGCTGCGCCTCACTCATCTTCTGCACCGCGTGGGTGAGCTTCGGCCAGTCCTCGTCGGTCAGCCGGCCGGTACGCATCCGGTGCTGGTCCAGCCGGCCGATCGAGCCGAGCATCCGCATCACGAGCTGGGTGCCCGGCATTTCCATCGAGAACACCGCGACCGGCAAGCCGTATTCGACCGCGACGTATTCGCCGATGTTCATCGAAAACGCGGTCTTGCCCATCGACGGGCGCCCCGCGACGATGATCAGCTCGCCGCCGTGCATCCCGGACGTCATCCGGTCGAGGTCGACGAAGCCCGTCGGCGTGCCGGTGACGTCGCTCGGGTTCGCGGTGTGATACAGCGTGTCGATCCGCTCGACGACCTGCGTGAGCAGCGGGCCGATCTCGAGAAAGCCCTGATTGCCGCGCGCGCCCTCTTCGGCGATCGAGAACACCTTCGACTCGGCCTCGTCGAGCAGCTGGCGGACTTCCTTGCCCTGCGGATTGAATGCGTCGGCCGAGATTTCGTCGGCGACCGACACGAGCCGGCGCAGCACCGCGCGGTCGCGCACGATTTCCGCGTAGCGCCGGATGTTCGCGGCGCTCGGCGTGTTCTGCGCGAGTGCGTTCAGGTAGGCGAGCCCGCCGACGTCTTCGGCCTTGCCCGACGTCGTCAGCGCTTCGTATACGGTCACGACGTCGGCCGGGCGCGTGGCCGCGATCAGCCGGCCGATGTGCTCGTAGATGATCCGGTGGTCGTAGCGATAGAAGTCGCCCTGCGACAGGAAGTCGGCGATCCGGTCCCATGCCGCGTTGTCGAGCAACAGGCCGCCGAGCACCGATTGCTCGGCTTCCACCGAATGCGGCGGGACTTTCAGCGATTCGATTTGGGGATCTTGCGGCGCGTTCATGGGTTGGGATTATCGCGAATAGATCGCAGCGGCGCTACGGGTTGCCGGCAATCGGCAAAAAAAAGGCAGGCCCCGGTTGCCCGGGCGCCTGCCCTTGTCCGGACGGCGGAAGCCGCCCGGCAAGCTTGCGTACGCTTATGCGTGGTCGCCGATCACGTTGATCGTGACGTCGACGACGACGTCCGTATGCAGCGCGACTTGAACGACGTGCTCGCCGATCATCTTCAGCGGGCCTTCCGGCATGCGAACTTGCAGCTTCTCGACTTCGAAACCTGCCTTCTTCAGCAGTTCCGCGACGTCGCCGTTCGTGACCGAGCCGAACAGACGGCCGTCGACGCCCGACTTCTGCGTGACTTCGAACGCTTGGCCGTTCAGCTTCTCGCCGACTGCCTGCGATGCCGCCAGCTTTTCAGCGGCGATCTTTTCGAGTTCGGCGCGGCGAACTTCGAATTCGGCGATCGCTTCCTTCGTTGCACGGCGAGCCTTGCGGTTCGGGATCAGGAAGTTGCGAGCGTAACCGTCCTTGACCTTGACGATATCGCCGAGGTTGCCCAGATTGGCGACTTTTTCCAACAGAATGATTTGCATTCGAATTCTCCTTATTGCGTCGCCTGATTACGCCTTGTGCTGATCGGTGTACGGCAGCAGCGCGAGGAAACGCGCACGCTTGATTGCCGTATCCAGCTGACGCTGATAGTGCGCCTTCGTACCCGTCAGACGAGCCGGCGTGATCTTGCCGTTTTCGCCGATGAAGTCCTTCAGCGTTTCCGTGTCCTTGTAGTCGATCTGATCGACGCCTGCAGCCGTGAAGCGGCAGAACTTCTTGCGCTTGAAGAGCGGGTTTTGTTGCTGACGACGCTTGTCGAATTTCTTACCAGTCGGGCGGGCCATGATTTCAGTCCTTTCCTATGTCCTGCAATGCAGTGATGTGAAACACCAAGGTTCTCGCGTTGCGGCTCTTTTTTGCCAGGAAGCCCGTGAACAGCGTCTCGACGCCCATTTCACGACTTTCCAGCTTGCCGCTCGCCTCACCGGCCGCCACCGCTTCGATCGTCATGTCGACCTGACGGGGAATGCCTGCTTCGACGACCTCCGTGCGGTGATGCAACGTGGCGCTTGCGATCGGAACACCTGCCGGCGTATATCGCACCGGTGCGCGTTCGACGACGCTCGCCGTCAATTGCAACCTGTTCACGTGAGGGGCGCGCTCCTTGATGGCTTAATGAGTGACGAACTTAAGCCTGCGCTTCGGTCGGCTGAGCTGCAGCCGCCTTCTTGGCTTCTTCGCGCTGAACTTCCTTCATCATCGGCGACGGGCCGGTTTCGGCCTTCTTCATCTTGACGATGAGGTGGCGCAGCACGGCGTCGTTGAACTTGAACGCGTGTTCGAGTTCGTCGAGCGTCGTCTGGTCGCACTCGATGTTCATGCAGACGTAGTGAGCCTTCGCGAGTTTCTCGATCATGTAGGCCAGCTGGCGACGGCCCCAGTCTTCGACACGGTGGATCTGGCCGCCGTGCGTCGTGATCGTGGTCTTGTAACGCTCGATCATCGCGGGCACTTGCTCGCTCTGATCCGGGTGCACGATGAATACGATTTCGTAATGACGCATTACACACTCCTTGTGGATTGAAGCCACCCGGGCGTCTGAACCGGTGTGGCAAGTGAGAAGCTGAAGATTCTAACCCGGATACGGGCCGCATGCAACACCGACCCAGCTTTTCCCGGCAGATTCGGCCGTGTTTTCAACGACTTGAATCGTCCGGACTGCCGGCGCGGGCCTTCGCTCGCTCCGGAGACGACGGCGCGGCGGCACTCACGGCGGGCTGCTCCAGTAGCCGGGGCGCGCGTAGGCGTCGCGCAGGTAGTCGATGAAGTAGCGCACGCGCGCCGGCACGTAGCGTTGCTGCGGATAGACGGCGAGGATGTCGTAGTCGGGCAGCGCGTATTCGTCGAGCACCGTTTCCAGTTCGCCCGTTTCGAGCTGCGCGGCGATTTCCCAGGTCGAGCGCCAGCCGAGCCCGAGACTCTCCGCGACCCAGCGATGCAGCAGCTCGCCGTCGTTGCAGTCGAGATTGCCGGTCACGCGCATCGTCACGATCTTGCCGTGGCGCTGGAAGTACCAGCCGCGGTTCTGGCCGCCCTGCAGGTTGAACGCGAGGCAGTTGTGCCGCAGCAGATCGTCGAGCGACTTCGGCCGGCCGTGCTTGCGGAAATACGCGGGCGTGCCGCACACCACACGCCGGTTCGACGCGAGCTTCACCGCGACGAAGTTCGGATCCACCGAGCCGCCGATCCGGATCGACAGGTCGTAGCCTTCGCGCACGAGATCGACCACGCGATCGGTCAGGTTGAACGACAGCTGCATGTCGGGCTTGTCGGCGAGGAAGCCGGGCGCGTGCGGCGCCACGTGCTTGCGGCCGAACGCGGCCGGCGCCGACACGATCAGGTGCCCGCTGACCGCGCGCCGCCCCGCCGCCAGCTCGTTCTCCGCCTGGTCCCATTCGGACAGCAGCCCGCGGCAGCGCTCGAGAAACGCGGCGCCCTCCTCGCTGACCACCAGCCGCCGCGTCGAGCGGTACATCAGCTTCACGCCGAGGCGCCGTTCGAGCGCGTCGATGCGCCGCCCGAGCACCACCGGCGACACGCCTTCCTCCAGCGCGGCCGCGGCCAGGCTGCCGGCGTCGGCCACGCGCACGAACGTCTCGATCTGCTTGAAACGATCCATTTTTCGTCTCCATCGCGGCTGCGACACGGCCGGAAGCGGCCGAGAAGCCGCCGGGAAGCCCCGTCCGGCCGCGATTCCATACTTTTAGTTTCGAAATAAGCGACTCCGGCTGATCTTATCAAACCTTTCCTGCATCCCTAAAGTGCCTCCAACAGACCGATTCGCCAGATCCGTACATTCAAGGAGACATGCATGGCCAAGATGAGAGCCGTCGACGCCGCCGTACTGGTGCTCGAGAAAGAAGGCATCCAGACCGCGTTCGGCGTGCCGGGCGCCGCGATCAACCCGTTCTACTCGGCGCTGCGCAAGTCGGGCGGCATCAGCCACGTGCTGGCGCGCCACGTCGAGGGCGCGTCGCACATGGCCGAAGGCTATACGCGCGCCGCAGCCGGCAATATCGGCGTGTGCATCGGCACGTCGGGCCCGGCCGGCACCGACATGATCACCGGCCTGTACTCCGCGTCGGCCGATTCGATTCCGATCCTCGCGATCACCGGCCAGGCGCCGCGCGCGCGGCTGTACAAGGAAGACTTCCAGGCCGTCGACATCGAATCGATCGCCAAGCCCGTCACCAAATGGGCCGTCACCGTGCGCGAGCCGGCGCTGGTGCCGCGCGTGTTCCAGCAGGCCTTCCACCTGATGCGCTCGGGGCGTCCGGGCCCGGTGCTGGTGGACCTGCCGATCGACGTCCAGCTCGCCGAGATCGAATTCGACATCGACACCTACGAGCCGCTGCCGGTGTACAAGCCCGCGGCGACCCGCGCGCAGATCGAGCGCGCGCTCGCGATGCTCAACGACGCCGACCGGCCGCTGATCGTGTCGGGCGGCGGCGTGATCAACGCGGCCGCGGAAGACCTGCTGGTCCGCTTCGCCGAAACGCTCGGCGTGCCGGTGATCCCGACGCTGATGTCGTGGGGCGCGATTGCCGACGACCACCCGTTGATGGCCGGCATGGTCGGCCTGCAGACCTCGCACCGCTACGGCAACGCGACGATGCTCGCGGCGGACTTCGTCCTCGGCATCGGCAACCGCTGGGCGAATCGCCACACGGGCAGCGTCGAGGTCTACACGAAGGGCCGCACGTTCGTACACGTCGACATCGAGCCGACGCAGATCGGGCGCGTGTTCGGCCCCGATCTCGGCATCGTGTCCGATGCGAAGGCCGCGCTCGAGCTGTTCGTCGCCGTCGCGCAGGAATGGAAGGCGGCCGGCAAGCTGAAGGACCGCAGCGCGTGGGTGTCGGACTGCCAGGCGCGCAAGCGCTCGCTGCAGCGCAAGACGCACTTCGACGACGTGCCGGTCAAGCCGCAGCGCGTGTACGAGGAGATGAACAAGGTGTTCGGCCGCGATACCTGCTACGTCAGCACGATCGGCCTGTCGCAGATCGCGGCCGCGCAGTTCCTGCACGTGTTCAAGGCGCGCAACTGGATCAACTGCGGCCAGGCCGGACCGCTCGGCTGGACGATTCCGGCCGCGCTCGGCGTGCGCGCGGCCGACCCGAGCCGTCCGATCGTCGCGCTGTCCGGCGACTACGACTTCCAGTTCATGATCGAAGAGCTCGCCGCCGGCGCGCAGTTCAAGCTGCCGTACGTGCACGTCGTCGTGAACAACTCGTATCTGGGGCTGATCCGTCAGGCGCAGCGCGCATTCGACATGGACTACTGCGTGCAGCTCGCGTTCGACAACGTGAATGCGCCGGAGCTGAACGGCTATGGCGTCGATCACGTCGCGGTGGCCGAAGGGCTCGGCTGCAAGGCGCTGCGCGTGTTCAAGCCGGAACAGATCGCGCCGGCGCTGAAGCAGGCGCAAGCGCTCGCGAACGAGTTAAGCGTGCCGGTGATCGTCGAGGTGATCCTCGAGCGCGTGACCAACATCTCGATGGGCGCCGAAATCGATGCGATCAACGAGTTCGAGGACCTCGCCGAGAAGGCCGAGCACGCGCCGACCGCGATCTCGATGCTCGACTGACCCGCAGGCAATCCGCTCACCGACCGACCAAAGAGGCTTAGCTCATGCCGAAGTTCGCTGCAAACCTGACCATGCTGTTCAACGAAGTGCCGTTCCTCGATCGCTTCGCCGCCGCCGCGGATGCCGGCTTCGACGCCGTCGAATTCCTGTTCCCGTACCCGTACGCGAAGGAGGAACTGGCCGAGCGGCTCGACGCGCACGGGCTGCGCGTCGTGCTGCACAACCTGCCCGCCGGCAACTGGGATCAGGGCGAGCGCGGGATCGCGTGCCTGCCCGATCGCGTCGGCGAATTCCAGGACGGCGTCGGCCGCGCGATCGAATATGCGAAGGCGCTGAAGGTGCCGCAGCTGAACTGCCTGGTCGGCATTCCGTCGGCCAGCACGGCACGCGACCAGACGTTCGTCACGATGGTCGACAACCTGCGCTTCGCGGCCGATGCGCTCCGGCGCGAAGGCATCCGCCTGCTCGTCGAGCCGTGCAACCGCTTCGACATCCCGGGCTTCGCGCTGAACCGCTCGTCCGAAGGGCTCGACGTGATCCGCGCGGTCGGCTCCGACAACCTGTTCCTGCAGTACGACATCTATCACATGCAGCGCATGGAAGGCGAACTGGCCGCGACGATCGAACGCAACCTCGCGTCGATCGGCCACGTCCAGCTCGCCGACAACCCGGGCCGCAACGAACCGGGCACGGGCGAGATCAACTACGCGTTCCTGTTCGCGCTGCTCGACCGGCTCGGTTACGACGGCTACGTCGGCTGCGAATACAAACCCCGCACCACCACGACGGAAGGGCTCGGCTGGCTGCAACACGTCGCCGGCCGCGCACCGCGCGCGGCGCGCCGCGCAGCCTGACGCCCGCCGTTCCGTTCCGCCCTAGCAAGGAGACATTCATATGGCACACATCGGTTTCATCGGCCTCGGCATCATGGGCGCGCACATGGCGCGCAACCTGCTCGACGGCGATCATCAGCTCGTCGTCAACGGCGCGTTCCCGATTCCCGACGATCTGCGCGCGCGCGCGAAGGTCGTCGCGAATTCGACCGAAGTCGCGCGCCACGCGGACGTCATCATCTCGATGGTCCCCGACACGCCCGACGTGCGCAACGTGCTGTTCGCCGACGACGGCGTCGCGAACGGCCTCTCGGCCGGCAAGCTGGTGATCGACATGAGCTCGATCTCGCCGCTCGACACGCAGGGCTTCGCGAAGCAGATCAACGCGCTCGGCTGCGACTACCTCGACGCGCCGGTGTCCGGCGGCGAAGTCGGCGCGCGCGAAGCGACGCTGACGATCATGGTCGGCGGCCCCGAGCAGGCGTTCGAGCGCGCGAAACCGCTGTTCGAGAAGATGGGCAGGAACATCACGCTCGTCGGCGACAACGGCGCGGGGCAGACCTGCAAGGTCGCGAACCAGATCATCGTCGCGCTGAACATCGAAGCGGTCGGCGAGGCGCTGC
Source organism: Burkholderia sp. WP42 (assembly GCF_000745665.1). NCBI lineage: Bacteria > Pseudomonadati > Pseudomonadota > Betaproteobacteria > Burkholderiales > Burkholderiaceae > Burkholderia > Burkholderia sp. WP42. The sequence continues at coordinate 204,090 of NZ_KN050725.1, read as the reverse complement.
TGTTCGCCGCGCGCTCGGGCGCCGATCCGGAACGCGTGCGCCAGGCGCTGATGGGCGGCTTCGCCGCGTCGCGCATCCTCGAAGTGCACGGCGCGCGGATGACGAAGCGCACGTTCGAGCCGGGCTTTCGCATCGAGCTGCACCAGAAGGATCTCAACCTCGCGCTCGACGGCGCCCGCAAGCTCGGCCTCGCATTGCCGCACACGGCCAGCGCGCAGCAGCTGTTCAGCGTGTGCGCGTCGCACGGCGGGCGCGCATGGGATCACTCGGCGCTCGTGCGCGCGCTCGAGTTCATGTCGAACTTCGAGATCGGGCAAAAGCCGGACGCGTAATGCGGCGTGCGTAATGCTGATTGCTGATCGCGCATCGCATAACGCGAATCACACAGCGAACGCGTGCGACATACACGCGGCCCGGCCACGGCCGGTCGCATCGATGCGCGACTGCACGCGCATCACGTTGGGGCGCCCTGCCGCGCATGGCGATATGCGTGCGCGACGGGGCGAAAAACGCCGCTCTGGGCTGAGAGCGACGTGGTGGGGTCCGCAGCGGCACCCGGCGACGCCGGGGAAGCCTTGGTCGGTCAGACGTCGTCGTCGGGTGTCCGCCTGTCGGATTTCGCGTATTACATTTCTTTACGTTCGGGCGTGCGATTTTTCATGCAATCGCCGCGCTGAACGCCTACACTTTCGCCACGCCTTTCGAGAAATCCGCCGCGCCGCGCGCCACTCCGGTGAGCGCGTGCAGCGCGGTGTTTTTTTCGCCACTTCACGGCGCATTTCGTTTCAACACCTAGGGAGTGCAGCGATGGGTCTTCTTTCGTTTATCAAAGAGGCGGGTGAAAAACTGCTGGGTCATGCCGACGCGCAAGCGGCGGAAAATCCGAATGCCGCGAACCAGACCGCGGCCGATGCGATCAAGCACTACATCAACACGCAAGGTCTCGACACGTCGAACCTGACGGTCGCGTTCGACGGCGCATCGCGCACCGTCACGCTGTCGGGCAGCGTGCCCGACCTCGACACGAAGGCGAAGGTCAAGGTCGCGGCCGGCAACGTGCAGGGCGTCGCCGGCGTCAACGACGACGATCTCCAGCCGGACGATCCGGAAGTTCAGTACCACGACGTGAAGCCGGGCGATACGCTGTCCGCGATCGCGAAGGAAGTGTACGGCGACGCGAACAAGTACCCTGTGATCTTCGAGGCGAACAAGCCGATGCTGTCGAGTCCGGATCGGATCTATCCGGGCCAGAAGCTGGTGATCCCGCCGCAGTCCTGAGCGTCCGGCGCGACACCGACATGAAAAACGCAGGCCGTCGGCCTGCGTTTTTCATTGCACGCGACACGCGCCGCCCTATCGGCGGCCGGCCGTCACAGCGTATCGAACACGCGCTGCAATGCGTCGCGCCCGTCGATGCCGTTCGCGAGCGCGAGCATCAGCAGCACGCGCGCCTTGAACGGATTCAGCGACCCGGCGCTCACGAAGCCGAGCGCATCGTCGTTAGCGGCGCCGTTGCGCATCACGTGGCCCGAGCCGACGCGCGACGCACGCACCACGGCAACGCCCGCGTTCGCCGCATCGGCGAGCGCCGCCTGCAGCGTCGCATGGATCGAGCCGTTGCCGGTGCCCGCGACGACCAGGCCGCGCACGCCGGCCGCGACCAGCGCGTCGACCGCCGTGCGCGTCGCGCCCGCATAGCTCGCGACGACTTCGACCGCCGGCCACGCGGCCGCGATCATCAGTTGCGCGTCGCGGCTGCGCGTCGCGCGGCGCGCGAACTCGACGCGACCGTCCTGCACCCAGCCGAGCGCACCGAGCTCCGGCGAATGGAATGCGTCGACCGCGTAGGTGCTCGTCTTCACGACGTCGCGCGCGGCATGGATGCGATTGTTGAAGGCGAGCAGCACGCCCTGCCCGCGCGCGGCCGGATGCGCGGCGACCGTCACCGCGTTCAGCAGGTTCAGCGGGCCGTCGGACGACAGCGCGGTAGCCGGCCGCATCGCGGCGGTCAGCACGACCGGTTTGTCGCCGGTCACGACGAGATGGAGCGCGTACGCGGTTTCCTCGAGCGTGTCGGTGCCGTGCGTGATCACGATGCCGTCGATCGACGGGTCGGCCATCAGCGCGTCGATGCGCGCCGCGAGCGTATTCCACAGCGGCAGGGCGAGGTCCTTGCTGTCGATGCTCGCGACCTGCTCGGCGTCGACGCGCGCGACCGATGCCAGCGCCGGCACCGCGTCGAGCAGGAAGTTGACGCCGAGCGCGCCGGCCTGATAGCCGGCCGTGCTGGCGGCGTCCGGCGCGGCGCCGGCGATCGTGCCGCCGGTCGCGAGTACGGCGATGCGCGGCAACGCCGGCGCGGACGAAGGAGATGCAATGTTCGAAGTGTTCATGGCCGCGATTGTAATGGCTTGCGGCCGGCCCGCCGCCAAGTTCGGCGCGCGCACCCTCGACGCGGCCGCCGCGCGTCATGGTTTGTCCCGATGATCGGCGCACGCGTGCCGTCAACGATCGAGTCGGCCGCCGCGTTATAGGAAGGCCGTTTTGGTGTTTTCACATTGATTTGCCATAATCGGAGCGCGCGGCGCGATGCGGCCCTGTTGCCGCTGCGGCGCGCTTCGTGACGGCGTCGATATAGAACGCAATTCACCCCATGGGAGTGTCGAAATGAAAATCCAATCGCTCGTAGCCGCAGTCCTTCTCGGCGGCATGCTGGCTTCCCCCGCTTTCGCGGCGAACAGCCAGCAGGACAAGATGAAGGCCTGTAACACGCAGGCCGCCGGCAAGACGGGCGACGAACGCAAGGCGTTCATGAAGGACTGCCTGTCGGCCAAGCCCGCGAAGAAGATGTCGCAGCAGGAAAAGATGAAGGCCTGCAACACCCAGGCCGCCGACAAGAAGGGCGACGACCGCAAGACGTTCATGAAGAGCTGCCTGAGCAATCAGCCGGCCAACTGAGTCCCGGCGCTCCCGCGCGAATGCCGCGCACCGCTTCGGCGGGCGCGGCATTTTTCATTTCCGGTGCGTTTCGTTGCGCGTGCATCGACCGGCGCGATCGCGCAGCCTGCCTCGACGCGCCGGCCCGCACACCGGCCCCGTTGTGTCCGGTGCGCCTCCCTGCGCTGCCGCGTCGCCTGGGCCGCATCGCGCCGTTCGAACACCGCCACATGGTGCGGCAATTCGCCGCGATTTCTTCTATGATGGCTGCAACGCGGCCCATCCAAGTACAAGAAGCGCCATCGGGCCGCCCTCGACACGGACGCATAAGCCGCGTCAAACGGAGGCATGGATGGCATGGAGACAACACCGCTGGTTCCGCCGCTGGCTGATCGTGATCGTATTCTGGGCCGTGCCCGTGGCGATCGTCGCGGTGCGCGAGATCCGCGAGGAAATGGCGTACAACAACGCCGATCTGCAACTCGCGCTGACCACCTGGCAGCTCACCGACGCGCAGCAGGCAGCCGGGGCCGCCGCGAAGTGCCACGGCGACGCTGACGCCGCGCGCGCGGCCGGCTGCCCCGCCGACGTGCTGGCCGCCAACGCACCACGCCAGCAGGCGGCCCGCGACGAATATGTGCTGCGCCGCAACACGCTCGCCGCGTATCTGTGGCACGCGTTCGTCGGCTACTGGGTCGTGCCAGCCGCGTTCCTGTTCGCGTGCGGCGTCGTGATCGCGCTGCTGCGCCGCGCGTTGCGACGCCCGCCGATCAAACCGCCCGCCCCGCCTGCACCGCCCGTCACGCATTGAGGCCGTCGGCGGCGTCGGTGGCTCGCCGCCGACGCCCACGCGGGCGCATCGGCCCCCGTTGGCGCACCGCGACAAACCGACACGATTTGACGCTTTTTCTCTCCACGATGAAAAGGGGTTGTAATCCCCTGTGATATAACTTCCGACGTGATCCGCTCCGTGAGCGAGACTCACTCCGAACATCATCTGATGGAGAAGAACGATGCAAAAACGGAATCTCGTGGCGAAAGCCGCCGCTGCGCTCATCGTCGGCAGCCTCGCGCTGACCGGTTGCACCACCACGCCCGACAAGCCGGACAACGCCGCGACCAACGCGTCGAAGCGTCAGGCGATCGACGCGAGCGTCGACGCAACGCTGTCGCGCCTGTATTCCACGGTCAAGGGCTCGCGTGAACTCGTCGCGAAGTCGCGCGGCGTGCTGGTGTTCCCCGACGTGATCCAGGCCGGCTTCATCGTCGGCGGCCAGACCGGCAACGGCGCGCTGCGCGTCGGCGGCGCGACGGTCGGCTACTACAACACGTCGTCGCTGTCGGTCGGCCTGCAGGCCGGCGCGCAATCGAAGTCCGTCGTGTTCCTGTTCATGACGCAACAGGCGCTCGACGAATTCCGCGGCTCGGACGGCTGGGCCGCCGGCGCCGGCGCATCGGTCGCGCTCGTGAAGATGGGCGCGAACGGCGCGATCGACACGACGACGGCCACCGCACCAGTGCAGGTCGTCGTGCTGACCAACGCCGGCCTGATGGGCGACGTGTCGATCAACGGCACGAAGGTCACGAAGCTGAAGATCTGACGCTGCGGCGTCCCCGCCCGCGCGCGGGCGATGTGCAAACGGCGATGTCCAGTGCGGACATCGCCGTTTTTTCATGGGCGCGTCGGGTCGGTCAGGTCGTCGAGTCGATGACCTTGAAGCGCGAGCGCTTCTGCGCGCGTATCAGCGACTGGTAGACGTCGACGTACTGCTGCGCCATCCGGCGCGACGTGAAGCGCTCCTCGAAGCGCTGGCGCACGCGGGTGCGCGGCAGCAGGTGCAGCCGATTGACGGCGGCCACCGCGCTGATCTCGTCCTCGACGATGAAACCGGACACGCCCTCGTCCACCACTTCCGGCACGGCGCCGCGATTGAACGCGATCACCGGCGTGCCGCACGACATCGCCTCGATCATCACCAGCCCGAACGGCTCCGGCCAGTCGATCGGAAACAGCAGCGCATGCGCGCCCGACAGGAACTCGGCCTTTTGATGATCGGCGATCTCGCCGATGTACTCGACGTGCGGCAGCGCAAACAGCGGCTCGATCTCGCGCTCGAAGTATTCCTGGTCGGCCGCGTCGATCTTCGCGGCGATGCGGATCGGCAGCCCGCACTGCTGGGCGATGCGGATCGCCGTATCGACGCGCTTCTCGGGCGAAATGCGGCCGAGGAACGCGAGGTAACGCGGCTCGACCGGCTGCGGCAGATACAGCGTGTCGGGCAGCCCGTGGTAGACGGTCGTCAGCCACTTCGCCTGCGGCAGCGGCTGACGCTGCGAATTCGAGATCGAGATCACCGGCGCGGTGTCGAACGTGTCGAACACCGGCTGCTGCTCGGGTAAGTCGAGCCGGCCGTGCAGCGTCGTGACGAACGGCGTGTCCTGCCGGTTGAACACCGAAAACGAGTAGTAGTCCATGTGGAAATGGAGCACGTCGAAATCCTGCGCGCGCCGCGCGACCGTCTCCATCAGCAGCATGTGCGGCGCGACGCGGTCGCGGATCGACGAATCGAGCCGCAGCGCGCGCGGCCACACCGGCTCCAGCTTGGCCTGGGTCGTCGAATCGCCGCTGGCGAACAGCGTCACGTCATGGCCGAGGTCGACGAGCGCTTCCGTAATGTAGGACACGACGCGCTCCGTGCCGCCGTAGAGCTTCGGCGGCACGGATTCGGTCAGCGGGGCGATCTGCGCAATTCTCATAGTCCACGTCTCCTGTGCTCGGCGGGCCGGCGAACGCGGTGCCGACCGATCGTCCGACGCAAAGCGGGCCAGCATGGCCGTCGACACCGATATCCCGTCATTATTCGCGATCGCGTCGCACCGCGCTGCCGCGTCTTTCACTTTATGGGGCTTGTTACAGCGCGGATACATTCGCCGCGCCGCTTCGAACGCGCGCCGCCGCGCATGCCCGTCAGCGCGCCGGCCACTTCCACGGCGGCAGATCGCGCGCGTCCGCATCGACGAGCGCCGTCGCGCCGAGCTGCTTGTCGAGCACCAGCGACTCGCAACCGGCCTCGCGCTCGAGCGTCGCGATCAGCCGCGCCGCGTGCGACACGACCAGCACCTGCGAACGCCGCGCGGCCTGCGCGATCAGGCGGCCGAGCGCCGGCAGCAGATCGGGATGCAGGCTCGTCTCCGGCTCGTTCAGCACCATCAGCGCGGGCGGGCGCGGCGTCAGCAGCGCGGCCGCGAGCAGCAGATAACGCAGCGTGCCATCCGACAGTTCGGCGGCCGCCAGCGGTCGCAGCAGCCCCGGCTGGCGCATCAGCACGTCGAAGCGGCCGCGCCCGCCCGGATTGTCGATGTCGATCGACGCGCCCGGAAACGCGTCGTCGATCGTCGCATCGAGCGCGGCGGCATCGCCGATCTCGCGGATCGTCTGCAGCGCCGCCGCGAGATCGGCACCGTCGTCCGCGAGCACCGGCGTGTGCGTGCCGATGTGCGACTGCCGCGCCGGCGCCCGGGCATCGGTCCGGAAATGGTCGTAGAAGCGCCACGAGCGGATGCGCTCGCGCACCGCGATCATCTCCGGCGCGCCGACCGGATCCGCGAACTCGGTCATCATGCTGTCGAAGCTCGCCACCGGCTGCGGCACCGTGCGCCAGTCGCCCGACGTGGTGCGCGTGCGGATCTGTGCGCCCTGTCGTTCGACCAGCAGCGTCGACGGCCGCAGCAGCGCGCCGCTCCAGATACATTCGCGTTTCACGACGGGATCGAGCGTGAATTGCGAGCTGCTCGGCACCGGCAGGCCCAGATCGATCGCATAGCCGAAGTCGGCGCACGCAAAGCCGAGCTTCAGGCTCACGGGCCGGTTGCGCACCGTGCCGGTCACCGGCGTGTCGCCGGCGAGCATCGCGCGCGAGAAGCGCTCGGGGCCGGCCCAGAGCGTCGACGGCAGCCCGCCTTCGCGGGCGAGCGACGGGATCACGCGCCCCTGTGCGGTGTCCGCCAGCAGCCGCAGCGCGCGATAGACGCTCGACTTGCCGCTGCCGTTCGGCCCGGTGACGACGGTGAGCGCCGCGAGCGGCACGATCAGCTCGCGCAGCGAGCGGTAGTTGGCGATGGCGAGTGTCTTGAGCGCGGTCATGGGCAGGAAGCGGCCACCAGTCGCGGCACGCGATCAGCGGCCTTCGGCGACCTGCGGGTCGGCCGCCGTGTTGGCCGCGGTGCTGGCGGCGGCAGACCGCGTGTGCGGCCGTTCGGGACGCGGGCCCTCCGGCGCCGCCTCATGCGGATACAGCTCCATCCGGTCGCGCGGCAGGCACTGCGGATAGTTGGCCTGCAGATACGCGATCAGGCCCTCGCGCACGCGGCACCGCAAGTCCCAGCACGTGGACGAATCGGCCGCGCTCACCAGCGCACGCAACTGCATCGTGCGCTCGCTCGCGTCGGTCACCTGCAGCACCTGCACGCGGCCGTCCCATTCGGGCGCGGCATGGACGAGCCGCGCGAGCTCCTCGCGCAGCGGCGCGAGCGGCGTGCGGTAGTCGACCGACAGGTACACCGTGCCGATGATCTCGGAGCTGCTGCGGGTCCAGTTCGTGAACGGATTTTCGATGATCCACTGTAGCGGCACGACGAGCCGCCGCTGGTCCCACAGCCGCACCGACACGAACGACCCGGTGATTTCCTCGATACGGCCCCATTCGCCCTGGATCACGACGACGTCGTCGAGCCGGATCGGCTGGGTCAGCGCGATCTGCAGCCCGGCGATCAGATTGCCGAGCACCGGCCGCGCGGCGATACCGGCGACGAGGCCGGCCACGCCGGCCGACGCGAGCAGGCTCGCGCCCACCTGGCGCACGTTCGGAAACGTCATCAACGCACCGCCCGTGCCGATGATCACGATCAGTACCATGACGGTCCGAACCAGCACCTTGGCCTGCGTATGGATGCGCCGCGCGTGGAGATTGTCGGCCGTATCCATCGGATGGGCCTGGATGATCGCGTCGCCGACGCCGGCCGCGAGTCGCACCAGCAGCCACGTGAGCGAAACGATGGTGCCGACCGCGGCCGCGGAGCGCATCCCGCCGACGAACGACATCGCGTCGTTCGCCTGCAGCCATACGAACTCGAGCGCGAGCAGCACGAGCGTGACGAGCGACGGCTTGTCGATGTAGCGCAGGATCACGCTCAGCAGCGGATACGGCCGCGCGATGCGATGCACGATGCGCGCGCCGATGCGATGCACGATCACGAAAACGAGCACGACGAGCGCCGACACGCAGAATGTGCCGAGCCACGAATGCAAGGGCGCATCGGCGATGCGCTGCACTTCCTCGATTGAAATCATCGGCGTCCGGGATGCTTCGGTTATGACCCGTACTGGCGTCGTCCTGGATGCGTCGGCGAGGTCCGGGCGGCGTGCGCGCCCGGACGCGGCGTCAAATCAGTTGCCGCCCCTGCACGGGAACGCCTTGCCGAGTCCGAGCGACACCGCGGTGCTCGCGTTGTAGTCGGCCAACTTCGGGTTCTCGGCGATGTACTTGCGCACCGCGTCGGTCATTTGCTGCGCCCGGATGTCGGGCGGCAGGCAGAAATACTGGCCGACGCGCGGCCCCGTCGTGCCGCCGATCGCGTCGATCGTGTTGTAGACGCCATCGGCCGCGCCTTCGATATAGGCCGCGCACGACGCCCGCGACTTGACGTCGGTCTTCGCGCACAGCCGGTCGAGATCCGCGCCCGTGAAAGCCGCCGCCGACAACGGCACGGCGAACGCCGCGGCACAAAACATAGCCCGCAACATGGTGTTCCTTATGTCAATGCGGCGCGAGGCCGCTTACTGCGACGATCGGTGCGGCGGCAACCGGCCGCCGCGCCGAAAACCGTCATTTTGCACTCTTTTGGGCATCTGCCGGCGCAGACGCGCCGACGCGCACCGTCCGCTTGCTCAGGATCTCGATCGCATCCGGCGCGTTGTAGTGCTTCGCGAACTCGAGCGCGGTGATGCCGAGCTGGTTCTTCACCTGCGGATCGGCGCCCTGGTCGAGCAGCAGGTTGACCGTCGACGCGTGGTTGCCGCGCGCGGCCATCATCAGCGGCGTGGTGCCGTTCGGCGACGCGGTGTCGATGTACGCGTCGTGGTCGAGCAGGATCTTCACCACGTCGTCGTGGCCGTTGGTCGCCGCGTAGTGCAGCGGCGCCCAGCCCTTCTTGCTGACTTCCGCGCCCTTGTCGATCAGCAGCTTGACGAGCCCGGCGTCGCCGTTCAGCGAGGCGAGCATCAGCGCGTTCTCGCCGGCCTTGTCCTCCTTCTCGAGATCGACGTTCGGCGTAGCCGCGAGCGCGGCCGCGACCTTGTCGGACTTTTCGCGCGCGGCGATCACGAGCAGCGGGTCGCCGTTCGGCGCGAGCGTGTTCGGATCGAGCTTGCCGGCCTTCAGCTGCTTGCCGATGTCGGCGATGTCGTCGAACTTGACGGCCTTGACGATCGCATCGAGCGACTCGGCATGCGCGCCGGCAGCGGCCATCAGGCCGCTCGCGGCGAGGACGGCGGCGGCGAGTGCGCGTTTGGGCAGGTATGTGGTCGACTTCGTCATTGTTGTGGGCTCCTTCCCTGGGTTGTCGGCCGGGTCGCGCGTGCTCAACGGGCGATCCTGAACAGCCGGAAAAAATTCTGCGTCGTCGCTTCGGCGAGCGCCTCGACGGCGATCCCGCGTTCCGCGGCGATAAAGCGTCCGACATGGCTCACGTACGCAGGTTCATTCGGCTTGCCGCGATACGGCACCGGCGCAAGGTACGGCGAATCGGTTTCGATCAGCAGCCGCTCGAGCGGCACACGCCGCGCGACGTCCTGCACGTCGGTCGCGTTCTTGAACGTGACGATCCCCGACAGCGAAATATGGAAGTTCTGCGCGAGCGCCTGCTCGGCGACCGGCCACGGCTCGGTGAAGCAGTGCATCACGCCGCCCGGCACGTGCGCACGCTCCTCGGCCATGATCCGCAGCGTGTCTTCCGACGACGAGCGCGTATGAACGATCAGCGGCTTCATCGTCGCGGTCGCCGCGCGGATATGCGTGCGAAAGCGTTCGCGCTGCCATTCCATGTCGGCGATCGAGCGGCCTTCGAGACGGTAGTAGTCGAGGCCCGTCTCGCCGATCGCGACGACCTTCGGATGCGCGGCCAGCTCGATCAGCTCGGCGAGCGTCGGATCATGCGCGTCCTCGTGATCGGGATGCACGCCGACCGACGCGTACACGTTGTCGTGCGCCTGCGCGATCGCGAGCACCTCGGGCAGCGTCTCGAAATCGACCGAGACGCACAGCGCATGGGTGACGTCGTGCTCGCGCATGTTCTCGAGCACGGCCGGCAGGCGGTCGGCGAGACCCTTGAAATTGATGTGACAGTGAGAATCGACGAACATCGTGTTTCCTGAATTCTTGGGACGGGCGCGAGGCGCTCGCCGGCAATCGTTTCCGCACAATACGGAAACAATCGTTGCTCAGACGAAGATTTCCCGATAACCGAGAAACAGTTCCTCGAATACGAGCCGAGCGTTGAGCGGATGGTTCTCGACCATCCGCTGGCGCGTCACGGTCTTCATGAAGCGCGCGAACGCATTGGCGTCGACCGCGTGCGCGCACCGCGCGAGCGCGGCCGACTGCATCGGGAAGTAGCGCGGCGCGCCGGCCATCCGCTGCGCGAGCAGATCGTACAACCAGCGCTGCAGCCAGCCGAGCACCAGCGGCACCGGCAGCTTCTGCAGCGTCTCGCCGCAGGCGAACGGATCGCACGCGGCGCCCGCCGCCAGCTGGCCGAGCGTGAAATCGCGCAGCGGACGGTTCTCGTCGCTCGCGAGCGCGAGCGCCGCGAGCGGCGCCCCGCCCGCTTCGGCGAGCAGCGCGCGCGCATCGTCGATGCCCTGCGCGGCGAGCCACGCCGCGGCCGCATCCGGCGCCGGCACGGTCATCGGCCACTGCCGGCACCGGCTGATGATGGTCGGCAACAGCCGGTCGATGCGTGCGGACACCAGCAGGAACACGACGCCCGCCGGCGGCTCTTCGAGCGTCTTCAACAGCGCGTTCGACGCGGCGACGTTCAGCGCCTCGGCCGGATACAGCACGACGACGCGCGCGCCGCCGCGGTGCGAGCCGACGCCGCAGAAATCGAGCAATGCGCGCACCTGCTCGATCTTGATCTCCTTGCTGGGCGCACGGGTTTTCTTGCCGCCTTCGTCGGCGTCGGCCGGCTTCGCGTCGTCGGCCGCGCCGGGCGCCTCACCGGCGAGCGCCTCGGGCAGCACGATCCGGTAGTCGGGATGGTTGCCCTGCGCGAACCACGTGCAGGCCGCGCAGGCGCCGCACGGCTGGCCGTCCGGCTGCGGCGACTCGCACAGGAAGCCCTTGGCGAGATGCTGCGCGAACTGCAGCTTGCCGATCCCGGCCTGACCGTGCAACAGCAGCGCATGCGGCCATTGCGCGCGCAGCTGCTGCAGGCGGTTCCAGTCGTCGGTTTGCCACGGATAGATCATCGGATGCGTTCCTTCGGGTTACAGCGCGGCGAGCACGCGCTCAAGCCGTCCGCGAATCTCGGGAATCGTCTGCGTCGCGTCGACGATCGTGAAGCGATGCGGCGCCTCTTGCGCGCGCCGCAGGTATTCGTCGCGGGTGCGCGTGAAAAACGCGTCCGTCTCGCTCTCGAACTTGTCGGGCGCACGCGCGGCGCCGCGCCGCTCGCTCGCCACCTGCGGCGCGACGTCGAACAGCACCGTCAGGTCCGGCTGAAAACCACCCTGCACCCAGCGCTCGAGCGCTTCGAGCTTGTCGCGCGGCAACCCGCGGCCGCCGCCCTGGTAGGCGAACGTCGCGTCGGTGAAGCGGTCGGACACGACCCAGTCGCCGCGTGCAAGCGCCGGCTCGATCACGCGCGCGAGATGCTCGCGGCGCGCGGCGAACATCAGCAGCGCTTCAGTCTCGAGATCCATCGGCTGGTTCAGCAGCATCTCGCGCAGCGCCTCGCCGAGCGGCGTGCCGCCCGGTTCGCGGGTGACGACGACCTGCCGGTCGCCCGCGGCGAGCTTCGCCTGCAGACGCTCGCAGAACCATTGCAGATGGGTCGTCTTGCCCGCCCCGTCGATGCCTTCGAACGTGATGAATTTACCGCGCGCCATCATTGACCTCGTATGTACTTGTCCACGGCCTTGTTGTGATCGCCGAGCGTATCCGAGAACACGCTCGTGCCGTCGCCCTTCGCGACGAAATAGAGCGCGCTCGTCGGGGCCGGGTTGATCGCCGCCTGCAGCGACGCGACGCCGGGCAGCGCGATCGGCGTCGGCGGCAGCCCGCGCCGCGTGTAGGTATTGTAGGGAGTGTCGGCCTGCAGGTCGCGCTTGCGCAGATGCCCGTCGTACGCGTCGCCGAGGCCGTAGATCACCGACGGATCGGTCTGCAGCGGCATCCCGATGCGCAGCCGGTTCGCGAACACGGCCGCGACGAACGCGCGGTCGGCCGCATGGCCGGTTTCCTTTTCGATGACCGACGCGATCGTCAGCGCTTCGTAAGGCGTCTTGTACGGCAGCCCCGGCGCGCGCGCCGCCCAGGCTTCTTCGAGGCGCGTCTGCATCAGGCGATACGCGCGGCGATAGATGTTCAGGTCGCTCGTCCCCTTGTCGAACAGGTAGGTATCGGGGAAGAACAGCCCTTCGCCGCTGCCGCGCCGGATCACGGTGTCCGGTGCGCCGATCGCGCGCAGCAGCTCCGCGTCGCTCATGCCGGCGCTCGCGTGCGCGAGGTCGGGATTGCCGTCGAGTTCGGCGCGCATGCGCTTGAAGGTCCAGCCTTCGATGACCGTGGCGACGTACTCGTTCACGTCGCCGCGCGCGATCTTCTGCAGGATGGCGTACGGCGTGATGCCGCTCTTGAATTCGTAGTTGCCGGATTTGAGGCGGCTCGACAGCCCGAGCACGCGCGTCATCGCGACGAAGCCGAGCGGCTCGACCGGCACGCCGCCGCGCTTGAGCTGCAGCGCGACGCTTTTCACGCTGCTGCGCGGCTTGATCGTCACGTCGAGCGACGCCGCGCCCAACAACAGCGGCCGGGTCGCCCAGTAATAACCGGCGCCCGCGCCGGCAGCGGCCACAACGACGGCCAGCGCCGCGACCGTCGCGACGCATTTCTTCAGTAGGGACATGGAAACGAGACTCGGGTAAGACCCATATAATACTTGCTCGCCTTCGTCAAAGTCAGGGTTGACTGTTCCCTCATTCCATGAGCACACCGTTCGCTTCACCGGCTGCCCAGCCCGCATCCGCCTCGCTCCCCGTTTTCCCCCGCCCGTCCGCCGCCGATTTCGACGCGCCGGCCGCGTGCATGCCGCTTGCGCAGTTCGGCGTGATCGACGTGGCCGGCGACGACGCCGCGACGTTCCTGCACGGCCAGCTCACCAACGACATCGAGCATCTCGATGCGGCCAGTGCGCGCGTGGCCGGCTACTGTTCGCCGAAGGGCCGGCTGCTCGCGTCGTTCCTCGCGTGGCGCGAGGGCCACGGCGTGCGCCTGCTGGTGTCGAAGGACGTGCAGGCCGCCGTCCAGAAACGGCTGTCGATGTTCGTGCTGCGCGCGAAGGCGAAGCTGTCGGACGCGAGCGACGCCGTCGCGGTGGTCGGCTTCAGCGGCGACGTGCGCGACGCGCTGTCGGGCGTGTTCGACGCGCTGCCCGACGGCGTGCACGTGAAGGTCGACGGCCCGGCCGGCGTGCTGATCCGCGTGCCGGACGCGGCCGGGCGCAAGCGCTACCTGTGGATCGGGCCGCGCGCCGAGGTCGACGCGCGCATCGCCGCGCTCGCCGGCACGCTGCCGGTCGTGTCGCCGGCCGTGTGGGACTGGCTCGACGTTCGCGCGGGCGAGCCGCGCATCACGCAGCCGGTCGTCGAACAGTTTGTCCCGCAGATGGTCAACTTCGACGTGATCGGTGCCGTTAACTTCAGGAAGGGGTGCTACCCGGGCCAGGAAGTCGTCGCGCGCAGCCAGTATCGCGGGACGATCAAGCGCCGCACCGCGCTCGCGCACGTCGCCGGCGAGACCGACAGCGTGCATGCCGGCGTCGAGCTGTTCCACAGCGACGACCCCGGCCAGCCGTGCGGGATGATCGTCAACGCGGCGGCCGCGCCCGCGGGCGGCGTCGATGCGCTGGTCGAGATCAAGCTGGCCGCGCTCGACAGCGGCAGCGTGCACGTCGGCGCGGCCGACGGCCCGGCGCTCGCCTTCGACACGCTGCCGTACGCGTGGCCGACCGACGCGTAGCGCACCGCAAACCCGTTCGCACGCCGGTTCGCCCTTCGCGGCCGGCGCCCGAGCTTTCCTGCGAGAGATTCGCCCGATGTGTCTGATTGCCTTCGACTGGCAGCCTGATGCCGCCGCCGGTCCTGTATTTACGCTGGCCGCCAACCGCGACGAGTTCTTTCGCCGGACGAGTGCGCCGCTTTCGTGGTGGGAAGACGTGCCGGGCGTGCTGGCCGGCCGCGATCTCGAAGCCGGCGGCACATGGCTCGGCGTGTCGCGCGACGGCCGCTTCGCCGCGCTCACGAACTACCGTGCGCCGTTCGACATTCGCGCCGGCGCGCCGACCCGCGGCAAGCTCGTGTCGGATTTCCTCGGCGGCCCGGGCGTCGCGCCGCTCGATTACCTCGGCGCACTGGCCGAGCACGCGGCCGTCTACAACGGCTTCAACCTGCTGGTCGGCGACTGGAAGCGGCGCGAGCTCGCGTGGTTCTGCAATCGCGCGGCCGAAGGCGAAAGCCGTGTCGCCGCGCCGATGGCGGTCGGCGCCGGCGTGCATGCGCTGTCCAACGCGCGGCTCGACACGCCGTGGCCGAAGGTCGTGCGCAAGCGCGCGGAACTCGGCACGCTGCTGACCGACAACGCGACGCCGTCGCTCGACGAACTGATCGACCTGTTGCGCGATCCGCGCGTCGCGGACGACGACGCGCTGCCGCACACCGGCATTCCGCTCGAGCGCGAGCGCGCGCTGTCGGCCGCGTTCATCGAGACGCCCGAATACGGCACGCGCGGCACGACCGCGCTGCGCGTGACGATGAAGGAAGGCGTGCGGCTCACGGTCGACATCAAGGAGCGCTGCGACGACGACGGCTCGCATCGCACCGTCCGCCCCGGCACGTTCGAGCGCGCGTTCACGTTCGACATCGACGCGACACCGCCGCGCGCCGTCCGCTGACACGCGTCGCTGGTCGTTAGGCGCTATGGCGCGCGCACCATCTCGACGTGCGGCACGCCGAGCGCGTCGAACGGTTCGCCGATCGTCGTGAAGCCGTGGCGCAGGTAGAACGGCACCGCTTCGTCCTGCGCATAGAGCCGCACGAGCGGCTCGCCGCGATGCCGCGCCGCCTCGAGCAGCGCATGCAGCACGGCGGAACCGGCGCCTTGCCGGCGCGCGTCCGCCAGCACCGCGACGCGGCCGATCGTGCCGGTGCGCAGCAGCCGCCCGGTCGCGACCGCGCGCCGTGCGCCGCTCGCCCGATCGACGCGGTACGCCACCGCGTGCAGCGACAGCGGATCTTCATCGTCGAGCTCCCACTCGGGCGGAATCCGCTGCTCGCGCACGAACACCGCATCGCGGATCCGCGCGGCATCCGCGCCGAGCACCGCCCAGTCGCCCGTCTGCGTTTCCGTTTCGACCCAGCCGTCCGTCATCGCTTCCTCCGCGCGACGCCGGGCGCCGCCCGCCGCCGTCAAACGCCGTCGAACCTTCATCAAACGCCGTCGAAGGCGGCCCGCAGCGCCGCCGTCGCGTCGGCATGCGCGACGCGCACCTCGGGTATGTAGCCGCCCATCTTGAAGAACTCGTGGATCATCCCCGGGTAACACACCAGCGCGACCGTATTGCCAGCCGCGCGCAGCTTCTGCGCATACGCGGCGCCCTCGTCGCTCAGCGGGTCGTATTCCGCGGTCGCGATCCATGCCGGCGCGACGCCGGCGAACGACGACGGCGCGCCGCGCGTGCCGTCGAGCGGCGCGAAGCGCCAGTCGTCGCGGTCGGCCGGCTCGCGCACGTATTGCGAGAAGAACCACTGGATCGTGTCCTGCGTCAGCAGGTAGCCGTTCGCCAGCCGCGCGTGCGATTCGGTCGCCTGGTGGCCGGTCACGCCCGGATAGATCAGCAGTTGCAGCGCAAGATGGATGCCCGCGTCGCGCGCCAGCACCGCGCACACAGTCGCCAGCGTGCCGCCCGCGCTGTCGCCGCCGACCGCTAGCCGCGCGGCGTCGATGCCGAACGCGGCGGCCTCGCGATGCAGCCAGCGCAGCGCGTCTTCGGCATCGTGCACGGCGGTCGGGAACTTGTGTTCCGGCGCGAGCCGGTAGTCGACCGACAGCACCGCGCACTGCGCGTCGCGCGCGAACATCCGGCACAGCGCGTCGTGCGTGTCGACGCTGCCGACCGTGAAGCCGCCGCCGTGGTAGTAGACGAGCGCCGGCAGCGGCTCGGCGAGGCTCGGTGCGACCGGCAGGTAAAGCCGTGCGCCGATCGTGCGGCCGTCGCGGGTCGGCACGACGCAGGCGTCGACCGAATGCATCGGCGCCGGCGCGACGTCGAGGATCGGCGCGCTTTTCTCGTACGCGGCGCGCGCCTGCTGCGGCGTCTGATGATGATAGGACGGACGTTTGGCACGCTCGATCATGTCGAGCACCTGCGCGATCTTCGGATTCAGCGGCATCGGTGAGGACGGCGCGCGCGGCGCCGTGAACGGACAAGCGTCACATGATGCCATGCGCCGAGCCGTTGGGCGGCGGCGGCACTGCGGAGGGTGTGGCGAAGGCTGCGGCCGAGGTGTGCGTGAGGCAACGATGGCTTCGTTTGCCGCGCACTGCCGAGCCGGCGGCGCGCCGGACGCGCCGCGCAAAATGAAACGGCCCTGCCGCGATCGGCAGGGCCGTGCGTGCGGACGCTTACGCGTCGCTCGGGCCCGGATGGGCGTCGGGCGCCGTGCGCGTGCGTTGCCGCTTGATGTCGCGGCCTACCGCGAGCCGCCGCATGTACTTGAACGTGCCGAGCGCTTTCGCGACGAAGTTGCCGTCGCTGTCGCGCACTTCGCCTTCGCAATACGCCATCGTCGTCGAGCGATGCATCACGCGGCCGTACGCGCGCAATTCGCCGCGACCCGGCTGCATGAAGTTCACCTTCATCTCGACCGTCACGACGCCGACGCCGTCGTCGGTCAGGCTGCGTGCGGCCATCGCGAGCGCGATGTCGGACAGCGTCATCGTCACACCGCCGTGCGCGATGCTCCACGTGTTCATGTGCCGCTCGTCGAGCGGCAGCACGATCTCGCTCGCGCCGTCCTTCGCGCTGACGAGCCGCACGCCGAGCAGATCGACGAACGGGCTTTCGATCGACGGGCCGTCCGTCGGAGATGCCGCGTCGCTCATCGTGCTGCGTTGTCGCACAGATAGTCGACGCACTGGCGCGATTCGGCCACCGCCATCACGAATTTCTTCACTTCCTGATGGACCGGGTGAACCTGGTACGCATCGAGCGCGGCCTGGTCCGTGAAATCGGACACCAGCACGATGTCGGACGTCGCTTCGAGGCCCGGCGTCGCGACGCCGACGTCGAGTTGCAGGATGCCCGGTACGAGGTCGCGGCAGCCTTCGAGCTTTTCTTTCAGCTTCAGCGCGTTCTGTGCGCGCGTGCCGCCCTCGGCGGATTCCTTCAGCTTCCACATGACGATATGTCTAATCACTTCGTTCGCTCCTGTTCGTGTTGGTTCGGCGATTTGCCTGGAACCCTTGCCAGTCGGGCGTTGGACGCCCTTTCATCGTTCGCTTTCGTTCGTCGGAAGTCGCGTCCATCCGAGAAAAAAGGGGTGTCACTTCGACCATCCAGAGACGATACGCCTTTTTCACCGTGCCACTTATCGACATCAGGATCCGACGAGCGAAGGCAGACAACAAGCCTACCAAACTTACCGGCGGCAATGGACTGTATCTGTTGGTGAAGCCGTCCGGCTCCACCACGACGCGGAGTAGTCATCGGACGCCGCAACTCTCCGTGCGATGGAGCCGATCTGGTCATTCATCGCGCGAGCGTACTAGTCCAAGACAAGAGCAACGAATCCGCTCGGCTGCGCTATCTTCGAGTCCTCGGATTCTCCTCCTCGTCAATCGCCCGATGAAACCTGCTTTAAGCGAACCGTCCGACATTCTGATCACTGAGCGTCTGTCGATACGGCTAGCGAGCCGCCGACATGCGTCCGCTTTGCTGGGATATTGCATTGCCAATCGCGCACATTTGTCGCCATGGGAACCGTCCCGGTCCGAATCGTTCTACACGTTGCCGTCGATTGAGGCACGGCTCGAATCCATGGAAAGGGAGATCGCGGCTGGGCTCGCCATACATCTGTTGTTGTTCGACAAAGAGGAAGACCGGCTGATCGGCGACTGCAATTTTACGAACATCGTACGAGGGCCGTTCCAGGCATGTCACCTTGGCTTCTCGATTGCGCATGATCATGAGGGACGCGGGTTGATGCGCGAATGTCTCTCTACCGCTATCCAATATGTGTTCGCCGAACTCGGGTTACACCGTGTCATGGCGAACTATCGACCCGAGAACAAGCGAAGCGCGCAGTTGCTCAATAAGCTGGGCTTCGAGCAGGAAGGCATCGCGCGCGCCTACTTAAAAATAAATGGCGTTTGGGAGGATCATGTCCTGACGTCACTGATCAATCCAGCGGACGTCTGATCTCTCGTCAAGACGACCGCCTTGCCACGCTCACGTCTGACGGCTCGATCACGTATCGGGCTGGAATCAAGCAGCGGCCACCTGATCGCCACATCGGCCCATCGAGCGGCGACGTCCACAGGTTGTAATCCGTGCGGCGCATGACGGGCGGCTTGCGCCCCTGCTCCTTCGCCCTGTCGATGCGCCGTGCGTCCGTCATACCCTCGCCCGGCTCACACGCCTAACCGCCACCACCCTCTTTCACCCCCTTCCCCGAAACCGGCCGAAGCATCGCCCGCATCGCGCGACTCGTCAGCAACTTCTCGTATGCCGCCGAAGGCATCGCATCGATCATCAGGCGGCCGCTGACGTCGGCCTTGATGTACTCGACGGCCAGCAGCGCGATGACCGGATTGGTGGTCACCGTCGCCTGATCGGGCGTGTGGTCGCCGAACTCGGCCACCACCGCATCGTCTTCATCTGCGACCACCACCGCAAGGCGACGGCCGGACAGGCGCAGTCTCGCGCTGGCCCCACATTCGGCCATGTCGTACGTGTGCGGCCCTTTCAACGTCCGCTTGCCATAGATGGCGACATGGGTGTCGATCCCCCGCCCGCTGGCCGCTTCGAGCAGCGGGCCCAGTTCGTCGAGCTCCTCGTCCCAGATACCGGCGAACAGGCTGGTCTGCGCATTCGAGATCACCCGCGCAAAGGCCTGCACGATCGACTCCGCGCCACTGAGCGACCAGACCAGCCCCGGTTCCTGTTGAACCGGCAGCCGATCCAGCGCGGACGCTGCCGACTCGAGGTCGGCGTTGAAGCGCGAGCGCAGCTCGGCCAACAGAGACGTGTGCGGCACGGCCGCGTACCGCACCGGCTCCGAGCGGTTGACGAGCACGGCTCCCCGCGCTTCCAAACGAGCCAGCGTCTCATACACCTTCGACGCCGGCATCGATGCCCTGCGCCCTACTTCCGCTCCCGTCAGCGCGGCCTGACCAACCAGGGCCGCGTATGCCTGCGCTTCGTACTGGGTGAACCCCAGTCGCGTCATGGAAGCGATCAATTCTGCGTCTGCCGTCATTCAGGACTCTTTTCTGTGGAAAGGGAGTTGACTAACTACCGCAGTAGTATACGATCGCATTCAACTACTACCCAAGTAGTTATTCCAGAACCCTCTTCTCATCGAAGGACGATCCATATGCGTCAACTCATCAGCACCGGCTCCCAGTGGGAACCGAAGGTCGGTTACTCGCGGGCCGTGATCGTGAACGACACGATCTACATTTCAGGGACGGCCGGCAAAGGCCCGGACGTCTACACGCAAACGCGGGATGCACTCGCCACTGTCGAGAAGGTGCTGCTCGACAACGGATTCCGGTTGGAGGACGTGGTGCAAAGCCGGCTGGTCGTCGCGGACTTCGAACACTGGGAAGACGCTGCGCGCGCGCACGGCGAGGTCTATGGCGAGATTCGACCGGCGTTCTCGCTCGTGCATGCGCTGCCGTTCGTCGACGACGCGATCCTCGCCGAAGTCGAGGCCATTGCCGTCAGAGCCGGCAAATGACGGGCCGGGCCGAGCAGAACGCGCGGCTGTCGGGCCGCGCGGTAGCGGTGCTTTCGATCGCCGCGGGCGGCGCCATCGCGAACGACTACGCGATGCAACCGGCGCTTTCCTTCATCGCCGCCGATTTCGGGGTGCCGGTCGCACCGATTACCGCCGTCGCGTCCGGCGCGATGATCGGCTATCTGCTCGGCCTGGTGCTGCTCGTGCCGCTGGTCGACAAACTCAGTCCGCGCACGTTGATTCCGGGGCAGCTTGCGGCGCTCGCGTGCGCGCTGGTGCTTGCCGCGTACGCGCCAGGGCCGGACGCGCTGATTGCCTGCTTCGTGGTCATCGGCGCGACGACGACGGTTGCGGCGCAAAGCACCGCCGTCGTCGGCAAGTGCGCCGACCCGCATAGCCGCGCCCGGCTCATGGGGACGATCTCGGCCGGCATATCGGCGGGGATCTTGCTGAGCCGATTCGTGGGCGGCGTTCTCGCGCAGTGGTATGGATGGCGAGGCGCGCTGTTGACGTTCGCGGCCTTCGCGGTCGTTTCAGCCCTTTGCGTCATGCCATTACTACCCGCGCAACGGCCGCCCGGGCATACGGGCTACTTCTCGACGTTGCGTTCGATGCCGTCGTTGCTGCGGGCCTCCCGGCAGCTGCGGTTGCGCATCCATGCCGGGATGCTGTGGTTCCTTGCTTTCAACCTGATCTGGGTCGGGCTTGCGGTGCGGCTCGCCGCGCCGCCGTACAACCTGGATGCGGCGGCCATCGGACTGTACAGCCTCGCCGGACTCCTCGGCCTCGTCGTCACGCGTGTCGCGGGGCGCCTGGCGGACGGGTTCGGCAGCCGCACCGTGATCGTCTGCGGCCTCGCGGTTGCGGCGGCGTCCGCATGTGCGCTGACCGTCTCGCTCGGCCACCCAGCCGCGACGGCGGCCGCGCTGGCCGTATTCGATGCCGGTTGTTTCGCCGCCCAGGTCGCCAATCAGGCCAGCGTCGTTGCGATCGAGCCGGCGCGAGCCGGCGCATTGAACTCGGCGTACCTGACCTTCTACTACGTCGCGGGCGCGATCGGTACGGCCATCTCAGGTCTCGTCGTCACCAGCGCCGGTTGGGAGCCGCTCGTCTTGTTGGCGGCGATTTCAACGGCCGCGGCCGCCATGATCGGCGCGCTCGTCGTTACGTCCGTGCCGGCTCGGAATCGCGCCGACCTTCAACCACACAATGGAGGCACCGGGCAGATTCGATGATCACGCATCGAATAGCGGAATTTTCGCGGACCGCTAGAGCGTGCTCAACGAAAGCGCGGAAGTCTTGCCGAAGCGACCTGAACCAAGCAAGATTCCGGTGACCGGTCGGCGAACCATGACCCGTACGCGCCACCATTGAGCAACGCATCGCCCCGCTGTCGGCAGCGATGGATTCACACCACGTGGAACACCCCATGAACTACCGTTCAGCAGCAGGCGTCGCGGCGTCGATGTCCATCGTGTTCGGCATGGTCGTCGCCTCGCCGCCCGCCTTTGCCGAAGTCACGCCACGCCAGCAGGACGTCGCGCGACACGGCGCGCAGGTGATGCCGTTCTCGCTCGCGGCCACGACCCATATCTTCACGAAGACCGTCGACGGCGGCATCCAGCGGGTCGTCACCAAGCGTCGCGACGCAAAGCAGACCGCGCTGATCCGCGAGCATCTGGCCACGATCGCGCGTCGCTTCTCGTCAGGCGATTTCGGCGCGCCGGAGCAGATCCACGGCGCCGACATGCCGGGGCTCGCCGCATTGCGTACGGCACAGCCGGGCGAGCTCGAGATCGACTATCGGGACGTGCGCGACGGCGGCGAGATCGTCTACCGCAGCGAGCAGCCGCGTCTGATCGCGGCGCTTCACGACTGGTTCGACGCGCAGTTGTCCGATCATGGGCACGATGCGAAGGCCGGGCACGATCACGACGCGATGCATCACCACCCTGCCGACGAATCGACGCCGTAAAGATCGCTGCCACGAAGCGCGCATGTGAGTTCCCGAAACGCAGGCGCGACTTCCGTTCTTCACTGCCATCCCGACCGAAGGCGATCAACCCGTCGCGCTCGACGCCCTTTCCACTGCGGCCCGCTCTACCGACCCGGCACGTTGCCGAGACGGAACCCGGCGAACACGCAGCCTCGGGCCGCCGGCCCAAACGCGCTCAGCGCAGCCCGTCGAACCACGCGAGAATGTTCTCGGCTCCGCCGAGCGTCGACGCATCGCCGTACAGCCCGGCGAGAAACGTCCCGCGATGGCTCGCCGCCGGGACGGCCACCCCGCTCACGTAGGAACCGCCCGCCGCGAGTACCGGATACACCATCGCCGGATGAATCGCTTCATCGGCAAGCCCGTAATCGAAGCGGATCGGACTGTCGTAATTCCAGTAAGTCGCGCGATTGGCCGCGAGTTGCCGAAGAAACGCGCTGTTTTGCGTCGCCGTGTAGTGCTCGAAGAAGCCGGGATTCAGCAGCCCGGCGCCGGTCGGCAGCGACTTCGCCCGCTCGGCGTCGAGCGTGTAATCCGACCAGTACTGCGCCGCGAGGTGCTGAAACTCCGGCCGGATCGCGCTTTTCATCAAGCCTTTCAGCCCGTACTGCAACTCGTAGCTGCCGAGCGTGACGATCATGCAGAGCGAGATCCAGTCCGGAAGCGCCGGATAGGCCTGTACGCCGCGCGGAAGCGCAAACGTCTGCGCGCCGGCCCAGAACCGCCATGCCTCGCTGAGGTCGTTGAACGGGCTGGCGACGGCCGTTGCGGCGATCGGCCGCGACTGCTTGCGCAACGCCTGATGCAGCCATTGCGTGTTGAGCGCGCCTTGCGACCAGCCGTGCAGGAACAGTTTCGACGGCGCGACGCCCAGCGCGCGCATCGCCGCCTCGCCTGCCGTCAACACGTCGACGCAGGTGCGCACCGTCACGTCCTTGACCGCATACGCTTCGCCCCGGCCATCGCGGAACGGCCCCTTGCCGACGTAATCGGCGGCGATCACGGCATAGCCCTGCGCGGCGAACCGATGCACGTTGAAGAGCGTTTCGAGCGAGTCGGCGGCGTCCGTCAGTTGACGGTCGGGATCGGCGAGCAGAACGAGATTGGACGGCACCTGATCGAACGACAGGATCGTGCCGTGCTGCCACGACACGAGCGGCAGCTTGCCGCTTGCGCCGACCGGCAATGCCAGCAGCCCGCTGACCTTGATCTTCTCGCCGCTTTGCGGGTTGACGGTGTACGTGACGAGACGATGCAGATCGACGTCGAAACGCGCGCCGTGGGTTTTCGCATCGAACGCAGGGAGTATCGCCGGCTTGTTGAACAGCGGATACGCGTCGGCGACCAGCTTGTCGAGCCGCGCGGCGCTGACCCGGCATGAACGGTCGATCCCCGCGTGGCCCGCCTCGTTGCCCGCCGCGTCGGCCGCCCGCGCATTCGCCAATCCGATCGCGACCGCGCCGGCGCCCAGCATCAAATTGCGCCGCGGACGATTGACCGCGCCATTCGATGCAGCGTGTTCCTGTTCGGGCGAAAGCGCCGTCAGGACCTTTTCAAACAACGACATGGGGAAACTCCCTGATACCTCGAAGAAGCCGCGGGTTCGGCCCGCGGCGACGTGCGCCGTCTCGATGGCGATGGTCGATCTTGATCTCTGTTGGTTGCATCGCCATTGATCTGAGTTAAAGCAAAACCGCTTTCCCGCTTCCAGACTTGCGACATTTGCCGGTAGCCGTGCTGCGCAGGCGCAGCGCCGGACGACATGACGTGACGAGGAGATCTGAAGTGGACATGCATCGCCGACAAGCAATCCGGGCCATCTCGGCCGCGTGTGCCGGTATCGTCGCGCACAGCTGGGGCGCGCACGCTGCGTCCTTGCCGGGCAAGCTCTGGTACGTGGACCAGCGCGCCGCACCCGGCGGAGACGGCAAGACCTGGCGCACCGCATTCCAGTCGCCGCGCGACGCGCTCGCGGCCGCGTCGGCCGGCGACGAAATCTGGGTCGCGCACGGCACCTACCATCCGCATCCGGACGACGCCACGCAATCGTTCACGCTCAAGGCCGACGTCGCGCTGTACGGCGGCTTCGCCGGCGGCGAAACCGCACGCGACCAGCGCGATTACGCGCAGCACGTCACGACGCTCAGCGGCGACATCGGCAACGGCGAGCGCACCCGCAACACGCACACGATCGTGATGGGCGCGGATCGGGCCGTGCTCGACGGCTTCACGATCGCGCACGCGTACGGCGCCGACAAGCCGCGCCTGCATCTGACGCCGGACGACATCCTGAAGGGCGACATGGTGGTCGGCGGCGGCATGCGCAACTTCATGACGAGCCCGGTCGTGCGCAACTGCATCTTCCGGAACAACTTCTCGCCGAAAGGCGGCGCCGTCTACAACGTCCACAAGCCCGGCGCCGAGCAGGCGACGTTCACGAACGTCGAGTTCGTCGACAACGAGGCCAGTCAGCGCGGCGGCGCGGTCAGCAACGACCTCGGCGCGATGCCGGTGTTCATCGACTGTCGTTTCGTCGGCAACCGCAGCCAGGACAAGGGCGGCGCGATCTACAACGATTTCGCGTCGACGCCGCTGCTGTTCAACGTGCTGGTGACCGGCAACGAAGCGACGACGGCCGGCGGCATCGGCAACGACGGCGGCTCGTCGCCGCTGCTCGCGAACGTGACGATCGCCGGCAACAAGGCGACCAGCGGGCTCGGCGCCGGCCTCTATCAGGGCACCGGCGCGAACAACAATCCGATCGTCGTGAACTGCAGCATCGACGACGTCTACAACTGGCACGAGGACATCGTGGCCGCGCTCGGCTCGCACGTGCCCGCCGGGCAGACGCTGCCGCTCGCCGACTTTCTGCCGATCAGCAATCTCGACGGCCAGGTCAGCGTAGCCGACCTCGCGCCGCTGCCGCCGGGCGTCGGTTATCAGCCGCGTCCGTACGGTGCGCAACTGCTGAAGGCGCCCGTGGTCGCGACGCTCGTGCAGTTCTATTCGCGCAACGAGGGTGTGGTCGAATACCGCGGCGAGTACACGCGGCCCGTCGTGACGCGTGACGCGGTCGCGGCCAAGGTGATCCACGTCGTGCCGGCATCGACGTCGGCAACGCAGGACGGCCTGTCGTGGGCGACGGCGCTGACCGACCTGCAGGCCGCCATCGATCTGGCGTCGGTTTCGAAGGCCGCCGTCTGGGTGAAGGCCGGGCGCTATCATCCGGCGCGGCGCGACGCGGGCCGGATTGCCGCGTTCACGCTGTATGACGGCGTCGAGGTGTATGGCGGCTTCGCGGGCACCGAAACCGACGTCGCACAGCGCCGCCGCGACGCGGCGCCGACGGTGCTCAGCGCGAAACTTGCCGCGGGCGACGATCGCTATCCGCACGTCGTCTACGGCGCGAATCAGGCCGTGCTCGACGGGCTGACGATCCGCGACGGCAACGCGGTGGGCTTCACCTACAACGGCAAGGGCGGCGGACTGCTGGCTTATCACGCAGGCAAGACGTATCTGCCCAACGGACTCAAGGCATACCGGGCCGGACGCGCGCTCGAGTCGTACAGCGATCCGGTCGGCTTCACGATGACCGTGCGCAACTGCCGGTTCGAACGCAACGAGGCGCTCGAAGGCGGCGCGATCTATGCGTTCGGCAAGGCCGTGCTGACGATCGTCGACACCACGTTCGACGGCAACCGCGCGATCTACGGCGGTGCGGTGCTCGACCGCGAGGGCGTGACGGCGACGCATCGGCGCTCCGCGTTTCTGCGCAACGCGGCCACGCACGACGGCGGCGGCGCGTACGCGGACTACGGCTCGCTCGTCACGTTTCGCGACACGCGGTTTCAAGCGAACGCCGCACGCCGCAACGGCGGCGCGATTTACATGATCAGCCGTGCGTCGCAGGTCGGCGCGACCAACGTCACCGTCACGAACGGCGAGTTGCGCGGCAACACCGCAGCGGCCGGCGCGAGCATCTACGACCTCGATGGCGGAACGCTGTCGGTCGTGGACACGCACTACCCGTCCGGCTCGATCCACCAGCCCAAAAGCTGACATCCGCATAGGGCTTCGGGGAAGGATGCGCCGCTGCTGCCCGCTGGAGCCGGGCGGCGCGGCGGGACTGGGCTTTAAGGCGGCGATTGCCGCAGGTGTCGCCGTCGCGCGCCCGTGGCCGCAAACGGCGCACCACGATCGCAACGGCGCGACGGCTCGGCGACTACGGCAGCCCGCAGGTGCTGGCGGAATCGGCGTCCCCATGGAATGCGGGCAATCGCATGCAATGGCCGCAATCGCAAAGTCGTTGTGCATTGCAGCCCGAAATGAGCCGCTCCGGTTCGGTATCGATTACGGGGTGCCGTCGATATTTACCCGCCACATTCGCTATTTATCAGCATTCCATTATCAAGCGAGCCACATTTACATATTTAGTCGATTCGCCGAGTAACAATTACAATTTTCGATAAATAAGCGCACTCGAATCCCCCCAAAACGATATTGACTCCGACTTCCGCCGATATCTAGAATCGCCTACACCATCTTTCGACCGAGTTTGCGTTTGCACCTATACCTCACCGTTCACTCAGGTCGCTCGCCGCATCCGACAGCGTTTCGCCGGTGCTTCACGCACATCGCGACGAGCAGGCCGTCTTTTTGCTTCCGCTTCGAAATTTATCGCGCGTCCGACTAATTCCCAATCAATTCGCGCCGCGTATCACACGACGATTAAAACGGGCATTTGAAGAATGCCCGCAATGCCACGCACAACGGCCGGAGCATTCCGCCGATTCGAGCATGCCGATAACAATCGCAGTCGTCAGGAGGGTCGTCATGAAGATTCATCGCTTCACGAAATCGCTGTGTCTCGGCTTCGTCTGCGCCGCCCTGCTCGCCGCGTGCAACGACGACGACGTCCAGTCGAGCGGCCCGCCGCCGTCGTCCAGCGCCGCGCTGTCGTTCCGGATGGATGCGGGCGGCCAGATCAACGCGTTCTACCGGCAGGACCAGGTGGCCGCCCATCTGCTGGTGCGCTCGTCGACGAAGCCGCGTCTGCTGGTGGTGTTACCGGCCGGCAACAGCGGCACCGGGCTGTGGTTCGACGACACCGCGCAGCCGGTGAACTGGAGCCTCGACACGCCGCCGTCGGCGCTGTCCGCGCCCGACGCGCACGGCCGTCCGCTGTACGGCATCGGCGCGGACGTGTCGGTCGACACCGACACGCTGACGATCCGCCAGGGGCTGCTCAGCAGCGTGCGCTTCCTGCGCGACTTCAACGGCGGCGCGACGATCCCGGCGGAGATCGTCACCGCGCCCGCCGTCCAGGGCAGCGCCGCGCAATGGCAGCGCGACCGGATCGACGGCGCGCCCGGCTATGCGCTGCGCATCACGCTGCGCGACGGCGGCAGCATCGCGACGGCCGCCGGCGGCAAGCTGGTGCTGCGCGCGGCGGCCGGCTCGCATACGCTGAAACTGCACGTCGACGCGCTGTCGGGCGAGTCGCCGCTGTCGCCGATCGCACGCGCCGAGCTGTTCGCGCCGTCCGTGAATCCCGACCCGGTGAGCCAGAACGTGCTCGAATTCCTCAGCTTCCACGACAAGCTGCTGGCCGGCTCGTGGCAATACGACACCTACTTCGGACGCGACACGCTGATCTCGGTGCGCATGCTGATGCCGGTGCTCGAACCCGCCGCGATCGAGGCCGGGCTGACGTCGGTGCTGAGCCGCCTGTCGGACGACGGCAAGGTCGCGCACGAGGAAGGCATCGGCGAGTTCGCGCTGATCGACAACGCGAAGCACGGCCGCGCGAACGACGCGACGCCGACCTACGACTACAAGATGATCGACAGCGACTACCTGCTCGCGCCGATCGCCGCGGCGTGGCTGGTCGACGACGCGCGCGGCCAGGCGCGCGCGGCGGCCTACCTCGCGCAACGCGGCAGCGACGGCCTCACCAACGGCAGCCGCCTCGTCGTGAACCTGCTGCACGTCGCGGCCACCGCGCAGCCGTTCGCGCAGCAGCCGTCGGTCGCCAACCTGATCCATCTGCGTGACGGCGAGATCGTCGGCAACTGGCGCGACAGCACCGACGGGCTCGGCGGCGGCGTCTATCCGTACGACGTGAACGCCGTGCTCGTGCCGGCCGCGCTGCGCGCGGCCAATGCGTTCCTCGCGCGCGGCCTGCTCGATCCGTACCTGGACGCCGGCCAACGCGCCGCGCTCGCGAACACCGCGGCGGAGGCGGCCGTCTGGGAGCAGCAGGCGCCGCCGCTGTTCCAGGTCAGCGTGCCGGCCGCGCAGGCGGCGGCCGACGTGTCCGCCTATGCGCCGAGCGCCGGCGTGCCGGCCGGCGCCGCGCCCGGCGCGCCGCTGACCTTCTACGCGCTGTCGCTCGATCAGCAAGGCACGCCGATCCCGGTGATGAATTCCGACGGCGGCTTCGCGCTGCTGTTCGGCACGCCGCCCGACGCCGAGCTGCAGCGCATCATCGCCGACGTCACGCGGCCGTTCCCGACCGGCCTCGTCACCGACGTCGGCATGCTGATCGCGAACCCCGCGTATGCCAGCACCGCGCTATGGCCGAAGTTCACGAGTTCCGCGTATCACGGCACGGTGATCTGGTCGTGGCAACAGGCGATGTGGGTGGCCGGGCTCGACCGTCAGCTCGCACGCCAGGATCTGTCGGCCGCGACGCGCACGCTGCTCACGCAGGCCCGGCAGACGATCTGGCAGGTGATCTCGAACGGACGCGACATGCGCACGTCGGAAATGTGGACGTGGTCCTATACCAACGGCCAATACCACGCCGATGCGTTCGGTACGCGCAGCGCCGATGCGACGGAGGCCAACGCCGCGCAGCTTTGGAGCACCACGTATCTGGCGATCCGCGATCCGCAACTGCGTGCGGGCAAGTACTGGTGGCAGGCGTCGCAGCAAATGGAAACCGCGACGGCGGTCGCGGCGCGCTGACCCGCCAAGGACGCGCGACCGGCACGAGCCGCATGGCGCGCGTCCACCTCCGTGGCCTTTTCAGCGCGCGGCGCGCGACGATCAATGCGCGACGACGCGATTGCGTCCGTCGCGCTTCGCCTGATACAGCCGTTCATCGACCACGCGCAGCAACGCGTCGACCGTGCTGCCGTCGACGCCGTACTGCGCGACGCCGACGCTGACCGTCACCTGCACGCGCTTGAAGTCGAGCCCGAACGGCGAGCTGGCGATCGACGAGCGCACGCGCTCGGCCGTCATGCGTGCGCCTTCGAGCGGCATGTCGGGCAACAGCGCCATGAACTCCTCGCCGCCCACGCGCGCGAGCGCACCGGTCGGCCGGATCGCTTCGAGACACTGGCGCACGACGCCGCGCAACACTTCGTCGCCGATCTGGTGACCGTACGCGCCGTTGATGTTCTTGAAGTTGTCGAGGTCGAGCGCGAGCAGGCAAAACGGTGTGCCGTCGCGCTCGGCCCGCTGGATCTCGCGCTCGACCTGCGCGATGAACTGGCGGCGATTCGATGCGCCGGTCATCGGATCGGTGGCCGCCATGTATTCGAGCTTCTGGTTCGTGCGTCGCAGTTCCTGCAGCGCGCTCTCGGTGCGCGCCATCGATTCGGACAGCCGGCTCATCAGGTCTTCCTGGCTGTAGATCGCGGAGAACGAGCGGGTGGACTGCAACGCCTGCACGACGCCGTAGCTGAGCAGAAAGAAACCGCCCGCGAAGATCGCATGCGCGAGCCACCACATGTGGTTCCACGGCTTGCCCAGAATGAACGCGAGCGACGACAGCGCGAACGCCATGATCGACATGCCGTAGATCACCATCAGCGGCGAACGGATGCGCCGCGTGAGCAGTACGCCGACGTTCAGCAACGAGAACACGAGCGCGCCGCCTTCCATCGACAGCCGCGTGCCGAGCGCGCCGGCGACCGGCGAATACGCGATGTATGCAACGGCCGCATCGATCAGCAGGAACGCCACGATCCAGGGCAGCCAGGTACGCGCGCGCGTGCGCTTCTCGACGCGATCGGGCGGCTGGAAATACGACAGCAGGCCCGTCAGCAGCAGCATCGCCATCACGAGCCGCGACGCGGGACCGTACAGCAGGAACAGCCAGATATTGTGATGGGCCATCCCGGTGAACAGGCCGTGCAGCGCGTAGATCATCGCGAAGCCGAGAAAGCCGAGCGTGAGCCAGCGCAGCAACGGCTCGCCGGAGGAGCGGTAGCAGACCCACGTGACGTACGTGACGAAGGCGCCCTCGAGCGTCGCCGCAGCGATCGCGAACTCATGGAAGGCGTGATTCTCGAATACGACGCGCGGGTCGCTGAAGAACCAAAGATAGCCGATCAGATAGGCCGGCAACAATGCGAATGCGACCAGCAGGCATTTCGCGTAGAGCTTCGCGGCCGCACTGACGACGCGCGGCGGTTCCCCGGCTGCATAGGTCGTGCTCAATTCGATCCCCGTTCGGTCTGCTGCGTGGTGCGAACGTCCGCGGCGCCGGACACGCGCGCTGCATCGTGCGCGTCGGCAGCCGGCGACGCATCGCGCGCATCGGGACGACGCGCGCCGGCCCATCCGGCCGAAAGGCAAATGTCAGAGCAAGTATAGGTGCGGCAATTCGTTTGACAAGTAAGGGGAAACGGCAGCATCGCAGCCGCGCCGTTTGCTTCCCCATCCTTACGAATTGCGGACGAATCTCGCCGATTCGCGACGCGGTTACGGCGGCCGCTGAAACGCGCCGCCGCAGCCGCCGCGCCGAAAAAAATCAGACGATTTCGAACAGGCCGGCCGCGCCCTGCCCGCCGCCGATGCACATCGTGACGACCACGTATTTGACGCCGCGCCGCTTGCCTTCGAGCAACGCATGGCCGGTGAGGCGCGCACCCGACACGCCGTACGGATGGCCGACCGCGATCGCGCCGCCGTTCACGTTGAGACGCTCGTCGGGGATGCCGAGCGTATCGCGGCAGTACAGCACCTGCACGGCGAACGCTTCGTTCAGTTCCCACAGGCCGATGTCGTCGATCTTCAAGCCCGTCTGCTTCAGCAGCTTCGGCACCGCGAACACCGGACCGATGCCCATCTCGTCCGGTTCGCAGCCGGCCACCGCGAACCCGCGGAATACGCCGAGCGGCTGCAGCCCTTCGCGCTGCGCGACATCGGCGTTCATCACCACGCACGCCGCTGCGCCATCCGAGAACTGGCTCGCATTGCCCGCGGTGATCACGCCGCCCGGCACGGCCGACCGAATCTTCGACACGCCTTCGAGCGTCGTGTCGGGCCGGATGCCTTCGTCGGCCGACACCGTCACTTCCTGCGTGTAGAGCCGTCCGGTCGCTTTGTCGGCGATGCCCGCGCGCACGGTGATCGGCACGATCTCGTCGCGAAAGCGCCCGGCTTCCAGGGCGGCCGCCGCACGCAGCTGCGAGCGCACGCCGTATTCGTCCTGACGCTCCTTGGCGATCCCGTAGCGCTTCGCGACGTTCTCCGCGGTCTGCAGCATGTTCCAGTAGATCTCGGGCTTGTGCTCGACGAGCCAGCCTTCCTGGATCATGTGCCGGTTCATTTCGTTCTGCACGCACGAGATAGACTCGACGCCGCCCGCGACGTACACGTCGCCCTCGCCCGCGATGATCCGCTGCGCGGCGAGCGCGATCGTCTGCAACCCTGAAGAACAGAAACGGTTCACCGTCATCCCCGGCACGCTGACCGGCAGCCCGGCGCGCAGCGCGATCTGCCGCGCGATGTTCGCGCCGGTCGCGCCTTCGGGGTTCGCGCAGCCCATGATCACGTCCTCGATGCGCGCCGGGTCGAGCTTCGCGCGTTCGAGCGCGGCCGCGACCACGTGGCCGCCGAGCGTCGCGCCGTGCGTCATGTTGAATGCACCGCGCCACGACTTCGCGAGCGGCGTGCGTGCGGTCGATACGATTACGGCTTCGGTCATGCGAGTCTCCTTCGGTCCTGCTTCATGTACTGATGGAAATGCGCTACGCCGCCGGGCGCGCGCTCGCGGACGCCGCACGTGCGACGCCCGCCGCCTGCATCTGCTGCCACGCGTGCGCGAGCGAGCCGTTCAGGTCGATCGCGCGGCACGCATCGTCGATCACCGCGGCGTCGAAACCGGCCGCGCGCGCATCGAGCGCCGACCACGCGACGCAATAGTCGGTCGCGAGGCCGCAACACCACACGCGCTTCGCGCCGAGCTCGCGCAGATAGCCGGCGAGCCCCGTGCGCGTCGTGCGATCGGCTTCGACGAACGCGGAATAGCTGTCGACCTGCGCATGCCCGCCCTTGCGGATCACGAGCCGCGCATGCGGTATGTCGAGGTCGCGATGCAGGGCCGCGCCTTCGGTGTCCTGCACGCAGTGCACGGGCCACAACACCTGCTCGCCGTACGGCAGCGCGAGCGTCGAGAACGGCGTGCGGCCGGGATGGTTCGCGGCGAACGACACGTGCTCGCGCGGATGCCAGTCCTGCGTCAACACGATCTGCTCGAAGCGCTGCGCGAGCGCGTTGATGACGGGCACGACCGCGTCGCCGTCCGGCACCGCGAGCGCGCCGCCCGGCATGAAATCGTTCTGCACGTCGATGACGAGCAACACGTCTTCGGTTGGTTTCATTGCGTTCCTCCGTGCAGGCGGCGCTCGCGCCGCCGCGTGCGGCCGTCAGCCATTGAAGCCGCGCCCGGCCTTCGCCAGCTCGACGATCGACGGCGCGAGCCGCCATGCGTCGCCGTTCGGCGCGGCCGCGTAGCGGCGGATCGCGCGCTCGACGTTGTAGAGGCCGACGGTGTCCGCGTACAGCATCGGGCCGCCGCGCCACAACGGGAAGCCGTAGCCGGTCAGGTAGACCATGTCGATGTCGGATGCCTTCGACGCGATCTTCTCCTCGAGGATCTTCGCGCCTTCGTTGACGAGCGCGAACACGAGGCGCTCGACGATCTCGTCGTCGCCGATCTTGCGTCGCTCGACGCCGCGCTCGTTCGAATAGGCGACCACCATCTCGTCGACGAGCGCCGACGGCTTCGCGGTGCGCTCGCCCGCCACGTAGTCGTACCAGCCGCCGCCCGTCTTCTGGCCGAAGCGGCCGAGTTCGCACAGGCGATCGGCGATCTTCGAGTAATGCAGGTCCGGCTGCTCGACGTAGCGGCGCTTGCGGATCGCCCAGCCGATGTCGTTGCCGGCCAGGTCGCTCATCCGGAACGGCCCCATCGCGAAGCCGAACTTCTCGATCGCGCGATCGACCTGCGCGGGCAGCGCGCCCTCCTCTAGCATGAACAGCGCCTGGCGGATGTACTGCTCGATCATCCGGTTGCCGATGAAGCCGTCGCACACGCCGGACACGACGGCCGTCTTGCGGATATTCTTCGCGACGGCCATCACGGTCGCGAGCACGTCCTTCGCGGTGTTCGCGCCGCGCACGACCTCGAGCAGCTTCATCACGTTCGCGGGGCTGAAGAAGTGCATGCCGACCACGTCCTGCGGACGCTTCGTGAACGCGGCGATGCGGTCGATATCGAGCGTCGACGTATTCGACGCGAGGATCGCGCCGGGCTTCGCGACGGCGTCGAGCCGGCCGAACACCTGCTCCTTCACGCCGAGTTCCTCGAACACGGCCTCGACGATCAGGTCGGCATCGTGCAGATCGTCGTAGGACAGCGTCGGCGCGATCAGCGCCATGCGCGCATCGAGCTTCTGCTGCGTGAGCTTGCCCTTCCTGACCTGCGCGTCGTAGTTTTTGCGGATCGTCGCGAGCCCGCGGTCGAGCGCCTCCTGCGTCGTTTCGAGCAGCGTGACCGGCAAGCCCGCGTTGACGAAGTTCATCGCGATGCCGCCGCCCATCGTGCCGGCGCCGACCACGCCGACGCGGCGAATCTCGCGCACCGGCGTATCGGCCGGCACGTCGGGGATCTTGCTCGCCGCGCGCTCGCCGAAGAACGCATGCCGCAGCGCGCGGCTCTCCGGCGTCATCATCAGCGCGACGAAGCCGTCACGCTCCGCAACGCTGCCCTTGTCGAAGCCGTGCAGCACGCCGGCCTCGATCGCGTCGATGCACTTGTGCGGCGCGGGGAAATTCGGCGCGGCCGCCCGCGCGGAATTGCGTGCGAACTGGATGAAGCCGGCGGCGTTCTCGTGGACGATCTTGCGATCGCGCACCCGCGGATGCGGGCCGCTCTGCGCGCCGGCCTTGCGCGCGAACGCGATGGCGGCATCGAGCAGGTCGCCGTCGGCCATCGCGTCGAACAGCCCGCTCGTCGCGAGTTGCTCCGACGGCACCGGCGCGCCCGACACGATCATGTTCAGCGCGGTTTCGAGGCCGACC
Source organism: Burkholderia sp. WP42 (assembly GCF_000745665.1). NCBI lineage: Bacteria > Pseudomonadati > Pseudomonadota > Betaproteobacteria > Burkholderiales > Burkholderiaceae > Burkholderia > Burkholderia sp. WP42. The sequence goes on along the minus strand of NZ_KN050725.1, from coordinate 169,540 downwards.
GCGCGCGGCAGCCGCTGCGTGCCGCCCGCGCCGGGCAGCAGGCCGAGCTTCACCTCGGGCAGCGCGATCTGGGCGCCGGGCGCGGCGATCCGGTAGTGCGCGCCGAGCGCAAGCTCGAGCCCGCCGCCCATCGCGACGCTGTGCAGCGCCGCGACCACCGGCTTCGCGCTCGCCTCCACCGCGCGGATCACGGTGTGCAGCGTCGGCTCCTGCAGCGCCTTCGGCGTGTTGAATTCGGTGATGTCCGCGCCGCCCGAGAACGCGCGCCCCGCGCCGGTCAGCACGATTGCGGTGACGGCCGGATCCTGCGCGGCGCGTTCGAGGCCCGCCATGACGCCCTGGCGCGTCGACAGGCCCAGCCCGTTGACGGGCGGATTGTTGAGCGTGATGACGGCCACGCCGTCGCGAGTCGTGTAATCCACTGCCATCTGCCTGCCTCCATGCATCGCGCGCCACGGTGGCTGCGCTGGATTGTGCGCGGTCGAACGGCCGCATGTCCGGATAGAACGGAGGCAGCATACAACGAAAAAGAACGGTCGTTCAATTTGAATTTTGCGACGATCCGGGGCGCGATCGCGCCGCCGTACTCCCGGCCGTGGCCGGCTGCGGCTTACTGTGCGCCGACCGCGGTCGGCAGCACGTAATCGCGGAACGTTTCGCGCAGCTTCAGCTTCTGCAGCTTGCCGGTCGCAGTGTGCGGCAGCGCGTCGACGAACACGACGTCATCGGGCACCCACCACTTCGCGACCTTGCCGTCGAAGAACGCGAGCAGTGCGTCGCGCGTCAGGTTCGCGCCGTCGCGCGGCACGACGACGAGCAGCGGCCGCTCGGTCCATTTCGGGTGCGCGCACGCGATGCACGCGGCTTCGGCGACACCCGGGTGCGCGATCGCGACGTTCTCGATGTCGATCGAGCTGATCCACTCGCCGCCGGACTTGATGACGTCCTTGCTGCGATCGGTGATCTGCAGGAAGCCATCGTGGTCGATCGTCGCGACGTCGCCGGTCGGGAACCAGCCGTCCGACAGCGGCGACGCGTCGCTCTTGAAGTAGCGGTCGATCACCCACGGGCCGCGCACCTGCAATTCGCCGAACGCGACGCCGTCCCACGGGAGTTCGCGGCCGTCGTCGCCGACGATGCGCATGTCGACGCCGCAGATCACGCGCCCCTGCTTCTCCAGCAAGCGGCGCTGCGCATCGCGCGGCCGCTGCGACTGCGCCCAGTTCAGCGTCGCGAGCGTGCCGAGCGGCGACAGCTCGGTCATCCCCCACGCATGGATCACGCGCACGCCGTATTCGTCCTCGAACGTGCGCAGCATCGCCGGCGGACACGCGGAGCCGCCGATCACCGTACGGTTCAGCGTCGAAAAGCGCACGCCGGCCTCGCGCATGTAGTTGAGCAGCCCGAGCCACACGGTCGGCACGCCCGCGGAGAAGGTCACGCGTTCGGCTTCCATCAGTTCGTACAGCGATTTGCCGTCGAGATCCTTGCCGGGCAGCACGAGCTTGCCGCCGGTGAGCGGCACCGCGTACGGCAGCCCCCATGCGTTCACGTGGAACATCGGCACGACCGGCAGCACCGCGTCGAGCGCCGACAGGTTCATCGCGTCGGGCAGCGCGGCGCCGTATGCGTGCAGCACCGTCGAGCGATGCGAATACAGCACGCCCTTCGGATTGCCGGTGGTGCCCGACGTGTAGCAGAGGCCCGACGCCTGCTGCTCGTCGAGGCGCGGCCAGTCGTAGCGGCCGTCCTCGGCTTCGACGAGCGTCTCGTAGCACAGGTACGGCGTGCTGCCGGCCGGCAGGTGTGCGGCATCGGTCATCGCGATCCAGCCCTTCACGTGCGGGCACTGCGGCGCGATGGCGTCGACCAGCGGCGCGAAAGTGAGGTCGAACAGGACGTAGCGGTCTTCCGCGTGATTGACGATATAGGCGATCTGCTCGGGGAACAGGCGCGGGTTGATCGTATGGCACACGGCGCCCATTCCGCCGATCCCGTAGTAAGCCTCGAGATGCCGATAGCCGTTCCACGCCAGCGTGCCGACCCGCTCGCCCGCCTCGACGCCGAGCCGCGCGAGCGCCTGCGCGACGCGCTTCGCGCGGTGCTCGCAGTCGCGGTACGTGTAGCGATGCAGGTCGCCTTCCACGCGGCGCGACACGATCTCGGTGTCACCCGCATGACGCGCGGCATGCGCGATCAGCGACGACACCAGCAACGGCATATCCATCATCTGGCCCAGCAACGGCTTACCCATCGTCTTGTTCTCCGGAAGGACGCGAATCGGTGACCGGCCCCGCAGCGCTGCGCGTGCGCGCCGCCGTGCCCGGACCCGGGCCCAGGCCCGAACGGCCGCCGCGCGCGGCGCGCGGGCCGCCATGCGGGCGGCGCGACGCCGCCTTACAATATCGGCTTACCCAGAGGCGCTCAACATGTCGTTTTCCCGAAGCGCAGCCGATCCGGCTGACACTCTTCCCGACCTCGCCGCGACGCTCGCGGCGCCCGGCGACGACGCGTTCGTTGCGCTCGGCGACGCGTTTCATACGCGGCTGCCGGCCGCGCCGCTGCCCGCGCCGTACGTCGTCGGCTTTTCCGCCGAAGTGGCGCAACTGCTCGGCCTGCCGCCGTCGCTCGCGGCGCACGCGCAATTCGCCGAGCTGTTCGCCGGCAATCCGACACGCGACTGGCCGGCCCACGCGCTGCCGTACGCATCGGTGTATTCGGGCCATCAGTTCGGCGTCTGGGCCGGCCAGCTCGGCGACGGCCGCGCGCTGACGATCGGCGAGCTGCCCGGCAGCGACGGCCGGCGCTACGAACTGCAGCTCAAAGGCGGCGGCCGCACGCCGTATTCGCGCATGGGCGACGGGCGCGCGGTGCTGCGCTCGTCGATCCGCGAATACCTGTGTTCGGAGGCGATGCATCACCTCGGCATTCCGACCACGCGCGCGCTCACGGTGATCGGCTCCGACCAGCCGGTCGTGCGCGAGGAGATCGAGACGTCGGCCGTCGTCACGCGCGTGTCCGAGAGCTTCGTGCGCTTCGGCCACTTCGAGCACTTCTTCTCGAACGATCGCCCCGACCTGCTGCGCCGACTCGCCGACCACGTGATCGAGCGCTTCTACCCCGCCTGCCGCGAAGCCGACGATCCCTACCTCGCGCTGCTCGAAGCCGCGATGCTGCGCACGGCCGACATGGTCGCGCAGTGGCAGGCGGTCGGTTTCTGCCACGGCGTGATGAACACGGACAACATGTCGATCCTCGGCGTCACGATCGACTACGGCCCGTTCGGCTTCGTCGACGCGTTCGATGCGAACCACATCTGCAACCACTCGGACACGAGCGGACGCTACGCGTACCGGATGCAGCCGCGCATCGCGCACTGGAACTGCTACTGCCTCGCGCAGGCGCTGCTGCCGCTGATCGGCCTGCAGCACGGCATCGCCGACGACGATGCGCGCGCCGAACGCGCGGTCGACGACGCGCAGGCCGTGCTCGCGAAGTTCCCGGAGCGCTTCGGCCCGGCGCTGGAGCGCGCGATGCGCGCGAAGCTCGGCCTCGAGCTCGAACGCGAGCACGACGCCGAACTCGCGAACCAGTTGCTCGAAACGATGCACACGAGCCATGCGGACTTCACGCTGACGTTTCGCCGGCTCGCGCAGCTGTCGAAGCACGACGCGAGCCGCGACGCGCCGGTGCGCGACCTGTTCATCGATCGCGCCGCGTTCGACGCGTGGGCGAACCTCTACCGCGCGCGGCTGTCGGAGGAAACGCGCGACGACGCGGCCCGCGCGGCCGCGATGAATCGCGTGAACCCGAAATACGTGTTGCGCAACCATCTGGCCGAAGTCGCGATCCGGCGCGCGAAGGACAAGGACTTTTCCGAAGTCGAACGGCTCGCGCAGATACTGCGCCGCCCGTTCGACGAACAACCGGAACATGAACCGTATGCGGCATTGCCGCCCGACTGGGCCGGGTCGCTCGAAGTGAGCTGCTCGTCGTGATGCGCACGACCCGGCCGACCGATCAGGAGAACTCCCCCATGTCACACGATTCCGACGACAAGACCTACCCGTATCAGAAGGACGACGCCGAGCTGCGTCGCCGCCTCACGCCGATGCAGTACGAGGTCACGCAGCATGCGGCGACCGAGCGCGCGTTCACCGGCGAATACACCGACACCGAGGACGCCGGCATCTACAAGTGCGTCGTCTGCAGCACGCCGCTGTTCGAGTCCGGCGCGAAGTTCCATTCGGGCTGCGGCTGGCCGAGCTACTTCAAGCCGCTGAACGGCGAGGTGATCGACGAGAAGATCGACCGCTCGCACGGGATGGTGCGCGTCGAAGTGCGCTGCAATCATTGCGGCGCGCATCTCGGCCACGTGTTCGAGGACGGCCCGCGCGACCAGACCGGTTTGCGCTACTGCATCAATTCGGCTGCGTTAAACTTCGAGTCCCGACCCGAAAACGAATGAGCGTCACCGCGCGGATCGATCGGCACAGCGTCGCCCGCTGCGCCGCTCCCGGCGGTAGCGCCCCGCGGGTCCCCACCACGGTGAAAGGCCGCTCGACGCGGCCTTTCACGCAGCTGCGAGCGCCATGAAATTCCTGTTCGATCTGTTTCCGATCATCCTGTTTTTCGCCGCCTTCAAGGTCTGGGGCATCTTCACCGCCACCGCCGTCGCGATCGCGGCAACGCTGGCCCAGGTCGCGTGGGTCGCGTTCCGGCACCGGAAAGTCGACACGATGCTGTGGGTCAGTCTCGGTGTGATCGTCGTGTTCGGCGGCGCCACCCTCGTCCTGCATGACGAGAAATTCATTCAATGGAAACCGACTGTGCTGTACTGGCTGTTTGCGATCGGGCTGCTCGCCGCGCGCTATGCGTTCGGCAACAACCTGATCGAGAAAATGATGGGCAAGCAGCTCACGCTGCCGCACCCCGTGTGGGACAAGCTGAACGTCGCATGGGCGCTGTTCTTCGCGGTGCTCGGCCTCGCGAACCTGTACGTAGTGCACAACTTCACCGAATCGCAATGGGTGAACTTCAAGCTGTTCGGCACGACCGGCGCGATGGTCGTGTTCATCATCCTGCAGAGCCTGTGGCTCACGAAATATCTGAAGGACGAGTGAGATGACCGACGCCTTTCTGAACGCGTCGCCCGACGCACGCATCGCGCTGATCGAAGCCCGCCTGAGCGCCTCGCTCGCGCCGCTGTCGCTCGCGGTGCGCGACGACAGCGCGCAGCACGCGGGCCACGCGGGCGCGTCCGCCGGCGGCCATTACACGGTCACGATCGTGTCCGCCGCATTCGCCGGCAAGTCGCGCGTCGCGCGGCACCGGCTGGTGTATGATGCGCTCGCTGATACGATGCAGCGCGGCATTCACGCGCTCGCAATCGTGGCTTACACGCCCGAAGAATTCAACGAATCTTCAATCTAGTCTCAACAGGAATTCCCGATGATCCTGAAATCCCCCCGCCTGTGGGTCGCGGCGGCTGCTTTTGCAGCGGCACCGGCATTCGCCCAGAACATCGCCGTCGTCAATGGCACGCCGATTCCGAAGTCGCGCGTCGATGCGATGGTCGCGCAGCTCGTCCAGCAAGGCCAGGCCGATAGCCCGCAACTTCAGCAAGCCGTGCGCCAGGAACTCGTGAACCGCGAAATCCTGATGCAGGAAGCGATTCGCGAAGGCATCCCGAACCGTCCCGACGTGAAGGCGCAAATCGCCGTCGCGCAGCAGACGGTCGTGCTGCGCTCGATGATCGAAAACTTCCTGAAGAAGAACCAGCCGACCGACGCCGAAGTGAAGGCGCGCTACGACGATCTGGTCAAGGGCGCGGGCGGCAACCGCGAGTACCACCTGCACCACATCCTCGTCGACAACGAGCAGCAGGCGAAGGACCTGATCGCGAAGATCAAGGCCGGCGCGAAGTTCGAGGATCTGGCGAAGCAGTATTCGAAGGATCCGGGTTCGGGCAAGAACGGCGGCGATCTCGACTGGTCCGATCCGAAGGCGTACGTGCCGGAATTCGCGGCCGCCGCGCAGAAGCTGCAGAAAGGCCAGATGACCGATCAGCCGGTGAAGACGCAGTTCGGCTGGCACATCATCCGTGTCGACGACGTCCGCGACGTCGCGCCGCCGCCGTTCGATCAGGTGAAGGCGCAGATCGCACAGCAGATCGTGCAGCAGAAGCTGCAGGCGTTCGAGGAAGGTCTGCGTCAGCAGGCGAAGATCCAGTAACGTCGGCGCCCCGCGCCCACGCACGAGGCCGCTCGATCGAGCGGCCTTTTTCTTTTGTGCGCAGGCCGTGCGGCGGGCGCAAAAAAAGCCGCTTCGAGGCGGCTTTCGGTGCGACGGGACGGCGGACAGTAAAGCGCCCGCGCTAGCCGAGATCGAACGCGTCGTGATAGCGAACGTCGCCCGACGGCCGCGGCGCGTGTGCATCGAGCGCCAGCGCAAGCAAACGCCCGGCCGGCGCACCGTGCAACGCCAGATCGCTGCAAGGCGCAAAGCCGAACCGCGCGTAGTACGCGGGATCGCCGAGCACGACGCAACCATGTGCCCCGAGCCGGCGCAGCGCATCGAGCCCGGTGCGCACGAGCCCCGCGCCGACGCTCTGCCGCCTGCAATCGGGCCGCACCGCGAGCGGCGCGAGCGCATACCAACGGCTGTCCGGCGACGCGCCGCCGATCGCAACCGGCGAAAACGCGATGTGGCCGATCACGCGGTCGTCACGCTGGGCGACCAGCGACACGCCGAGCGCGCCGGCCGCGCGCAGCGCGTCGACGATCTGCCGCTCGCGCTGCCCTTGCCGCGGCTCGCCGGCAAATGCGGCCGCGATCACGCGACCGATCGCATCGACGTCGCGCGCGCGTTCGTCGCGCAACGTGACGATGTCGACCGGCGCGTGCGGATCGAACATCAGCCGATCCAGCGGCGCGCGTTACGGAACACGCGCAGCCACGGGCTCGCTTCGCCCCAGCCTTCCGGGTGCCAGCTCATCGTGACCGTGCGGTGCACGCGCTCCATGTGCGGCATCAGCACCGAGAAGCGGCCGTCGGCCGTCGTGACCGACGTGATGCCGGCCGGCGACCCGTTCGGGTTGAACGGATAGCGCTCGGTCGCCTCGCCGCGATGGTCGACGTAGCGCATCGCGACCGCGACGCGGTCGATGTCGCCCTGCTGCGAGAAGTCGGCATAGCCTTCGCCGTGCGCGACCGCGACCGGAATGCGCGAGCCTTCCATCCCCGCGAAGAAGATCGACGGCGACTTCTCGACTTCGACGAACGAGAAACGCGCCTCGAACTTCTCGGACTTGTTGCGCGTGAACTTCGGCCACGCTTGCGCGCCCGGGATCATCGACGCGATGCTCGACAGCATCTGGCAGCCGTTGCAGATGCCCAGCGCGAACGTGTCGGGGCGCGCGAAGAACGCCGAGAACATGTCGGCGAGCTGCGCGTTGAAGCGGATCGTCTTGGCCCAGCCTTCGCCGGCGCCCAGCACGTCGCCGTACGAGAAGCCGCCGCACGCGACCGCGCCCGCGAAATCGGCGAGCGTCGCACGGCCGGCGAGCAGGTCGCTCATGTGCACGTCGTGCGCATCGAAGCCCGCGCGGTCGAACGCATACGCGGTTTCGAGGTGCGAGTTCACGCCCTGCTCGCGCAGGATCGCCACGCGCGGGCGCGCGCCCGTCGCGATGAACGGCGCGGCGATGTCGTCGGCCGGATCGAACGTGAGGACCGGCGAGATGCCCGGGTCGGCCGCATCGAGCAGCGCGTCGTGTTCGGCATCGGCGCACGCGGGGTTGTCGCGCAGGCGCGCGATGCGCCAGCTCACTTCGCTCCACGCGCGATGCAGTTCCACGCGCGGTGCGTCGAAGATCTTCTTCGCGTCGCGGTACACCTCGATCACGTCGCGATCGTTGACCGTGCCGATCACGTGCGAGCATGCCGACAGGCCGAATTCGCGCAGCGCGCCGAGCACCGCGTCGCGCTCGCTCGCACGCACCTGCACGACGGCGCCGAGCTCTTCGGAGAACAGCGCGCGCAGCGTGCGGTCGTCGCGGCGGCCGCTCGTCTGCTTCGCCCAGTCCTTCGCGTCGCCATAGTCGGATTCGTGGTCGGGATCGAGCGTCAGCATGTCGACGTTCAGCGACACGCCGGCGTGACCCGCGAACGCCATTTCGCAGACGGTCGCCCACAGGCCGCCGTCCGAGCGGTCGTGGTAGGCGAGCAGCTTGCCTTGCGCGTTGAGCGACTGGATCGCGTTGAAGAAGCGCTTCAGGTCTTCCGGATCGTCGACGTCGGGCGTCGTGTCGCCGACCTGCTGCGTGACCTGCGCGAAGATGCTCGCGCCCATCCGGTTCTTGCCGCGGCCCAGATCGATCGCGATCAGCACGCTGTCGCCCGCGTCGGCGACGCGGCGCAGTTGCGGCGTCAGGTGGCGGCGCACGTCCTCGACCGGCGCGAACGCGGAGATGATCAGCGACACCGGCGACACCACTTCCTTCGCGACGCCCTGCTCGTCCCACTTCGTCTTCATCGACAGCGAGTCCTTGCCGACCGGGATGCCGATCCCGAGCGCCGGGCACAGCTCCATGCCGATCGCCTTCACCGTGTCGAACAGCGCGGCATCCTCGCCGGCCGTGCCGCACGCGGCCATCCAGTTCGCCGACAGCTTCAGCTTGTCGAGCGACGCGATCGGCGCGCTCGCGATGTTCGTGATCGCCTCGCCGACCGCCATGCGGCCCGACGCCGGCGCGTCGATCACCGCGAGCGGCGTGCGCTCGGCCATCGTCATCGCCTCGCCCTTGAAGCCCGCGTAGTCGAGCGCGGTGATCGCGCAGTCGGCCACCGGAACCTGCCACGGCCCGACCATCTGGTCGCGCACCGACGTGCCGCCCACCGAGCGGTCGCCGATCGTGATCAGGAACGACTTGCTGCCGACCGTCGGATGCTTGAGCACGTCGAGCGCGACCTGCGCGAGCGAGATGCCCGTCACGTCGACCGGCGCACGCTCGGTCGCGACGCGCGCGACGTCGCGATGCATGCGCGGCGGCTTGCCGAGCAGCACTTCCATCGGCATGTCGACCGGGAATTCGTCGGCGCCCGTCGCTTCGGCGTCGACCAGCTGCAGCTGGCGCTCGTCGGTCGCGACGCCGACCACGGCGAACGGGCAACGCTCACGCGCGCAGATCGCCTCGAAGCGCGGCAGGTCGGCCGGCGCGATGGCCAGCACGTAGCGCTCCTGCGCTTCGTTCGACCAGATCTCGCGCGGCGACAGGCCCGACTCCTCGAGCGCGACCTTGCGCAGCTCGAAGCGCGCGCCCTTGCCCGCGCCGTCGACGATCTCGGGGAACGCGTTCGACAGGCCGCCCGCGCCGACGTCGTGAATGCTCAGGATCGGGTTTTCCGCGCCGAGCTGCCAGCAGCCGTTGATGACTTCCTGCGCGCGCCGCTCGATTTCCGGGTTGCCGCGCTGCACCGAGTCGAAGTCGAGTTCGGCGGTGTTCGCGCCAGTCGCCATCGAGCTCGCCGCGCCGCCGCCCATGCCGATGCGCATGCCGGGGCCGCCGATCTGGATCAGCAGCGAACCCGCCGGCACGTCGTGCTTGTGCGTGTGTTGATCGGCGATGTTGCCGAGGCCGCCCGCGATCATGATCGGCTTGTGATAGCCGCGCACCGTGCCGCCGACGTTCTGCTCGTACACGCGGAAGTAGCCGCCGAGGTTCGGACGGCCGAACTCGTTGTTGAACGCGGCGCCGCCGAGCGGGCCGTCGATCATGATCTGCAGCGGCGACGCGATCCGGTCCGGACGACCGTACGGGCCGTGCTGCTCGTTCGGGTTGCGCTCGCCGACCGGCTGCGCCGCATCGCGGGCGTTTTCCCACGGCTGGCGTGCGTCCGGCAGATCGAGGTTCGACACCGTGAAGCCGGTCAGCCCGGCCTTCGGCCGCGCGCCGCGGCCGGTCGCGCCTTCGTCGCGGATCTCGCCGCCCGCGCCGGTCGCCGCGCCGGGGAACGGCGAGATCGCCGTCGGATGGTTGTGCGTCTCGACCTTCATCAGCGTGTGCGTGAGCTCGGTATGGCGGCCATACCGTTCGCCCGGCTCGCCGGCCGCGCCCGCGCCGCGCGGGAACCAGCGCTCCGCTTCGGCGCCGACCATGATCGACGAGTTGTCCGAATACGCGACGATCGTGCCCTGCGGGCTCAGCTTCTCGGTGTTGCGGATCATCGCGAACAGCGACATGTCCTGCGCTTCGCCGTCGATGGTCCACTGCGCGTTGAAGATCTTGTGACGGCAGTGCTCGCTGTTCGCCTGCGCGAACATCATCAGCTCGACGTCGGTCGGGTTGCGCTCGAGCTTGCGGAACGCGTCGACCAGGTAGTCGATCTCGTCGTCGGCGAGCGCGAGGCCCAGCTCGGCGTTCGCACGCTCGAGCGCCGCGCGGCCGGCGCCCAGCACGTCGACGGTCGCGAGCGGCTTGGCCGGCAGTTCGTCGAACAGATGCCGCGCGTCGTCGCGCGCGGCGACCACGCTCTCGGTCATCCGGTCATGCAGCGCCGCGGCGACGGCCGCACGCGCGTCGTCGGACAGCGCCTTCTTGCCGCCGAGCAGGCCCGACTTCAGCGTCACCGTGAATTCGACGCCGCGCTCGATGCGGCGCACCTGCACGAGGCCGCAGTGCTGCGCGATGTCGGTCGCCTTGCTGGCCCACGGCGAAACCGTGCCGAAGCGCGGCAGCACGACGAAGGTCTCCGTCGTGCCCTTCTCGGCCGCCGGCTCGAACGGCGCGCCGTAGTGCATCAGCGCGTCGATGCGCGCGCTGTCGTCGGCCGACAGCGGCTCGGACGCATTGACGAAGTGCAGGAACTGGCCGCGCACGGCGACGATGTTGGCGTCGATCTGCCTGAGCGTGTCGAGCAGACGGGTTTGACGGAAATCGGAGAGGGCCGAAGCGCCGGGAAAACACGAGAAGTGAGCCATGGGCTGGACTGACGTCGATGAGTCGCGCGAGGTGGCGACGTGTGGCGAAAGGAAGGCCGTAATTATACCCGGAAGTCGGCCCCCGGACCGGCCGATCGGCACGGGCGGCCCACCGCGACGGCGCTTCGGCCGCGGTCGGGCCTGCCGGGCCGTCGGGCGGCCCCGGCCGGCCCCCGGCCGACCCACTGGATGCGCGGCCGCGCCCGGTTGGCGGAACCGGACGGCGCGTACGCGCCGGTTGCCGCGATTTTGGCGCTATCATTCCCGGTTCCCCGGGCCGGCGGCCCGTCAGCGAATTCTCATCGGGCGGCGCGTGCCGCCGTCATCGAAGCAATCCATGGATGTCATCGTCATCGGCGGCGGAATCAGCGGCGTCGCCACCGCCTACCAGCTGCGTGCGGCCGGCCATCGCGTGTGTGTGGTCGAACGTCACGCGACCGTCGCGCAGGGCGCCACCTACGGCGACGGCGGCACGCTGCTGCCGAGCCCGCTCGACGTCTGGTTCGGCCCGACCTTCATGCGCCAGCGCCAGCCGCGCGACACCGGCATCCTGTACAAGCCCGGCTTCAACGGCGGCGTGCGCCGCTTCGTCAAGCAGCTCGCGGCGCTGCGCGAGCCCGACGCGTTCGCCGCGCAGTACGGGCGGCTGCGTCCGCTGATCGACGCGGCGCGCGACACCGTCGCCGACATCGAGGCGCGCCTGCAGCTCGAATACGAACAGAAATCGGGCGTGCTGCACGTCGTGCGCGACGCGCGCGACTGGGACGCGCTGCAGCCCGCGCTCGACCTGCTGCGCACGCTCGACCAGCCATACCGCGTGCTCGACGCCGACGCCTGCGCGGCGCTCGAGCCGTCGGTGCCGGCCGAGCCGCGGTTCGCGGGCGGCGTGCTGTTCGAGACGGAGCGCACCGGGAATTGCCCGCTGTTCGCGAAACTGGTCAAGCAGGCGCTCGACGAGCACGGCGTGCAGTTCCGCTTCGGCGCGGAAGTCGCCGCGATCCGCGCCGACGCCGGGCGTGCCGCGGTCGAACTCGCGCCGGCCGACGGCCGGCATGCGGCGAACGCGCGCGAGGTCGACGTGATTTCGGCCGATGCGGTCGTGGTCGCTGCCGGCGCCGGCAGCCTGCCGTTGCTGGCGCGCCTCGGCTGGCGGCTGCCGCTGCATCCGGTGCGCGTCCATACGCTGACCGCGCCGGTCGCATACGAAGAACATGCGCCGCACCTGTGCGTCGTCGACGCGATCAAGCGGATCTCGATCACGCGCACGCAGCAGCGGCTGCGCGTGGGCGGCGGCGCCGTGCTGCAAAGCAGCGCCGACACCGCGAAACCGCTGCCGGAGCCGCTGTCGGAAGCCGCGCTCGCCCTGCTCGGCCAGGCCGTTCACGACTGGGTGCCGGGCGCCGCGCGTATCTCGGCCGCGCTGTCGTGGCAAGGCACCCAGCTGCTGTCGCCGGACGGCCTGCCGGTCGTCGGTCCGACCGCGCATCCGCGCGTATTCGTCAACTTCGGGCACGGCCCGGCCGGTTGGGCGCTCGCGTGCGGCTCTGCTAAAGTGGTGACCGACTATCTGGGCGGCGCCGCGCAGCAATGGCCCGCCGACACGCTCGCGGCGCTCGGCGCCGCACGCTTCACGACCTGACCGCCGCGGGCCGACGTCCGGGGCGGCTCCTTGCTCCGCACCACGACCCCGCGATGACCACCACTGCCCACCCGCCCCTCGCCGCCGCTCCGCTCGCCCTGCTGCGCGTCGCCGATCTGCGCGCCGCCGAAGCCGCCGCGACGGCCGCGCTGCCGCCGCATACGCTGATGGCGCGCGCCGGCGCGGCCGCCGCCCGCTGGCTGTCCGAACGAATGACCGACGATGAACGCCCGGTGTGGTTCGCGGTCGGCCCCGGCAACAACGGCGGCGATGCGCTGGTGGCCGCCGCGCAGCTGCAGCAGCTCGGCGTCGCGACCCACGCCTGGATGCCCGTGACCGTGAAGCCGGACGACGCGCAATGGGCGCTCGGGCTGGCGCGCGCGGCCGGCGTGCCGCTGTCGACCGAGCCGCCCGCTTCGCTCGACGATTACGCATGGGTAGTCGACGGATTGTTCGGGATCGGCCTGGCGCGCGCGCTCGACGGCCCGTTCGCCGCCCAGGCCGAGCGCATCGCCGCGCACGCGCGCAGCGGCGGCCGGGTGCTCGCGCTCGACGTGCCGAGCGGGCTCGACAGCGACACCGGACGCATCGTCGGCGCCGGCGCCGCGGTCGTCGCCACACATACGCTCACCTTCATCGGCGCGAAGCCGGGCCTTTACACGGGCGACGGCCGCGACCTCGCCGGCGCCATCGAGATCGCGTCGCTCGACGTCGCGCCGCCGGCTGCGCCGGCCGTCGTGCTGAACGCGCCCGCGCGCTTCGCCGCCGCCCTGCCCGCGCGCGCGTTCGCGTCGCACAAGGGCACGTTCGGCAGCCTCGCGGTGATCGGCGGCGACACGGGCATGTGCGGCGCGCCGATCCTCGCCGCGCGCGCGGCGCTGTTCGCCGGCGCCGGCAAGGTGCACGTGGGCTTTCTCGGCACCGGCGCGCCGCCGTACGACCCGCCGTTTCCCGAGCTGATGCTGCATCCGGCGGACGGCGTCGATCTCGATGCGATGTCCGCGATCGCCGCCGGCTGCGGCCTCGGCACCCGCGACGCGGCGGCCGCGCTCGTGCGCCGCGTGCTCGCGCACGGCGCCGCGACGCTGCTCGACGCCGATGCGCTGAACCTCGTCGCGACGCACGCCGATCTCGCGGCCGCCGTCGCCGCGCGCGACGGCGCGTGCGTGCTGACGCCGCATCCGCTCGAGGCCGCACGGCTGCTCGGCAGCGACACCGCGTCGGTGCAGCACGACCGGCTGGCCGCGGCGCAGGCGCTCGCCGCCCGCTATGCAAGCATCGTCGTCCTGAAGGGTTCGGGCACGGTGATCGCCGCACCCGACGGACGCCTGACGATCAACCCCACCGGCAACGCGGCGCTCGCGACGGGCGGCACCGGCGACGTGCTCGGCGGCCTGATCGGCGCGCTGCTCGCGCAACGTGTCGCGCCCTACGAAGCGGCGCTGGCCGGCGTCTACCTGCACGGTCTCGCGGCCGATACGCTGACCGCGAGCGGCACGGGCCCGGCCGGCCTCAACGCCGGCGAACTCGCGCCGATGGTGCGCACGCTGATCAATCGCCTTTTTTACCCGTCGCCGCGCGCGGACATATAACGCCGCTATACTGGGTGCCCCGCCGCACGGCGGGCCCGCTCGTCCGCCGGCCTCGCGATCGCGATGCGCCGGCGCGGCATTCCTCCCGATTCACGCTTCACTCGAACCGCCATGACGCTGAATTCGCTCCCCGCCTGGACTGCCCTCCAATCCCACTTCGCCGAGATCCGCCATGCGCGGCTGCGCGACTGGTTCGCACCCGAAAACGATCGCGCGCCGACCCGCGCCGAACGCTTCACGATCGCCGGCGGCGGCCTCGCCGCCGATTTCTCGAAGAATCGCATCAACGACGACACGCTGCGCCTGCTCGTGCAACTGGCGCGCGACACACGCGTCGAAGCGCGCCGCGACGCGATGTTCGCCGGCGACGTCGTCAACCCGACGGAAGGCCGCGCCGCATTGCATACGGCGCTGCGCGCGACCGATCCGAACGCCCCGTTCCACGCGCAGGTCAGCGCCGAACGCGCGAAGATGGCGAGCTTCGCGCGCGCCGTGCGCAGCGGCGCGTGGACGGGCCATACCGGCAAGCGCATCCGCCACGTGATCAATATCGGCATCGGCGGCTCGGATCTCGGGCCGAAGATGGTCACGCACGCGCTGCATCACGTCGCGACGCCGGACATCTCGACCCACTTCGTGTCGAACGTCGACGGCGCCGATCTCGCGCGCGTGCTCGAGCAGGTCGATCCGGAAGAAACGCTCGCGATCATCGTGTCGAAAACCTTCACGACGCTCGAGACGATGACGAACGCACGCTCGCTGCGCGACTGGTTCATCGCGCGCGGCTGCCCCGAGGATGCGCTCGCGAAGCACTTCGTCGGCGTGTCGGCGAACCCGTCCGAAGTCGTCAGGTTCGGCATCGCGGCGGACAACGTGTTCGAAATGTGGGACTGGGTCGGCGGCCGCTATTCGCTGTGGTCGGCGGTCGGCCTGTCGATCATGATCGCGGTCGGGCCCGACCAGTTCGACGAACTGCTCGCCGGCGCGAACGACATGGACCGCCATTTCCGCGAAGCGCCGCTCGAGCGCAACCTGCCCGTGCTGCTGGGCATGATCGGCATCTGGTATCGCAACTTCTTCGGCTCGCAGAGCTATCTCGTCGCGCCGTATTCGGAAGCGCTGCACTACCTGCCGTCGTATCTGCAGCAGCTCGAGATGGAGAGCAACGGCAAGTCGGCGCGCCTGGACGGCACCTTCGTCGACTACCCGACGTCGGCCGTCACGTGGGGCGAGCCGGGCACCAACGGCCAGCACGCGTTCTTCCAGATGCTGCATCAGGGCCCGACGATCGTGCCGATCGACTTCATCGCGGTGCTGACGCCCGAGCATCCGCTCGCGAGCCATCATCCGAAGCTGCTCGCGAACTGCTTCGCGCAGAGCGAAGCGCTGATGCTCGGCCGCACGCTCGACGAAGCGCGCAAGATCGCCGGCCCCGGCGAGGAAGCGCTCGCGCCGCATCTGACGTTCCCCGGCAACCGGCCGACGACGACGCTGCTGGTCGACGCGCTGACGCCGCGCACGCTCGGCGCGCTGATCGCGCTGTACGAGCACAAGGTGCTCGTACAGGCGACGGTGTGGGATATCAATCCGTTCGATCAATGGGGCGTCGAGCTCGGCAAGATCCTCGGCAAGGTGGTCGAAGCCGATTTGTCGGCCGACTCGGTCGATCCCGCGAAGCACGACTCGTCGACGACCGCGCTGATCGAACGCGCACGCGCCGCGCTCAAGCGCTGACCCCTGCGCGCGTACCGGCCGCACCGGGGCTCAGCGCCTCGGTGCGGCCGGCGCGCGTTCAGGCGCCGCTTTGGGCAGTATGGGGCACGACGATGCGTCCGGCTTCGATCGTCACCGTCGTGATACAGCGCCGGGCGAGCTCGGCGTCGTGCGTGACGAGCACGAGCGTCGCGCCGTGCGTGCGGTTCAGCTCGAACATCAAGTCGATGACCGCGTGGCCGGTGGCCGCGTCGAGGCTGCCGGTCGGCTCGTCGGCGAACAGGATCGCCGGCTGCGTGACGAACGCGCGCGCGAGCGCGACGCGCTGCTGCTCGCCGCCGGACAGCAGCTTCGGATAATGCGCGGTGCGCTCGCCGAGGCCGACCTGCACGAGCAGCGCGCGCGCACGAGCGGCTGCGTCGCGCGCGCTGATGCCGCCCTGCAGTTCGAGCGGCAACATCACGTTTTCGAGCGCCGTCAGATGCGGCATCAGCTGGAACGACTGGAACACGAACCCGACTGCGCCGCTGCGCAGCGCGGCGCGCTCGTCCTCGTCGAGTTGCTCGAGCGCGCGGCCGAGCAGGCGAACCGTCCCGCTCGTCGCGCTGTCCAACCCGGCGAGCAGGCCGAGCAGCGTCGACTTGCCCGACCCCGACGCGCCGACGATCGCGAGACTGCTGCCGGGCCGCACGGCCAGCGTGATGCCGTCAAGTATCGTCAGCTCGCCGCTTGCGTCGGCGACCCGCTTGCACACGTCTCGGACTTCGATGATCGGATCGGTAATCTTGAACATGGACACGACATTCCGCTGGAAAAGGCGCGCGGCGCTCGCCGCGCTGCTGGCTACATTATGCGCAGCGACCGTGCCCGCGCGCGCGGCGAGCGCCGCGCCGGCCGCACCTGAGGGCCGGCCCACGCTCGTCGTGCTCGGCGACAGCCTGTCGGCCGAGTACGGGCTGCCGCGCGACACCGGCTGGGTGGCGTTGCTGCGGCAACGGCTCGCGACCGAGCGAATCGATTATAGCGTTGCGAACGCAAGCGTCAGCGGCGACACCACGAGCGGCGGACGCGCGCGATTGCCCGCCGTGCTGCAACGGCTCAAGCCGTCGATCGTCATCGTCGAGCTCGGTTCGAACGATGCGCTGCGCGGCGTGCCGGTCGCGACGACCGAACAGAATCTGCGCGACATCATCGCCGCTGCGCGACGCGCGCATGCGCAGGTCGTGCTGGTCGGCATGTACGTGCCGCCGAATTACGGGCCCGACTACACGCAGAAATTCCACGCGGTCTATACGCGCCTGTCGAAGCAACTCGGCGTGCCGCTCGTGCCGTTCCTGCTGGCCGGCATCGAGAACAAGCCGGAGATGTTCCAGTCGGATCAGATGCATCCCGGCGAACAGGCGCAGCGGGTTCTGCTCGACAACGTGTGGCCGACGCTGAAGCCGCTGCTCGGCAAGCCGCGCGGTTGAGCGGCGCGGTCGCTGGCGCGGTCGCGACCGCGATCGCCCAAACGCACTGAACTGCACCCCAAAAGTTGGACACCGATCCAACCTTTGGGGTGTTTTCCATGGCGAAGTATGACGAGCGGTTTCGACTGCAGGTAGTTCGGGAGTATCTGGAAGGAGAGGCGAGCACCCGCACGCTCGCAGCCCGTTACGGGGTTGGGCGTACGGTCATCCGGCGCTGGGTGGCGAGCTACCGGGAGCACGGCGTAGCTGGACTGAGAAGGAAAGTCGGTCAGTACGACGCCCGGTTCAAGTTATCGGTGCTACAGCGCATGCAGCGTGATGGGCTGTCGTATGGCCAAACGGCAGCGGTGTTTGACATTCGAAGCGTCGGGCACGTGTCAACCTGGGAGCGCCTGTATCATGAAGGCGGTTTCGATGCACTGTCCCCTCGCCGACGAGGGCGCCCCCGAAAGATGGCCACTTCACTTCCGCCCAAACCCACTGAAGCCGGTTCGCCGGACGAACGCTCGCGCGAGGAATTGCTCAAGGAAAACGAGTATCTGCGCGCGGAGGTGGCGTACCTAAAAAAGCTCGATGCGCTGCTGCAAGCGAAGAAGCAGGCAGCGCAAAAGAAAAAACGCAAATAGTGCGTGAGCTCAGGCAGCACCATCCGGTGGCAGCACTTCTGAAGGCGGCCGGCTTGGCACGCAGTACGTTCTATTACCAACTCAGGACGCTGGATGCCGACGATCGTCACGCCGATCTGAAAGCGCAGATCCGAACGGTGTTTGAACGCCACAAGGGCCGCTATGGTTATCGACGCGTCACGGCTGCGATTCGGCAGGCTGGCCATCTCGTCAACCATAAGACGGTGCAACGGCTCATGCAGCAACTGCAACTGAAGTCCTGGGTGCGTCCGAAGAAATACCGAGCGTGGCAAGGCGAGATCGGCAAGGCCGCACCGAACCTGCTGCAACGCCAGTTCGAGGCCACTGGCGCCAATCAGAAGTGGGTAACGGATGTGACCGAGTTCAAGGTCAACGGCCAGAAGCTGTATCTGTCGCCGGTGATGGACCTGTACAACGGCGAGATCGTTGCTTACCAGATGGACAGACGGCCGAGCTTCGAGTTGGTCAACAGCATGCTGAAGAAGGCGCTGGCTAAACTCCCGCGCAAGGACAAGCCGTTGCTGCATTCGGATCAAGGCTGGCACTACCGGATGCCGGAGTTCCGCCGGAAGCTCGCGCAGCGCGAGTTGACGCAGAGCATGTCCCGCAAGGGCAATTGCCTGGACAACGCCGCGATGGAAAGCTTCTTCGGCACGCTCAAGTCCGAGTGCTTCAAGAAGCAGCGCTTCACTTGCGTGGAGCAACTACGCCAGACGCTGGAGTGCTACATCCATTACTACAACCACGAACGCATCAAGCTCAAACTGAAAGGACTGAGTCCCGTGCAATACAGAACTCAGTCCTCGGGCGCCTAGCCTTCAACTGTCCAACTTCGTGGGGTCAGTTCACACGTGCGGGGCTTCTTGTCGTTGCGTGCCTGACCGGCGAGCGAGGCGTTTCGCTTGCCGGCGGCCGAGCGGCGCTTCGACGCGCCGCCGCCGTCGGCTCAGTTAGTTGCCGCTGTCCTGCGACGGGCTCTGCGTGGTGCCGTACAGCTTGACCTTCGAGCGATCGCGCAGCGCGGCGAGATACGCCTCGCCTTCGCTTTGCGCTTCGACCTGCGCCATCTGCTGCTGCGCGGCCGCGAGCTGCTGCGGATCGACGGCCGTGCCCGGAATCACCGCGTTCACGCGATAGATCGCGTAGCCATCGGCACCGAGATCGACGCCGACGTACGCCGGCAGCGTCTTCGAATCGACCTTGTAGACGGCGCTCAGCGCGGCCGGCGTCAGCCCCTGCGATTGCGTGCGCGACACCTTCTGCGCGGGCGTGAAGCCGTCGGTGGACTTCGACTTCTGCAGCTCGGCGAGCTTCGCCGCGCCGTCCTTCCTCGCGAGCTCGGCCGCCTGCTCGGCGACCACCTTCTGACGCACCACGTCCTTGATCGCGTCGAGCGCCGGCACGGCGGCCGGCTTGTAGTCGACCACGTGCGCCGAGATCAGCGTGTTGTTGCCCACGTCGACCGCCTGCGTGTTGTTGCGGCTCTTCACCGAATCGCTCGCGAACACGGCCGCGAGGAACTTCGGATTGTTCAGCGGGCTCGTCGGCGGCAATTGCGGATTCGGCGTCGGCGTGACGGTGGCCGTCTGGATCGTCAGCTTGTACTTGTCGGCGGCCGGTTGCAGCGACTTCGCCTTTTCGTAGACGGTCGACGTGAAGCCTTCCGCGTTGTCCGTGAAGGCCTTCGCTGCGTACTGCTGCTTCAGGTCGACTGCGATCTGATCCTTCACGTCCGCGAACGGCTTGACCACCGACGGCTTCACTTCGGTCGCCTTCAGGATGTGGAAGCCGAGGTCCGACTCCACGACACCGCTCACCTCGCCCTGCTTCAGCGCGAACGCGGCATCGTCGAACGCCTTGCCGCCCGCCGTCGAGCCGCGCGTGATGAAGCCGAGATCGCCGCCCTTCGCCGCCGACGGCGCGTCCTGCGAGCTCTTCTGCGCGATTTGCGCGAACTGGTCGGGATGCGCCTTCACGTCGGCCAGCAGCTGCTCGGCCTTCGCCTTCGCGGCAGCCTTGTCGGCTGCGCTTGCGTTGCTCGCCGCGGCGATGAAGATGTGGCTGATGCGCACCTGCGCTTCCGAGCGGAAGTGCGTCGGGTTGTCGTCGTAGAACTTCTTGATGTCGGCGTCGGTCGGCTGCGCGCTCGCGGCGGCCGCGGCCGGCGAATAGACCAGATACTGGATCGTCGCGGTTTCCGGCGTCGCGAAGCTCTGCTTGTGCGCGTCGTAGTAGGCGGTGAGCTGCGCGTCGGTCGGCTGCACCTTCGCCGCGAAGTCGCTCGACTTCAGCACGAGCGCCTGCACTTCACGTTGCTGCGCGGCGAGTTCCGACAGGCGTTGGGCCGGGCCCTTCGGCGTGAACGCGCTCGACACGATGCTCGCGGGAATCTGTTGGAGCGCGAGGCTGTAGCGCACACGTTCCTGATACTGCTCGGGCGTCATGCCCTGGAACGACAGCAGCTGCGCGTAGCGCTGGACGTCGATCGTACCGTCGGGCTTCTTCAGCGACGCGATCATCGGGTCGCTCATCAGTGCGTCGCGCACCGCGTTGTCGGACGCGGTCAGATGCAGGCGCTGCGTTTCGTCGGCGAGCACGCGCTGCTGGATCAGGCCGTCGAGCACCTGCTTGCGATGCTCCGGCGTATCGAACATCTTGATGTCGAACTGCCCGCCGAGCGCCTGGCGCGCCTGGTCGATCTGCTGGCGGAACGCGCCGTCGAATTCGACCCGCGTGATCTTGTGTCCGTTGACCGCTGCGACGTTCGCGCTGTCGTCGAAGAAGCCGCGGAAACCTTGGATCCCGACGAAACCCAGCCCCGGCAACACGATGAGGAGCAGGAGCGCCATCATCAGGCGCTGGTGATTACGGAAGAAATCGAGCATGCGTGACGGGAAAATTGGACAAAACGACCGATATTACAACATACGGGGTGGGACGGGAAAAATCGCAGGCGTGCGGACGGCGTTGCAAATGAAAAAGCCCGCACGAGGCGGGCTTTTTCATTTTCTGGCGGAGCGGACGGGACTCGAACCCGCGACCCCCGGCGTGACAGGCCGGTATTCTAACCGACTGAACTACCGCTCCTTGGTCTGGCTGAATCGTGAAACTGGTGGGTGCTGAGGGGTTCGAACCCCCGACCTACGCCTTGTAAGGGCGCCGCTCTACCAGCTGAGCTAAGCACCCGTTTCCGATTCTTTCTAGTTGCGATCTGCGTTTCGGCATCAACAACCAGCGAGCCTGCGAGTTTAATTCATTCCAGATCACTTTGCCAAGCCCACGCGCGAAATTTTTCGACGCGGCGCGCAAGCACGATACCGACGCAGATAAAAAAACCCGCGGACACGCCGCGGGTTTTCGTCGATCGCCGTCAGGGACGGCGTTCAGGTTCTCAGTGCTTGACCACTTCCGTCGAGCCGGCATCCTTCGCCGCCTCGCCGACCGGTGCCGCAGCCTTCGCCTCTTCTTCCGGCGGCAGCGGAGTCGGCGCACGTTCGAGCGCGAGTTCGAGCACCTTGTCGATCCAGCGGACCGGCACGATTTCGATCGCGTTCTTCACGTTGTCCGGAATGTCGGCGAGATCCTTCACGTTCTCTTCCGGGATCAGCACGAGCTTGATGCCGCCGCGATGCGCAGCCAGCAGCTTCTCCTTCAGCCCGCCGATCGGCAGCACCTCGCCACGCAGCGTGATCTCGCCCGTCATCGCGACGTCGGCACGCACGGGAATACCCGTCAGCACCGACACCAGCGCGGTCGTCATCGCACCGCCGGCAGACGGACCGTCCTTCGGCGTCGCGCCTTCCGGCACGTGGATGTGAATGTCCTGCTTCTCGAACGCTTCGTCCTTGATGCCGAGACGACGCGAACGCGAGCGCACGACCGAACGCGCTGCCTCGACCGACTCCTTCATCACGTCGCCGAGCGAACCGGTGCGGATCACGTTGCCCTTGCCCGGCATCACCGCGGCTTCGATCGTCAGCAGATCGCCGCCGACTTCCGTCCACGCGAGGCCCGTCACCTGACCGACCTGGTTTTCCTTCGCCGCGAGGCCGAAGTCGTACTTGCGCACGCCGAGGAACGTATCGAGATTCTCGCCATCGACCTTGATCGCGCCCGACGCCTTCTTCAGCAGCAGCATCTTCACGACCTTGCGGCAGATCTTCGACACTTCCCGCTCGAGCGAACGCACACCGGCTTCGCGCGTGTAGTAGCGGATGATGTCGCGGATCGCCTGCTCGGTGACCTCGATCTCGCCGTCCTTCAGACCGTTGTTCTTCTTCTGCTTCGGCAGCAGGTAACGCTGCGCGATGCTGACCTTCTCGTCTTCCGTATAGCCCGACAGACGAATCACTTCCATCCGGTCGAGCAGCGGCGGCGGGATGTTCAGCGAGTTCGACGTCGCGACGAACATCACGTCCGACAGATCGAAGTCGACTTCGATGTAGTGGTCGGCGAACGTGTGGTTCTGTTCCGGATCGAGCACTTCGAGCAGCGCCGACGACGGATCGCCGCGGAAATCCATCCCCATCTTGTCGACTTCGTCGAGCAGGAAGAGCGGATTGCGCACGCCGACCTTCGCCAGGCTCTGCAGGATCTTGCCCGGCATCGACCCGATGTAGGTGCGGCGGTGACCGCGGATCTCGGCTTCGTCACGCACGCCGCCGAGCGCCATCCGGACGAACTTGCGGTTCGTCGCACGCGCGATCGACTGGCCGAGCGACGTCTTGCCGACGCCCGGAGGCCCGACGAGGCACAGGATCGGCGCCTTCACCTTGTCCACGCGCTGTTGCACCGCGAGGTACTCGAGAATGCGTTCCTTCACCTTTTCGAGGCCGAAGTGATCCTCGTCGAGCACCTGCTCGGCGTTCGACAGGTCGTTGTTGACCTTGCTCTTCTTGCGCCACGGCAGGCCGATCAGCGTGTCGATGTAGTTGCGCACGACGGTCGCTTCCGCGGACATCGGCGACATCAGCTTCAGCTTCTTGAGCTCGGCGTCGGCCTTCTTCTTGGCTTCCTTCGGCATGCGCGCGGCGTTGATGCGCTTCTCGAGTTCCTCGAGATCCGCACCCTCTTCGCCTTCGCCCAGTTCCTTCTGGATCGCCTTGACCTGCTCGTTCAGGTAGTACTCGCGCTGGCTCTTTTCCATCTGACGCTTCACGCGCCCGCGGATGCGCTTTTCGACCTGGAGAATGTCGATCTCCGCCTCGAGCTGCGCGAGCAGGTGCTCGAGACGCTCGATGACCGGGAACATCTCGAGGATGTGCTGCTTCTGGTCGAGCTTGAGCGGCAGACGCTCGGCGATCATGTCAGCGAGACGGCCTGCTTCGTCGATGCCCGACAGCGACGTGAGGATCTCCGGCGGGATCTTCTTGTTCAGCTTCACGTACTGGTCGAACTGCGACACGATCGCGCGGCGCAACGCTTCCGTTTCCGCGCTGTCGGCATGATCGGGCTCGAGCGGCATCACTTCGCAGGAGAACTGCGTCTCCTGCTCTTCGATGGACAACGCCTTCGCGCGCTGCAGCCCCTCGACGAGCACCTTCACGGTGCCGTCCGGCAGCTTCAGCATCTGCAGAATGTTGGCGATACAGCCGACCTCGTACATGTCCTTCTCGGTCGGCTCGTCCTTGGCCGCGGTTTTCTGCGCGACGAGCATGATGTGCTTGCCGCCTTCCATCGCTGCTTCGAGGGCCTTGATCGATTTCGGCCGGCCCACGAAGAGCGGAATCACCATGTGCGGGAAAACGACGACATCCCGCAGCGGCAGCAGCGGGAGCGTGATGCGTTCCGGCGGAAGAAGTTGGGTGCCTGACATTTCATTTCCCCATGAGTGGAATCAATTGTTCGGTAATTGAGGCCGCCACAACGAATTGCAAGCCTTCAAGTGCGGGAAATATTCGGTAAGAAAGTAACCACCGCGTATCGAGTCAGAGTTACCCACAAGATAAACGAAAAAAAGCCGCCCACGGTCTCATGAACGGCCTTTTTCGCAGAACATCGTCGGCAAGCCGGTCAGTTCGAACCCGCCACCTTCGGCGTGTCCTCATAGATCAACAAAGGCTTGCCGTCGCCATCGATGACGTTCTCGTCGATGATGACCTTGCTGACCCCTTTCATCGTGGGCAGCTCGTACATCACGTCCAGCAACGCCTGTTCGATGATCGAACGCAAACCGCGCGCGCCGGTCTTGCGGCGGATCGCCTTGCGGGCGACTGCCTGCAACGCGGCCGGCCGGATTTCCAGCTCGACGCGCTCCATCGCGAACAGCTTGTGATACTGCTTGACGAGCGCGTTCTTCGGCTCGACGAGGATCTTCATCAGCGCGGCTTCGTCGAGCTTGCCGAGCGTCGCCACCACCGGCAGACGGCCGATCAATTCGGGGATCAGACCGAATTTGATCAGGTCTTCCGGTTCGGTCTCGCGCAGCACTTCGCCGGCGTCGCGTTCCTGCTTGCTCTTGACCGACGCGCCGAAGCCGATGCCCGTCTTTTCGGTACGGTCGGTGATCACCTTCTCGAGACCGTCGAACGCGCCGCCGCAGATGAACAGGATGTTGGTCGTGTCGACCTGGATGAAATCCTGGTTCGGATGCTTGCGGCCGCCCTGCGGCGGTACCGACGCCATCGTGCCTTCGACCAGCTTCAGCAGCGCCTGCTGAACGCCCTCGCCCGACACGTCGCGCGTGATCGACGGGTTGTCCGACTTGCGGCTGATCTTGTCGATTTCGTCGATGTAGACGATCCCGCGCTGCGCCTTGTCGACCTCGTAGTTGCAGTTCTGCAACAGCTTCTGGATGATGTTCTCGACGTCCTCGCCGACGTAGCCGGCTTCGGTCAGCGTCGTCGCGTCGGCGATCACGAACGGCACGTTCAGCAACCGCGCGAGCGTCTGCGCGAGCAGCGTCTTGCCGGAGCCCGTCGGGCCGATCAGCAGGATGTTGCTCTTCGACAGCTCGACGTCGTCCTTCTTGTCGAGATGCTTCAGCCGTTTGTAGTGGTTGTAGACGGCCACCGCGAGGATCTTCTTCGCGCGCTCCTGGCCGATCACGTACTGATCGAGGATGTCGCGAATTTCCTGCGGGCTCGGCAGATCCGACCGGGACAGGCTGGCCTCGACGCCGGCCGCAGCGGCCTCGTCGCGAATGATCTCGTTGCAGAGGTCGATGCACTCATCGCAGATGAACACCGACGGGCCCGCGATGAGTTTCTTCACCTCATGCTGGCTCTTGCCGCAAAACGAGCAATACAACAGCTTCTCGCTGTTCGAACCTTTTTTGTCCGCCATGAATGTAGAGCCTCCGGACAGGTAAATGACATGATACGCCGATTGCTCCGAACGCCGCGCCTAGGGCGCGACCGGAGCCGGCCGGATGCGCTTGCCGCAGATGCTCAGGGGCGCCGGACAGTGCGGGGGCGCCGCGAATCGGGGCGGCACCCCACTTCAGCTCACGGGCGCTTCAACAGCACCTGGTCGATCAGCCCGTACGCCTTCGCGTCGTCGCTCGACATGAAGTTGTCACGGTCGGTGTCGCGCGCGATGCGCTCGACGTCCTGGCCCGTGTGCTGCGCGAGCAGGTTGTTCAACCGTTCCTTCAGGTACAGGATTTCGCGTGCCTGAATTTCGATATCCGACGCCTGGCCGCGCGCGCCGCCGAGCGGCTGGTGGATCATCACGCGCGAGTTCGGCAGCGCAAAGCGCTTGCCCTTCGCGCCCGACGCGAGCAGGAACGCGCCCATGCTGGCCGCGAGGCCCATGCAGAGCGTCGACACGTCTGGCTTGATGAACTGCATCGTGTCGTAGATCGCCATGCCGGCCGACACCGAGCCGCCCGGGCTGTTGATGTAGAGGCTGATGTCCTTGTCGGGATTCTCGCTCTCCAGGAACAGCAGTTGCGCGACCACGAGGTTCGCCGTCTGGTCGTTGACTTCGCCGACCATGAACACCAGGCGCTCCTTCAGGAGACGCGAATAGATATCGTACGAACGCTCGCCGCGGCCGCTCGTTTCGACGACGATCGGCACCAGCCCCAGCGCTTGCGCCTCGAAACCCTGCGGCGCATTCGAAGCAAGCATGTCCAGCAATTCAGCGCGAGTGATCATTCAATGAACCTTGTTCGATTGGAAAATTGAACGGAGGGAAGCCGCCCGCTCAATCGCCATATTAATGGCAACCGTGCGCTTGACGTAAAAACGGCGTGCGGGCCGTCGCTCCGACAGCCGGCACGCCGCTAGAGCGACACTTACGCTTGCGCCGATGCGCTCGCGAGTGCCTCGAAGCTCACTTCCTTGTCCGTCACCTTTGCCTTGCCCAGTACGAACTCGACGACGTTGCTTTCAACGACGAACGCTTCCATCTCGGCGAGGCGCTGCTGGTTGGAATAATACCAGCGGACCACTTCCTTCGGGTCTTCGTAGCTCTTCGCGAACTCGTCGACTTCGGCGCGGATCTGTTCCGGCTTCGCTTCGAGGCCGTTGGCCTTCACCAGCTCGGCCAGCACGAGGCCCAGCTTGACGCGACGCTCGGCCTGCTCGGCGAACATCTCGGCCGGGATCGGTGCGTCCTTCGCGTTCGGCACGCCGCGCTGGGCGAGATCCTGACGCGCCATTTCGACGAGGCGTTGCTGATCCTGCTCGATCAGCGCCTTCGGCACGTCGAGTTCGGAAATCTTCAGCAGCGCGTCCATCACCTGGTTCTTGACGATCGACTGCGTGCGACGCTTGGCTTCGCGCTCGAGGTTTTCCTTGATCTCGGCGCGCATCTTCGTCAGGTCGCCGTCTTCGATGCCGAGCGACTTCGCGAATTCGGCGTCGATTTCCGGCATGTGCGGCCATTCGATCTTCTTCATCGTGACCGTGAATTGCGCCGTCTTGCCCGCCACGTCCTTGCCGTGGTAGTCGTCCGGGAACTTCAGATCGAACGTGCGCGCTTCGCCGACCTTCAGGCCGAGCGCCGCGGTTTCGAATTCCGGCAGCATGCGGCCTTCGCCGAGCACGAACGGGAAGTCTTCGGCCGTGCCGCCCTGGAACGCGACGTCGTCGATCTTGCCGACGAAGTCGACCGTCACGCGGTCGCCGTTCTTCGCTGCGGTGTCCGCGCCGCCGTCGCCGTGCTCGCCGGCTTCGCCGCGTGCGTGGTAGTGCACGCGCTGCTTGCGCAGGATGTCCAGCGTGCGGTCGATCTCGGCGTCGCCGATCGACGTCGTCGAGCGCTCGACTTCAGCCGTCGCCAGATCGCCGATCTTCACTTCCGGGTACACCTCGAACGTCGCGTCGAACGCGTATGCGTCCTCGGCCTGCTCCTGCTTCGGCTCGAAGCTCGGCTGGCCTGCGACGCGCAGGTTTTCCGCGCGGCTGATCGTGAAGAATTCCTGGCCGATCTTGTCGCTCAGCACTTCCGCCTCGACCTGACCCGCGTACTGCTGCGCAACCATCTTCAGCGGCACCTTGCCCGGGCGGAAACCCGGCATGCGCACGTTCTTTGCGAGTTTCTGGATACGGGCGTCGATTTCCTTCTGCACGGTGTCCTTCGGCAGGGAAATCGTCACACGGCGTTCAAGCTTGCCGAGGTTCTCAACAACGTTAGCCATGGCTTCAATCGTCCTAAAATTATTCGAGCGAATCGGGTTTTCCTTGCCGTGCCTGCCTGCAGCATGAGGTGCGTCACGCGAAGTGAGCCACATATGTACCCCATACGTGAGCCACAAACCCACGCCGCGCCGGAGCGCCACGCCATCCCTGCACGCGCCGGATGGCTAGCGCAAGCGGCTCGGAGCACGGCTTTGGCCGGAAGAATCGACTATTCTAGCAAACAATTTTCCTCATACTCGCCAGAACCCCACTGCGTACGTGAATACCCGCCGTGGCGCCCGCGCCCTTTCGGCGCAATGCGCGCGGATCGCCGCTATGCCGGCGCGCGTATCCACCGCCGGCCCGCCATCCTGTAATCTCCGATTGAAGGTGCGCCGCGCTCGCGGCCCCATTCTTCATACCAATCACGCCTTCCGGAGACACCATGCCGCAACACCCGTCCGCGCCTGTCGTCGTCATCGCGCCCGATTCGTTCAAAGGCTCGCTTTCTGCCGAGCAGGTCGCGGACGCGATCGCCACCGGCATCCGCCGCGCCCGCCCCGATGCGGTCGTGCGCTGCTGCCCGATGGCCGATGGCGGCGAAGGCACGCTCGACGCGATGCTGGCCGGCGGCGGCACGCGGCGCACGTTGCGGGTGGCCGGCGCATCGCTCGCGGCGCGCGACGCGGCGCTCGGCGTGATCGACGAACGCACGGCGATCGTCGAGACGGCGGAGATCGTCGGCATCACGGACGC
Source organism: Burkholderia sp. WP42 (assembly GCF_000745665.1). Taxonomy (NCBI): domain Bacteria; kingdom Pseudomonadati; phylum Pseudomonadota; class Betaproteobacteria; order Burkholderiales; family Burkholderiaceae; genus Burkholderia; species Burkholderia sp. WP42. The sequence goes on along the minus strand of NZ_KN050725.1, from coordinate 141,178 downwards.
GATCGGCATGAGCGTGCAGGTCGATGCGCGCAGCACGCGCGGGATGGGCGAAGCGATTCGCACGCTGCTCGATGAAGGCGTGCGCCGCTTCTTCGTGGCGCTCGGCGGCAGCAGCACCAACGACGCGGGCGCCGGCCTGCTCGCGGGGCTCGGCCTGCAATGCTTCGATGCGGGCGGTCAGCCGGTCGAACCGGTGCCGGCGCGGCTCGCCGATATCGCGCGGATCGATGCGTCGGCGCTCGATCCGCGGTTGAAGGAAGCCGAATTCATCGGGATGTCCGATGTCGACAATCCGCTGACGGGCGCGCACGGCGCGACCGCCGTGTTCGGCCCGCAAAAGGGTGTGGCGCCCGCGCAGGTCGCGACGCTCGACGCGGCGCTCGGCCACTTTGCCGACCTGCTCGAGCACGCGCTCGACCGACGCTGCCGCGACGCGGCCGGCGCCGGCGCGGCCGGTGGCCTCGGTTTCGCGCTGCACATGCTCGGCGCGCGGTTCGAAGCCGGCGCGGAAGTCGTCGCGCGCCAGATCGGCCTCGATGCGGCGCTCGCCGGCGCCGACTGGCTGATCACCGGCGAAGGCCGCTCCGACGTGCAGACGCTGCACGGCAAGGCGCCGTTCATCGCGTGCCGCCACGCGCGGGCCGCGGGCGTGCCGGCGTCGCTGCTGTCGGGCGCGATCGATCCGGCCGCGCTGACGCGGCTGTCCGAGCATTTCAGCGGGTGCTTTTCGCCGGCGCCGGGGCCGATCACGCTCGACGTGGCGATCCGCGACGCGGCGAATCTGCTCGCCAACGAAGCCGAACAGTTGACACGGCTGAAGTACGGCGCACACTGACCGTTGACCCGGGCGCGCGATACAGGAACAATCGGGCCCGCCCATTTTCTTCAGGATTCGACATGAAAGGCCGCCGCCAAGCCGGGCTCGATCAGTTTCTGACCTATCGCCTCCATGCACTCACGAAGCGATCCGATCGCGGCATCGCCGACGTGTATCGGCACAAGCTCGACATTTCGCTGCCCGAAGCGCGCGTGATCGCCGCAGTCGGCGCGTTCGGGCCGTTTTCGATCATGGAGCTCGCGCGGCACACCAACCTCGACAAGAGTCAGGCGAGCCGCGCGGCGGAGGCGCTGCTGCGCAAGGGGCTGCTCGAACGCAGCGCAAGCGACGAAGACGGGCGGATCGTGCTGATCGCGCTGACCGTCGACGGCCGCGCGCTGTATCGGAAGATCATGCCGATCGTGCGCAAGTGGAACGAAGGCTTGCTCGTGTGCCTGTCGGACAGCGAGCGCCAGACGTTCGAGCGCTTGCTCGACAAGGTCGCCACGCATGCGGCCGAGCGCGACGACTGAAACGGGCGGGTACTCACGCGATCGATTTTCACGCGCGTGTAGTCGGCCTGCGGCGGGCTGACTTCGGATTGCGATCAACTGCCTTCCCGGCTGTTCGAGTGAATCCGCTTGTCGCCGAGTTGCATAGCCGGCTTGGCTCTTCGAAAACCCCGAAGCACTGATCGATTTCCCGAACCGCATCGACACGCTTCGGCGCCCGTTCGTTCGCGGCGCCCTCGCCCGCTATAGCCCGCTGTTCGCCGCACGCTGGCGCAGCAAGCCGAGTACCGCGTCGCAATAAGGCGTCGGCACGCCGAGCCTGCGCCCCAGCTCCGGGAACACACCGAGGATCGGCCCGATCTCCAGCGATCGCCCGGCCTCGAAATCCTGCAGCATCGACGTCTTGAAGGCGCCGAGCTTGCGCGTGACGGCAATCCGCTCGGGCGCGCTCATCCCCGTATCGAGGCCGAGTGTCGCGCCGATCGCGGCCGCCTCCTCCATCATCCGCAGCGCGAGCGTCTGGGTGTATGGATCGTCGAGCAACTGCTCGGCCGTCGAGCCCGTCAGCGCGCTGAGCGGATTCATGTTCATGTTGCCCCACAGCTTCGCCCAGATTTCGGTACGGATCGCCGGGGTCGACTCGACGTCGAAGCCGCCCGCGGCGAGCGCGGTGGCCAAGCGCGCCGCCGCTGCGTCGAGGCGCCGGTCCGGCGCACCGACGAGCAGGCGGTTACCGCGGCCGCGACGCACGACACCGGGCGCGTCGGTGCTCGACGACAGGTGCACGACGCAGCCGATCGCCTGCGCGGGCGGCAGCACGGCCGAAACAGCGCCGGCCGGGTCGATCGCGTCGAGCGGCACGCCGTCGACCGGCCCGGCGAGACCGTGCGTGAACCACCACGGCAGCCCGTTCATCGCCGCGACGATCACCGTATCGGGCCCGACCAGCGGCGCGATGCGCGCCGCCAACGCCGGCAACGCCTGCGCCTTCAGCGCGATCACCACGTAGTCCTGCACGCCCAGCACGGCCGCATCGTCGCTCGCCCGCACCGGGACGGACGACACGACGCCGGTTTCGTCGATCACGCGCACGCCGTGCGCGTTCAACGCATCGAGCGTCGCGCCGCGCGCATAGGCGCTCACGGTCATGCCGGCTTTCGACAACGCCATCGCGAGCAAGCCGCCGATCGCGCCGACACCGACCACCGCTGCGCGCACAATCCCTGAATTCGTATCGTTCATGAGGGGAATCCGTCTGCTGGAAGAAGACGAGCATAACGCTCGGTGGTTGTGGGTACAACGATTTGTCGAAGCGCGGTTGCGGCGAAATGGCGGGAACGGTTCGACGCGGCGTGCTGCCGGAAGCTGCTTCGTCTCCCGTCGGGGCGTGGTGGCATGCGGGCGCTTCGACGTCGCAGACGCGGCGCCCTGCCCTGTGATCGTGCAGCGGCCCTGCCGGACGGGCGGGCCGCGTCGTTCGGTTCGTCACGCGCGCTGACCCACGATACACCGCCGCGATGCCTCGGCACTTGCGCGATCCGCGCGGATGGGGTCTCCTGTGCGTTTAACCCTGCCTGGCTCAGCCGCTCTTCAGATGAACTCGTCCCCGCGCGACCCCGACAGCAACGACAAAGCGCGCCGCCAGCCGTCGAAGCTGGTTTTGAATATCGTCGCCGTACTGGTCGGCCTGATCACGTTCGCGATCGGCGCAGGATGGTTGATCTACAGCTGGTTCGTCGATCGCGAAGCGCAGTATTTCGCGATTCCGCTGGTGTTCTCGGTGCCGGTGATCGTGGCGGTCGCGGTGCGCAGCTTCTGGGATTAGGCGGGCGCGGGGCGGGGATGCGGCGTGGAAATGAAAAAAGCGCTGCGGTCAGAAGACCGGCAGCGCTTTTTTGCGGCGCACCCCAAGAGGAGGCCGGAACCGCATTCGGTTCACCTTTCCTTTACGCTATTGGGATTCAGCGAGTTCGTATTTTCTGCATGCCCCCACATATGCCCCCGGACACTTTGACTGCAATTGGGGACAGTGATCCGGCACAACCGGCGGGGACAGCATATGAAGAACATGAAACAATGTGGCCGCGAACCAACATGTAGCGTCGAGCCGATTCGAAATGACGTCTCGGCCGTCATTCTCCTCGGGAAGTTCGTGCGAGATGTGGTCGCAAATCCGCGAATCCCGATCGAGGTCTGCCGTGATGCCGCCATGCTTGTCCGCAGCCTGCAGCGCGAGCCGATTTAAGGATCGCCCGTGCGCTATTTCACGACCACCGACGTCGGCCAATCGATCCGAAAAGCGTTTGGCGGCTACACCCATATCCTCGTGAATCGAGGATACACGACGATCAAGCCCGTGTTCTTCAGGAGCGCGTCGATCGCCGATCTGCCCGTCTACGTGTGGGCATGGTGGGATCGAGCAAGCGATGGGCAGTTGGCGAGGTGGCGAGACCACGGTGGCGTGCTGCTGGATCGCTACACGTATTCCGACCGGGCCGGCCCGGCGGACGTACTCGTATTCGTGGAATGCCCGATGACGATGGACCGGCTGACCTGCTCGCACGCCAATACTGCCGAGTACACCGTGATCCCGGTCCCGCACACCTGGCGCGTACACGAGGAATGCATCGACCTGCGCACGCCGCGCGTCGAAGATCTGCGCACGATCCGGAGCGCATGCCGCGGACGACGATTGACGGACGAGCAACTTGAGTCCGAGACCGGCATTCCTCGCCAGCGCGTGACATACATGCGCAAGAGTCTGAAGCCAGTCGAAGAATGGGAGCTGCGCCCGCGGTTGGCACCTGGCGCGCCCGGATTGGTACCCGCTTGGGATTGGATCGGGTCCGGGCGCACGGAGCAGAAGAAGGAAGCACGCGAAGAAGGTCACAAGCAATGGCACGGCCGAATCGTTCGTGAAGACCATGAAGCACAATTACGTCGCCTACATGGACAAGTCTGACGCACCAACAGCGCTCTCGCGTCTGGCTATCGCGTTGAACACTACAATGAGCGCCACCCGCACAGAGCCCTGAAATACCGCTCGCCTCGCGAGTTCAGGTGTAATGCGGTGTCATCAACCTAACGGTGTCCGCGTGTCCTGAGTTACAGGGGCAACTCCAGGGATCGTCTACGTCATTTACGGCGACGCACGCGGCAACATCGAATTTGAAGCGCTTGCCGCTATGCCCTTCCTCATCTTTAGCGTGTCGCAGTCTGGAAGCGTGGTTGCTCGCATCCTCTCATGCCGCCCCATGAAATAGCTGGGCGAGATCAGTTACTCGGTCTACCTCGTTCATTTTCCGATGATCACGCTGGGCGTCTACCTCGGGATGATGAAGATCGCCAATCCGTACATCCGCTTTGCAGCCTTTGCTGCGGTCGTGTTGACCTTGTAGACGCTTGTATATCGCTACTTTGAACGCCCGATCTACAGACGCTATCGCGACTTGTTTGTGCCTGTAGGTTATCAGGAGGAGGTCTCTGAGCGCGTCAAAGTCTAGCGCTCGCGGACTGCATGTGAGCGGCGCGGCGCCTCGACGTTCGACACTGTCAGTCTCCCGGTCATCCGGCCGCAGGATCACGACGGGCCGCCTCTCATCGCCGAGAAATAAAGCAGCTGCCTGACGAGCGATGCGCGTATGATGAGTTGAACCGAGCACCCAATTGTAGATTGACCGCTCGCCCCTCCCCAAATCTGCGCCGCGCGCTGCTTGCGCGCCACGTTTGCCCCTCACCTCGCATCGCGCTGTGCAACGACAGCACAGTTCGAGATCGGCTCGCGCGTTGTCTTTGAGTAGCCCAAGGCTCTCGCGGTACAGCAAGTCACGACAAAAATCATCAGAAGGCGGCAAATATGAGCTGGTACTGCGAAGCAGAACGCGAATTGGTACATATAAGGCGAGCGATCGGACTACTTGAGCAAGCGCACCATGCCTTCGTCAACAAGTCGTCGGTGAACGACCCGGCGTACTGGAGAGACAAGCTCACCAAGCTCCGCACGCAGCCCGTGCGAAACAGGGTCTTCGAAATCCAAGTGGACGAGCTTTTAGGCCGCCTCGCACTGATCCAGGATCCGCATTGCCGCAAGTAGGGCGCGCTCCTTCACCTTTTCCGAGCGTACGGCCATCGAACACCTACGCTTTGATTATCACCGGGAGGAAGCCATGACCCCACACGACGTCATCACGATCTTCGAGCGGTTGAATGCCGAAGGACGGGCAGCGGTCGATCTGGACCACGCTTGTGCCGGTTTCGCTGGTTGGCTGGCGGCCACCTGGGATACATTGGGGGAAGAAGACATTGCGTTGCTGACATCGATCGGCGCAACGCTGTATCGCGAGGGCTACGGGCGGCGATACTAGGGAGCTATAGCGGCGGCATCGATATGAGACGTGCCAGGAGGCTGTGGCCCGGACCGGCGGTCAATGCTCGACGAACTGGCGCCACCGCGGATACTGCTCGAAGAATCGTTCGTCGACGAACGCCAAGTACAGGGTTGGCGACGAAGGGTTGGTTGTCTGCATCTGGGTGCCGACAGCCAGTTTAGGATCGACGCCGCTGGTGGCCGACCAAGCAGACAGATCGTCGTTGAATTCGAAGACGTCTTCGCGCGGGATGCGCAGTTTGATCGCAGGCATGGAGCACTCCGGGTCGCGTAACGGCATCATCATCACGCAGCCGGTCAGATGTGAAAAGCCCCGCTCGGGGGCGGGGCAGGAATCACGGTTAGTGACGAATTGGTGTCGCTGTTGATGCCGCGTGAATAAGGCGCCGCATTGGCCATGTTTCGGCATACTGACCAAGTACCGAAGCCTCTTTGTCAGCTTGATCGATCGATCCACGGTCGTCGATCACAACAATGATCGACATGTCAGCCGTTAGCGTCTTGCCACGAAGATCGACCAACTTGTAGAGCTCTGATGCGGCGGCTGCCGGATGCGCTGAAATGGCATCGATCTGAGTTTCACCTTGCATCAAGTCGAATCCGTACTCCTTCCCTGACATCCCACGTGCTCGAACAGTACTTTTCACAGCTGGTGTGTCCGGGTGAATCGCCGTCAAATACAACTGAGCCTCTTGCACGAGCCTGGATTGCTTATCCGCTAAATCGGTGCCAGCGTTTTCGTCGACCCAATCTGACACGTCCAACAACGCACTCACATAGCGAGCGAAGCCTGCCGGCATCTTCGAGTCCTGCACGTACGATTCAATCTCACCTGACTCGCTGACGAGCACATCGTACTTCGAAACCAGAGATCTTACAGACTGGTACTTTCTCGATTGAAACGACCGGATGCCTCTTCCCATCGCATGAAAAAGGGTTTCTTGCGAATCAAAGAATCTCACCATGCCATTAAGGTGTTCGGCATAGATGGTGAAGGGTGTCCCGTCAGAGAAGCCGAAGGGTGTATCGAGCGCCATGATGCCGCCGTCCTCGGCCGCCAGCGTCTCGCAGCCGAAGCCGAGCTTCCCGCAGATGTCTTGGCAAAGGTTCGTGGTCATAGCAATTGAAGAACATATGGGTCCGGCAACTCACCGGAGAGAGTCAGATTAGTCCTTGTGCAGAACAACTTCAAGGCGTCCTCGTAACTGTATTGCTGCCAAGCTGCGTCACCGGGAACCCGATCCCGCCCGATGTGTTCGTGGGACACTCGATGTGGATCCACCTTCTTCCGCCCATTCTGAAGAAGGTCAAGCTGATAGACGCGGCGCCTAGCCCTGAATTCCTGCTTGTAGATGGTGAACAAGAAATGCGAGGAAGGCGGTCGCTGCCCATACTTCACGAGCAGGTCAGCCGTAACGCCCTGAATTCGCTTCCCGTCATGGTCCGTCACGCCGAAAGCACAGTTTGCGGTTCCCCAAAGCTCAGGAGACCAGTCCCACTCACCGGGATCGCCGAATTTTATGAGCGCGATAATCGCCCGCGCCTCGTCGCTCGGAAGGTCGTCAACCATTGTCGGTCGCTGTATGGATTCTTGTTTGACATCAGACAGAGTTACCCCGAGATCCCCGATCTCGGCTCATTGTGACGTAGCGCTGCCGGACGGCACCGGTTCACTCTCAACAATCGTACTGCGGCCCGCCAGATAGTCGCCCCACCACTGCATCATTTTCCGGCGTTCGGGCAGGTATTCGGCGTGATTGTACGCCGCCCGGACGCCGTCGCGCTCGCTGTGTGCGAGCTGGCGCTCGATCCAGTCTCGGTTGAAATTGTGCTCATTCAGGATAGTCGACGCGAGGCCCCGGAAGCCGTGCCCCGTCATCCGTGAGTGGTAGCCCATCCGGTACAGGGCGTACAGGATCGTGTTCTCGCTCATCGGCTTCTTGGAGCTCGACCGACTCGGGAACAGGAACTGGCTGTGGCCGTTCAGTTCGGGGAGCTTCGCGATCACCTCGAGGGCCTGCGTCGACAGCGGCACGATGTGCGGCGTGCGCATCTTCATCTTCTCGGGTGGGATGCGCCATTCCTTCTTCTCGTCGATTTCTGTCCACTCGGCAAAACGCAGCTCGCTCGTACGAACAAATGTCAGCGCCATGAACTGCAGCGCCAGGCGTGTCTGAAAGTCGCCGTCGTACGCGCTGATCTGCCGCATGAGCTCCGGCAACTCTGCCTCGCTGACACGCCGCATGTGCACGACGGAACGGGTCTTCAGCGCGCCGCGGAGATCGGGAGCGGGGTCGCGCTCTGCCCGGCCGGTGGCAATGGCGTATCGGAAGATCTGGCTCGTTGCCTGAATAGGCTTGTGTGCGAGCTCGATCGCGTCGCGCGCCTCGATCTTCCGTATCACCGCCAACAGCTCGGGCGCCATAATCTCGGCGATCGGCCGCGCTCCGATCGCGGGAAACAGTTCGCGCTCGAGCAGCTTCATGATCCTGTCCGCGTGTCGCTCGCTCCATGCACCCTTCTTCTGCTGATGCCACTCCCGCGCGATCGGCTCGAATGAGTTCTCACGGTCCAGGCTGCGCTGAGCCTTCACGCGCTTCTTTTCGTGCGATGGATCGAGGCCGGCGCGCAATTGGTCCTTGATCTCATCACGAGCCTTCCGAGCAGCCAGCAAGCTGACCGCCGGATAGACCCCGAGGGCCATCCGTTTCTCCTTGCCGTCGATGCGATACTTCAACCGCCAGTACTTGGAGCCGTTGGGCATGATCTCGAGGTACATGCCCTGACCGTCGGCCAGCTTGTAGGACTTTTCGCGGGGCTTGGCCGCACGAACGGCGACATCGGTAAGGGGCATTTGAGCGCGGGGGCATTTCGATGCCCCTGATCAGAGAAACCTGCCCCCCTAAGATGCCCCTGTTTCGTGGGTGTCAACGAGAAACGCTGGGCGGCGCTGGCAACAAAAAGCCCCGCAAGTACTCGACTGGCGGGGCCTTTTAGCCAAACATGGGATTGCTTGGGAGTATATGTGGTGCGTGAGGCCGGACTCGAACCGGCACACCCTTGCGGGCGTCAGGACCTAAACCTGGTGCGTCTACCAATTTCGCCACTCACGCGCATTTCTGTCGCCCTGACCGCGCGGCACGCAAACATGCGTCTCGCACGCAGCCACGGATCCCGCGCCGGCTCGGAAACCGGCACGCCCGATCAGGCGAGCGCGAGATTCTACCCGATCTCCGCCGCGTTGTGTTGCCCGGCCGGCGCCTGCCGGACAGCGGTGCTAGAATGCCGCGCTCGACGTGTCGTCCAAGCGCCGCCGCGCGCATCCCCGAACCTGCCTCCGCCACGATCCCACCCGTGAATTTCGACGACTACTGCCAGCACAAGGCCGCCCCCGCGGGCTCCAGCGTCTACTACGCGCTGCGCCAGGCGCCGCGCGCCACCGAGCCGCGCCTCACCGCCCTGTTCGCGCTGCGCCGCGAACTCGAGGAAACCGTCAAGGAAATCAGCGACCCGACCGTAGGGCACACGAAGCTCGCGTGGTGGCACAAGGAACTCGCAGCGCTCGCCGCCGGCGCGCCGACGCATCCGGTCACGAAGTCGCTCGCGCAGCATCATCCGACGATCGCCGCCGAAGCCGATGCGCTGCGCACGCTCGTGAACGGTTTCGGAATGGACCTCGAACAGGCGCGCTATCTCGACTTCGCCAATCTGCAGCGCTACATCGCGCAGGTCGGCGGCGCGTTTGCTTCGCTGGTCGCGCGCGCGAGCGCCGCGAATCCGGCCGACCCGCAATCGTGGGCCGCGGACGCCGGCCACGCACTGATGCTCGCGCAGTTCGTGCAGGAACTCGGCAACGATGCGCGCCATGGCCGCATCTATCTGCCGATCGACGAACTGCAACGCTACAACGTGACCGCGGCCGATCTGCTCAATCGCCGCTACAGCCCCGCCTTCACCGAGCTGCTGCAGTTTCAGACCAGCCGCGCACGCGCAGCGCTCACCGCCGCCGACGCGGCGATCCCCGCAGCGGAACGCCGCGCGCAGCGCACGCTGCGCGCGCAGATCGCGCTGGCCGGCGCACTGCTCGACGAAATCGAACGCGACGGCTACCAGGTGCTGCATCAGCGCATCGCGCTGACGCCGATCCGCAAGCTGTGGATCGCGTGGCGCGCGGCGCGCCGCCACTGAGCCGCCCGCCTTACACCTTCAGCAGCGGCAGCGTGTCGAAGCGTGCCTGCAGCACGCGCGTCGCATCGAGTCCCCACCACGGTCCGAGCACGGTCGCGTAAAGCTGTCGGAAGTCGACCGCGACCGGCAGGTTGCCATTGCCGTCGAGCCGCGCGAGCGCCGGCGGCGCCCCATACAGCCCGCCCGCCACGCGGCCGCCCATCACGAAATGCGGCGCGGCCGTGCCGTGATCGGTGCCGTTGCTCTGGTTCTCGCGCACGCGCCGCCCGAATTCCGCATACGTCATCACGAGCGTCTGGTTCCAGCGTCCGAGCTCGAGCAACGCGCCGCGCATCGCGCTCATCCCTTGCGCGAACTGCTTGAGCAGCGCAGCGTGCTGCCCCGGCTGGTTCTGATGCGTATCGAAGCCATTCAGCGTCAGGCGCAACACCGCGACGCCATCCTGCGCGCCCGGTCCCGATGCTTCGCACGCGGCCAGCACCTGCATCGCGGTCTTCACCGACGTGCCGAACGCACCGGCCGGAAACGCGGTCCGGAACTCGCGCATCCCGCCGCGCGGGCGCAGCCGGTCGGCGGCCTTCACGATGTCGTTCTCGACGTCGATGATGTGCGCGAGCGCCGGGTTCTGTTCGCGCAGCGACGACGGCTCGGCAAGCCGCGCCGCACGGATGAACTGCGCGGGATTGACGAGCGCGATCGCACGCGCGCCGTTCGCGAGCGGCCCCATCTCCGCGCTGCCGAGCACGACGCCGTCGGCTGCGAACCCGGGCGGCACCGGCGCCTGCGCGAAGGTACGGGTGAGCCAGCCCTCGCGCAGATACTGGTCGGCGCGCGATGCGGTATCCCAGATCTCGATCGAGCGGAAATGCGACAGGTTCGGCTGCGGATAACCGACGCCCTGCACGATGGCGAGCTGCCCGTCGTGCCACAGCGGCATCAGCGGCGCGAGCGCAGGATGCAGCCCCGTCTGCGCATCGAGCTGCAGCGCCTGATCGCGCTTGACGCCGATGCTGCGACGAAACTGGTAGTAGAGCGGGTCCGCGTACGGCACCACCGTGTTCAGCCCGTCGTTGCCACCCTTCAGCTCGACGAGGATCAACACGTTCGCATACGCGCCCTGCCGCCCCGGCGCGGCCGCAGCCAGCGCAGGCACTTGCCACAGCGACACGCCGGCCGCAGCCGCGGCGCCGGTCAGCGTCAGAAAATCACGTCGGTTCATCGCACGTCCTTTTGCTCGCCGTCGCGCATTCTGGACGCGCCGGCGTTGCACTTCATCGTCGGTTGAATCATTTCAGTTGGTAGGCCGGGTCCATCAGCAGCGCCTCGAGATACGCGCTACCGGTCGAGTCCGTGTCGATCGCAGCGACCGGTGAAAGCTGCAGCACCGCGTGCTGCAACTGCAGTTCGGTCGACAGCCCGGCGATCGCCTGCGGTCGCGCACGAAACTGCACGAGCCAGCGTTCGAGGTCGAACCGCAAGCCGCCGCGCGCGGGCTTCGCCGACGCCGCACGCATCCCGCCGGCGGCAGACGCCGCATCGATCGGCTGCAGCGCATGGGCGCGCGCCGCCGATGCCTGCGCGATCGCGTGCGCCGGCGCGTGCATGCCGGCCGTCTCCGTCGCGCGAAACAGCTGCTCGACGAACTGCTTGCGCGCGAGCAGCGTGGTGCTGTTGATCCACGCCGCGCCACCGGGCCAGCCCTTCACGTTGGGCGGATAGAACAGGTTCTGACCGAGCGTGCGCACGGTGTTGGCAAGCATCTGCGGGTCGCCGTACGCGACGTCGAACAGCCGCACCGTCCCGACGACGAACTCGACCGGCGACTTCACGAGCACGCCACGATTGCGCGGATCCCAGAACGCATCGGTCGACCATAGCGCGGCGAGCGCCGCGCGGATCTCATAGCCGCTCGCGCGAAACCGTTCGGCCACGCCGTCGAGCGCGGCCGCATCGGGCGTATCGGATACGAACTCGCGCCACAGCTTCCCCGCGATGAAGTGCGCGGTGTCGGGGCGCGCCAGCAGGATGTCGAGAAACGTGTCGCCGTCGAACGCGCCGGTCTCGCCGAGGATCGTCTTCTCGCCCGTATCGTGCCAGTCCGGCCGCACCACGAAGCCGAGCGTATCGGGATCGACGCTCCAGCCGGTCAGCGCACGCGCGGCTTCGGTCACGTCGTGCTGCGTGTAGCGGCCTTCGCCGAGCGCGAACAGCTCCATTACCTCGCGCGCGAAATTCTCGTTCGGGCGCCCCTTGCGGTTGCTCGCGCCGTCGAGATACTGCAGCATCGCCGGGTCCTTCGCGACCGCATGCAGCAGCGTGCCGAAATTGCCGAGCGCCTCGCGGCGAAACAGCGCATTCTGCGTGGCCATCGTCTGCGGATACGGGACCTTGTCCTGCCCCGACGTGAAGTGGCCATGCCAGAACAGCGTCATGCGTTCGGTGAGCGGCGACGGCGTCGCGACCATCTCGTTGACCCACGCCGCGCGCAGCGCATCGTAGCGGCGGTTGCGTTCGCGCTGCTCGTCGCGCCGCAGCTCGGGCGTCAGTGCCTGACGCTGCGCGCGGGTCGGCGGCGGCTCGGCGAGCCAGTCGGGCCAGGTCGTCACGGGGTCGCGGCGCACGTTGCCGAGCGTGTCGGCGACGGCTTGCGCGCGCGTCATGCCGACGAGGCGTGCTACGTCGGCGGGTGCGGGGGAAAAACCGGTACGGCTCAAGAAGAACAGCGCATCGTCGGCGTCGAGCGGCGCCTGCATCGCAGGCGATGTCGGTGCGGCAGCGTTCGCTTTCATCGTCGGGGGCTCCCGGAGCGCACCGGCGGTGCGGATGCCGGTACAACGGCAGCACCGACGCGCACGTTGACGGGGAAATTGCTACGGAATCTTTCCGTGACCGCGCAACGCATGCGCGGATCAGCGCTTGTACAACTCGCGGACGGCGTCCTCGATGTGCTGGCGCAGCAGGTGGCGCTCCTCGGGCGTCATGTGCCCGTCGCGGCGGCGCTGTTCGAGATCGGGAGGCACGGCGGAACGGCCGGCGGAATCGGCCGCGTGGTCGGACTGCGTCGCTTTGCCCCGCGACAGCTTGCGCGACGATGCGCCCTGCTCGGGGCGCTGCGCATACGCGACGTTCGACGCATATGGACCGGCGAGCGCGATCGTCAGCATCAGTGCAATCCGGGCAGATCGCATGACCGTCCTCGCTTCTTTGGTCGATTTGTTCGCTTCGTCACGCGGCAACCGGTTACCTCTGGTACTTGAAAAACCCTGCGAATTCGGGCGTACAAAGATGAAAGATGGAGTGCAGGGGAGTATCTACCGAATTTCGGCTTCGAGTAAAGGAATCTCTATAGCCTGCCTTTACTCCGTGCGACACTACGGGTAAATTTTGTAACCGACTGTAACGCGCGAAAATACGCAAGCGTGCGTCATTTCCCATTCGCGATAAGATGCCGCTCATGGAAACGAAAAACCCCTCCAAGATTCTCGTCGTCGACGACGACCCGCGCCTGCGCGATCTGCTGCGCCGCTATCTCGGCGAGCAGGGTTTCAACGTATACGTCGCTGAGAACGCGACGGCGATGAACAAGCTCTGGGTGCGCGAACGTTTCGATCTGCTCGTGCTCGACCTGATGCTGCCCGGCGAAGACGGCCTGTCGATCTGCCGCCGGCTGCGCGGCAGCAACGATCGCACGCCGATCATCATGCTCACCGCGAAGGGCGAAGACGTCGATCGCATCGTCGGGCTCGAGATGGGCGCCGACGATTACCTGCCGAAGCCGTTCAACCCGCGCGAGCTCGTCGCGCGCATTCACGCGGTGCTGCGCCGTCAGGCGCCGGCCGAGTTGCCGGGCGCGCCGTCGGAAACCACCGAGGTGTTCGAGTTCGGCGAGTTCTCGCTGAACCTCGCAACGCGCACGCTGACGAAGTCCGGCCAGGAGATCCCGCTCACGACCGGCGAGTTCTCGGTGCTGAAGGTGTTCGCGCGCCATCCGCGCCAGCCGCTGTCGCGCGAGAAGCTGATGGAACTCGCGCGCGGCCGTGAATACGAAGTCTTCGATCGCAGCCTCGACGTGCAGATCTCGCGCCTGCGCAAGCTGATCGAGCCGGACCCGGGCAGCCCGCGTTTCATCCAGACCGTCTGGGGCCTCGGCTACGTGTTCATCCCCGACGGCGCGGCCTGATCGCCTTTCTTCCGGTTTCGCCCCGCCTACGGCCCGTCCCATGCGTATCGACCGGCGCCTCCTGCAGCTCGCGTTCGGCGGGCTGTTCTGGCGCACCTTCCTGCTGATCGCGCTGCTGATCTCGGTCAGCCTCGCCGCGTGGTTCCAGAGCTTTCGCGTGATCGAGCGGGAGCCGCGCGCGCAGCGCGTCGCGCTCCAGCTCGTCGCGGTCGTGAAGCTCACGCGCACCGCCCTGCTCTATTCCGATCCCGACTTGCGGCGTGCGCTGCTGCAGGACCTCGAGAGCAACGAGGGCGTGCGCGTCTATCCGCGCGAAAAGACCGACAAGTTCAAGCTGCAGCCCGACGAATCGCTGAACCGGCTGATCGAACACGACATCCGTAGCCGCCTCGGCGACGACACCGTGATCGCGCAGTCGGTCAACGACATTCCCGGCGTGTGGATCAGCTTCAAGATCGACGACGACGACTACTGGGTCGCACTCGATCGCGATCAGCTCGACAACGTGACCGGCCTGCAGTGGGCCGGCTGGGGCCTGTTCGCGCTGGCGCTGTCGCTGTTCGGCTCGGCCTTCATCACGAGCCTCGTGAACCGGCCGTTCTCGCGGCTCGCGCTCGCCGCGCGTCAGGTCGGCTCGGGCCAGGCGCCGGAGCCGCTGCCCGAGCGCGGGATGGGCGTCGCGGCCGACACGAACCGCAGCTTCAACCAGATGGTGCGCGACCTCGAACAGCTCGAGGCAGACCGCGCGCTGATGCTCGCGGGCATCTCGCACGACCTGCGCACGCCGCTCGCGCGGCTGCGGCTCGAAACCGAGATGAGCCCGTCCGATCAGGCGACCAAGGACGCGATGGTCGACGACATCGAGCAGATGGACCGCATCATCGCGGCCTTCATCGACTATGCGCGCCCGGCCCAGCGCAAGCCGGAGCCGGTGGACCTGTCGTCGATCGCGCACGAGGTCGCCGCGCGCGTGTCGAACGAAGACGGCGTCCAGATCCGCACGCGGCTCGCGCCGAGCGCCGTGATCGAAGCCGACGAAACCGACATGCGCCGCGTGATCGGCAACCTCGTCGAGAACGCGCGTAAATACGGCCAGAGCCGCGACGACGGCATCTCGCGTATCACGCTGGAGACGCGCGTCACGCACGCGCGCGTCGAGCTGTCGGTGAGCGACGAAGGCCCGGGCATCCCGGAAGACCAGCTGCCGCTCGTGATGCGGCCGTTCTACCGCGTCGACACCGCACGCACCAAGGCGGACGGCACGGGCCTCGGGATGGCGATCGTGCTGCGCCTGGTCGGCCGCTATCGCGGCGCGCTGCGGCTGCGCAACCGCAGCCCCGAGGCCGGCCTCGAGGTCTCGCTCGAATTCCCCGCCGCCGGCAAGGCGCGCGCGACCGCATGACGCGTGTACGCACGTTTCGTGCGCGCCGCACTATCGCCGCAGTTGAAAAAAACTATGGCGTGTGTTAGTCAAAATCTATTGAATGGCTTTATTAATAGTGCTATAGTCTGCCCTATGCTGTCACAACGACGTTGCAGCACCGAGGTAGCTTGACTCAGTCTTCTTCCCAACACATACAGGAGTATCCGCATGAAAACCGTGGGCGATAAACTCGAAGCTTTCACCGTCGTAGCCGCGAAGCCGGGCTTCAACAATCATGAGGAAAACGGCCAGTCGGCGTTCGAAACCGTCACCGAAACGTCGTTCCCGGGCAAGTGGAAGATCATCTACTTCTATCCGAAGGACTTCACGTTCGTGTGCCCGACGGAAATCGTCGAATTCGCGAAGCTGGCGAAGCAGTTCGAAGAACGCGACGCCGTGCTGCTCGGCGGCAGCTCGGACAACGAATTCGTCAAGCTCGCATGGCGCCGTGAGCACAAGGATCTCGACAAGCTGAACCACTACTCGTTCGGCGACGTCAAGGGCGAACTGATCGACCAGCTCGGCGTGCGCGACAAGGAAGCCGGCGTCGCACTGCGTGCCACGTTCATCGTCGATCCGGACAACACGATCCAGCACGTCTCGGTGAACAACCTGAACGTCGGCCGTAGCCCGGAAGAAGTCCTGCGCATTCTGGACGGCCTGCAAACGGACGAACTGTGCCCGTGCAACCGCGCAGTCGGCGGCGCAACGCTGTAAAGCGCATCGATGCTCGAAGCCCGCGGCGCACGTGCTGCCTGCGGGCTTTTTTAACGGCCAACCCATAGGAGATGTCAATGGAATTCATCGACTCGATTAAGGCACGCATCCCCGACTACGCGAAGGACATTCGCCTGAACCTCGACGGCACGATCTCGCGCTCGTCGCTGGAAGGCAACGATGCGGTCGGCGTCGCGCTGGCGGCGGCGTTCGCGGCGAAGAGCACGGTGCTCGTCAAGACGATCCGCGAAGCCGGCGTGCTGTCGCCCGAAGAGACGAACGCGGCGCTGACCGCGGCCGCGCTGATGGGAATGAACAACACCTGGTATCCGTATGTCGAGATGGCCGACGACGCCGACCTGAAGACGCAGCGCGCCGAGCTGCGGATGGGCGCGTATGCGTCGCATGGCGGCGTCGACAAGCGGCGCTTCGAGATGTATGCGCTCGCCGCGTCGATCGTCGGCAAGTGCCACTTCTGCGTGCAGTCGCACTATGCGCTGCTGAAGAACGAGCAAGGCATGACGACGACGCAGCTGCGCGACGTCGGCCGCATCGCGTCGGTGATCAACGCCGCCGCGCAGGTGATCGCCGCCGAAGGCGCATAAGCGCGCGGGCCGCAACGGCCCGCCCCGCAAAACGACAAATGCCACGCATCAGCGTGGCATTTGTCGTTCGGGCGGCACACGCCGCACGCCGCACGCCGGATCGAACCGGCCTGCGATGCGCACGCGCAACCGCTACTTCACCAGCAGCGCGGCCGCCTGCGCCTCGATGCCGTCGCCGCGGCCGAGATAGCCGAGCTTCTCGTTGGTCTTCGCCTTCACGTTCACGCGCTCGAGCGGCAAGCCGAGGTCGGCCGCGATGTTCGCGCGCATGCCGTCGATGTGCGGCGCGAGCTTCGGCGCCTGCGCGATCACGGTGCTGTCGACGTTCTGGATCGTGAAGCCGGCCGCCTTCACGCGCGCCGCGCATTCGCGCAGCAGCACGCGGCTGTCCGCGCCCTTGAAGGCGGCGTCGGTGTCGGAGAAATGGCGGCCGATGTCGCCGAGCGCCGCCGCGCCGAACAGCGCGTCGGTGATCGCGTGCAGCAGCACGTCCGCATCCGAGTGGCCGAGCAGCCCGCGCTCGTACGGAATCGTCACGCCGCCGATGATGAGCGGGCGCCCCGGGACGAGCTGATGCACGTCGTAGCCTTGTCCGATTCTGAAATCCATGCGTGTTCCGGTTGAGATGAAGTGAAAGTCAGGAGGCGTGCGCGGGAGCCGCGAGAATCGCTTCCGCGAGCGCGAAGTCTTCCGGGTACGTGACCTTGAAGTTGCGCAGGCTGCCCTGCACGACGCGCGGCGTATGGCCCGCCCATTCGATCGCGCTCGCCTCGTCGGTCAGGTCGTGCCCTTCGCGCTGCGCGCGCAGGATGGCGTCGCGCAGCATGCCGATGCGAAACATCTGCGGCGTCTGCGCCTGCCACAGCGCGTCGCGCGACTCGGTGCGCGCGATCGCGTCGCCGCCGGTCGGCACGCGCTTGAGCGTATCGGCGACCGGCAGCGCGAGGATGCCGCCCACCGGATCGTCCTTCAGCGTCGCGACCAGCGTGCGGATCAGCGTCGGCGTGATGCCGGGGCGCGCGGCGTCGTGCACGAGCACCCAGTCCTGGTCGGTCGCGCCGAACTCGGCGAGCCCGAGCAGCCCGTTGAGTACCGACGCCTGACGCGAGCCGCCGCCGCAGCGGCGCACCGCGAAGCGCAGGCCCGCGAAGCGGCGTGCGTCGAAATGGGTATCGTCGGGCGCGAGCACGACGAGCGTCTGGGCGAACTCGCTGCAGGCGTCGAACGCGGCGAGCGTGTAATGGAGCAGCGCGCGACCGGCCAGCGTGCGGTATTGCTTCGGCACGGCCGAACCGGAGCGGCTGCCCGTGCCGGCGCAGGGAATCAGGGCAAAAAGTCGGGGTGTCACGAACGGAGAACGCCGGAAAGGTGAAATCGAGAAGCGGATTTTATAATAGGTCTTTCGTCTCGACCGGCGCACCGCGCTGCGCCCGTGCCCGCCACCCCTGCCGTCCCTATGCCAGACACCGCTACCAACCCGTTCGCCTCGCCCGTCGCCCGCGTCAAACCGGGCCAGCGCTTCATCTTCGACGGCGCGCACGGCTCCGCAGACGCACTCGCCATCGCCCGCTATCTTGCCGAGAACCGCGACGCGGTCCCGCTCCTCGCGGTGATCTGCGCGAATGCGGTCGACGCACAGCGGCTGTCGCAGGAGTTGCGCTACTTCTCGCCGGATGCGCGCGTACGCCTGCTGCCGGACTGGGAGACGCTGCCGTACGACACGTTCTCGCCGCACCAGGATCTCGTCTCCGAGCGGCTCGCGACGCTGCACGACCTCGGCGAGGGCCGCTGCGACATCCTGCTGGTGCCCGCGACCACCGCGCTGTACCGGATGCCGCCCGCGTCGTTCATGGCCGCCTACACGTTCGCGTTCGCGCAGGGCGAGCGGCTCGACGAGGCGAAGCTGAAAGCGCAGCTGACGCTCGCCGGCTACGAGCACGTGAGCCAGGTCGTGCGGCCCGGCGAATACTGCGTGCGCGGCTCGCTGATCGACCTGTATCCGATGGGCTCGCCGCTGCCGTACCGGATCGACCTGTTCGACGATCAGGTCGACTCGATCCGCGCGTTCGATCCCGATACGCAGCGCAGCCTGTACCCGGTGCGCGACGTGCGCCTGCTGCCCGGCCGCGAATTTCCGTTCGACGAGGCCGCACGCACGGCGTTCCGCAGCCGCTGGCGCGAGACCTTCGAAGGCGATCCGAGCCGCGCGCCGATCTACAAGGACATCGGCAACGGCGTCCCGTCGGCCGGCATCGAGTATTACCTGCCGCTGTTCTTCGACGAGACGGCCACGCTGTTTCACTACCTGCCGCAGGCCGCGCATCTGGTGTTCACCGGCGACCTCGAGGCGTCGATCCGCCGCTTCACCGCCGATACGAAGCAACGCCACGCGTTCCTCGCGCACGATCGCGAACGGCCGATCCTCGAGCCGCAGCGGCTGTTCCTGTCGGACGAGGATTTCTTCGCGTTCGCAAAACCGTTCGCGCGCGTCGTGCTGCCCGCGCAGCCGGCCGGCGGCTGGGCGACGCCGCTGCCCGAGCTGACGGTCGACCGCCATGCCGACGATCCGCTCGCCGCGCTGCGCACGTTCGTCGAGTCGTCGGGCAAGCGCGTGCTGCTGACGGTCGAATCGGCCGGCCGCCGCGAAACGATCCTGCAACTGCTCGCCGAGCATCGGCTGCGCCCCACGTCGAACGACCACTTCGCGGGCTGGCTCGACAGCGACGCGCCGTTCGCGCTCGGCGTCGCGCCGCTCGCCAGCGGCTTCGCGGTGCCGGCCGAAGGCTACGCGATCGTCACCGAAACCGAGCTGTACGGCGCGCTCGGCCGCCGCGCGGGGCGCCGGCGCCAGGAACAGGCGAGCAACGTCGACGCGATGGTGCGCGACCTGTCGGAGCTGAAGGTCGGCGATCCGGTCGTCCATGCGCAACACGGGATCGGCCGCTACATGGGCCTCGTGTCGATGGATCTCGGCGAAGGCGAGACGGAATTCCTGCATCTCGAATACGCGGGCGACAGCAAGCTCTACGTGCCGGTCGCGCAACTGCACGTGATCTCGCGCTACAGCGGCGCCGATCCCGACAGCGCACCGCTGCACGCGCTCGGTTCGGGCCAGTGGGAACGCGCGAAGCGCAAGGCCGCGCAGCAGATCCGCGACACGGCCGCCGAGCTGCTGAACCTGTACGCGCGCCGCGCCGCGCGCGAAGGCCACGCGTTCGCGCTCGATCCGCGCGACTACGTGAAGTTCGCGGAGAGCTTCGGTTTCGAGGAAACGCCCGACCAGGCCGCCGCGATCGCCGCCGTGATCGGCGACATGACGAGCGGCAAGCCGATGGACCGCCTCGTGTGCGGCGACGTCGGCTTCGGCAAGACCGAGGTCGCGCTGCGCGCGGCGTTCATCGCGGTGATGGGCGGCAAGCAGGTCGCGCTGCTGTCGCCGACCACGCTGCTCGCCGAGCAGCACACGCAGACCTTCGCCGACCGCTTCGCCGACTGGCCGGTGCGCATCGTCGAGCTGTCGCGCTTCAAGACCGCGAAGGAAGTCAATGCGGCGATCGCGCAGATCAACGAAGGCAGCGTCGACATCGTGATCGGCACGCACAAGCTGCTGTCGTCCGACGTGCAGTTCAAGCGCCTGGGCCTCGTGATCATCGACGAGGAGCATCGCTTCGGCGTACGTCAGAAGGAAGCGCTGAAGGCGCTGCGCGCGGAGGTCGACGTGCTGACGCTCACCGCGACGCCGATCCCGCGCACGCTCGGCATGGCGCTCGAAGGGCTGCGCGACTTCTCGGTGATCGCGACCGCGCCGCAGAAGCGGCTCGCGATCAAGACCTTCGTGCGGCGCGAGGAAGAAAGTGTGATCCGCGAGGCGATGCTGCGCGAACTGAAGCGCGGCGGCCAGGTGTACTTCCTGCACAACGAGGTCGAGACGATCGAGAACCGCAAGGCGATGCTCGAGGCGCTGGTACCCGAGGCGCGCATCGTGATCGCGCACGGCCAGATGCACGAGCGCGAGCTCGAGCGCGTGATGCGCGATTTCGTCGCGCAGCGCGCGAACGTGCTGCTCTGCACGACGATCATCGAGACCGGCATCGACGTGCCGAGCGCGAACACGATCATCATGCATCGCGCCGACAAGTTCGGCCTCGCGCAGCTTCACCAGCTGCGCGGCCGCGTCGGCCGCTCGCACCACCAGGCTTATGCGTACCTGCTGGTGCACGATCCGCAGTCGCTGACCAAGCAGGCGCAGCGCCGGCTCGAGGCGATCCAGCAGATGGAGGAGCTCGGCTCGGGCTTCTATCTGGCGATGCACGACCTCGAGATCCGCGGCACCGGTGAGGTGCTCGGCGACAAGCAGTCGGGCGAGATCCACGAGATCGGCTTCCAGCTGTACACCGACATGCTGAACGACGCGGTGAAGGCGCTGAAGAACGGCAAGGAGCCGGACCTCACCGCCCCGCTCGCCGCGACGACCGAGATCAACCTGCATGCGCCCGCGATCCTGCCGGCCGACTACTGCGCGGACGTGCAGGAGCGCCTGTCGCTCTACAAGCGGCTGGCGAACTGCGAGCACGGCGATGCGATCGACGGCATCCAGGAGGAGCTGATCGACCGCTTCGGCAAGCTGCCGCCGCAGGCGCAGGCGCTCGTCGAAACGCACCGGCTGCGGCTCGCCGCGAAGCCGCTCGGCATCGTCAAGATCGACGCGAGCGAGGTTGCGATCGGGCTGCAGTTCGAGCCGAACCCGCCGATCGATCCGATGCGCATCATCGAGATGGTGCAGAAGCATCGGCACATCAAGCTCGCCGGGCAGGACAAGCTGCGCATCGAGACGCGCTCGCCGGATCTGGCGATCCGCGTGTCGACGATCAAGGAGACGCTGCGCGCGCTCGCGCCGAGCGCCGCACGCTGAGCGGCGGCACGCACGCACCACGCACGCGATGCTGCGCCGCACCGCGTGCGGCAAAGGCGGCGCGACGCGTTTTTGAGTATGATTTTCCCATTCCTCAGACGGAGTTTTGCCATGTCCATCCTCGACGCGCCGGCACCTTCCGCCGCCGATCAACCCGACGCGTCGCTCGTCAGCCTGCCGTGGATCGAGCGGCTGGTGTCGATGGACACGACGAGCCGCGTGCCGAACCTCGGCCTGATCGAAACGGTGCGCGACGCGCTCGCCGCGAGCGGCATCGAGTCGACGCTCACGCACGACGCGCGCGACGGCTGGGCGAACCTGTTCGCCACGGTGCCCGCGCACGACGGCTCGACCGATGGCGGCATCGTGCTGTCGGGTCACACCGACGTCGTGCCGGTCGACGGCCAGCAGTGGGACAGCGACCCGTTCGCGCCGCAGCTGCGCGACGGCCGCCTGTACGGCCGCGGCACCTGCGACATGAAGGGCTTCATCGGCGCGGCGCTCGCGCTGCTGCCCGAGATGCAGGCGGCCAGGCTCGCGAAGCCGATCCACTTCGCGCTGTCCTACGACGAGGAAATCGGCTGCGCCGGCGCGCCGCTGTTGATCGCCGATCTGGTCAAGCGCGGCGTGAAGCCCTCGGGCTGCATCGTCGGCGAGCCGACCAGCATGCGCCCGATCATCGCGCACAAGGGCATCAACGCATACCGTTGCTGCGTGCGCGGCCATGCGGCGCACTCGTCGCTGACGCCGAAGGGGCTGAACGCGATCGAGTACGCGGCGCGCCTGATCTGCCACATCCGCGACCTCGCGGAGCGCTTCCGCGCCGAAGGGCCGTTCGACGCGCTCTACGACGTGCCGTTCACGACCGCGCAGACGAGCACGATCCAGGGCGGCAACGCGATCAACACGGTGCCGGCCGAATGCCGGTTCGACTTCGAGTTCCGCAACCTGCCGACGCTCGATCCCGAGCAGATCTTCGCGCGCATCGAAGCGTATGCGCAGGAAACGCTGCTGCCGCAGATGCGCCGCGAGCATCCGAACGCGGCCATCGAGTTCTCGAAGATCGCCGCCGCGCCGGGCCTCGACGCGACCGAGCAGGCCGCGATCACGCAGCTCGTGCGCGCGCTCACGGCCGATCAGGACAAGCGCAAGGTCGCGTACGGCACCGAGGCCGGCCTGTTCGAACGCGCGGGCATTCCGAGCATCGTGTGCGGGCCCGGCAACATCGAGCAGGCGCACAAGCCGAACGAATACGTCGAGCTCGCGCAGCTCGCTGCGTGCGAGCAGTTCCTGCGCAAGTTCATCCGCAGCATGTCGGTCGACGCGCACTGACCGCCCGCGCCGGCCTGCGCATGCGGGCCGGCCCCACTCTCCCCATCCGCCACGTCATGTCGACTGAATCAACGGGCCCGGCCCATACGACGATCGACGGCGAGCCGATTCCGACGCTCGACGAAATCGCCGCGCAGCATTTCGCGTTGTCGCCCTGGGTCGCGCGCACGCCGGTATTCGAACGCGCCGATCTGCCGACGCTCGAAGGTACGCACGTCAACTTCAAGTTCGAGCTGCTGCAGGCGAGCGGCAGCTTCAAGGCGCGCGGCGCGTTCACGCACGTGCTCGCGCTCGACGAAGCGCGCAAGAACGCCGGCGTCACCTGCGTGTCGGCCGGCAATCATGCGGCGGCCGTCGCATATGCGGCGATGCGGCTCGGCAGCAGCGCCAAGGTCGTGATGCCCCGTACCGCGAGCCCGGCGCGCATCGCGCAGTGCCGCGCGTATCGCGCGGAAGTCGTGCTGGCCGGCAGCGCGTCGCAGGCATTCGACCTCGTGCGGCGCGTCGAGGCCGAGGAAGGCCGCTTCTTCATCCATCCGTTCAACGGCTATCGCACGATTCTCGGCACGGCGACGCTCGGCTACGAATGGGCGACGCAGACGCCCGACCTCGATGCGGTGATCGTGCCGATCGGCGGCGGCGGCCTCGCGGCCGGCATGGCCACCGCATTGCGCCTCGCGAATCCGCGCGTGCACGTGTACGGCGTCGAGCCCGAAGGCGCCGACGCGATGTGCCGCAGCTTCGCGGCGAACCACACGATCAAGATGGGCGCGATGCAGAGCATCGCCGATTCGCTGATGGCGCCGCACACCGAGGAATACAGCTATCAGCTGTGCCGGCGTCACGTCGACCGGATCGTCACCGTGTCGGACGACGCGCTGCGCGCGGCGATGCTGTTCCTGTTCTCGCATCTGAAGCTGGCGGTCGAGCCCGCGTGCGCGGCCGCGCTCGCGGGGCTGCTCGGCCCGCTGCGCGAAACGCTGCAGGGCAAGCGGGTCGGCGTGCTGCTGCCGGGCACGAACACCGATCCGGCCACGCTCGGCATGCATCTCGCGCACGCGCAGCTGCAGCGCTGAACCCGCTCGCGACGCTCAGGGTTATCCCCAGTTTTTGTTGACAGCCCTGTTGATAACCCGCCGCACCTCTCCGCAAGTGGTTGAGCGCGCAGCGTTTTACGTGCTCGCACGGGGCCGGACGCAAAATAGGCAGATGCGGCCGGCGAACGCGATCCATCGGCGCTTTGCGCGCCGCACCCCACCCTTCGTGATCCCGATCATCGCCGTCCCCTGCATCGCGGCGATCCGCCACGCGTAGCGCGGGCGATTCCTCACACGAACGATCGAACCATCGGCGTGCGTGTCGCGCCGGCATCCGGCATCCGGCCGCCGGTCGCGCTCGGGTTCGCGATCGCCGTCGACGCGCGGCCGCACGCAAAGGAAACGGGCGCCCGAAGGCGCCCGTTGCAGTCGACACGTCAGTGTTCCGCTTACTTGCTTTCGAACATGTCCATGATCTGCTGCTTCTCCTGCTGCGTGACGGGCGGCGGCGCGAGCCCCGCCGCACCGGCCGAGCCGAGTGCGTCGTTCGCGCTGATCGCGTTCTCGGCCGGGTTGATGTCGACGCTCGCCACGAAGCCGTTGCCCGGCGTGCGGTCGGCGTAATACAGCTCGCCGTCGATCGTCGTCAGCCCGTCGGGCATCGGCATCTGCTGCTCGGGCACGCCGTTCAGCGCGGTGCGCATGTAGTTCACCCAGATCGGCAACGCGAGCTGCGCGCCGAATTCGCGGCTGCCGAGGCTCTTCGGCTGATCGAAGCCCATCCACGCGACCGCGACGAGCGACTGTTGATAGCCGGCGAACCAGCCGTCCTTCGCATCGTTGGTCGTACCCGTCTTGCCCTGCAGGTCGCTGCGGCCGAGCGCGTTGGTGCCCGCGCCGGTGCCGGCCGTCGCGACCGAATGCAGCAGGCTGTTCATCACGTACGCGTTGCGGCCTTCGATCGTGCGCGGCGCCGTGCTGCCCGCGACCGCCGGCTGCGACTTCTGCAGCGGCTGGCCGCGCGCGTCGTCGACTTCGGCGATCAGATACGGATCGACCTTGTAGCCGCCGTTCGCGAACACGGCGTAGCCGGTCGCGAGTTGCAACGGCGTGACGAGCCCGGCGCCGAGCGCCATCGGCAGGTACGGCGGCGTCTTCGCCGGATCGAAGCCGAAGCGCTGCGTCACGTACTGCTGCGCGTACTGCGTGCCGATCGACGCGAGGATGCGGATCGACACGAGGTTCTTCGAGCGCTGCAGCGCGGTGCGCATCGACATCGGGCCGTCCGGCTGATCGTCGTCCTTCGGCTCCCACGCGGTGCCGCCCGGCACGCTCGGCGGGAAGTACAGCGGCGCATCGTTGATAATCGTCGCCGGCCCCATGCCCTTGTCGAGCGATGCCGAATAAATGAACGGCTTGAACGACGAGCCCGGCTGGCGCCACGCCTGCGTCACGTGGTTGAACTTGCTCTTGTTGAAGTCGAAGCCGCCGACCAGCGAACGGATCGCACCGTCCTGCGGCGCGATCGCGACGAGCGCGCCTTCGACCTGCGGCAGCTGCACGACCTGCCAGCCCGTCTTGCCGTCCTTCAGCACGCGCACGATCGAGCCCGGCTTGATCCGCAGCGTCGCGTTCGCGCGCGGGCTCAGCGCGGCGGACACGAAGCGCAGGCCGGCCGGCCCGATCGTCGTGGTCGCGCCGCCGACGAACTGCACGTCGACCGCATTCGGCGATGCCGACAGCACCACGGCCGATTGCAGATCGCCGTTGTCGGGGTGATCGGCGAGCGCGTCGTCGACCGCCTCGTCGCGATCGTCGCCGGCGGCCGGCAGATTGATCGACCCTTCCGGCCCGCGATAGCCGTGGCGGCGCTCGTAGTCGAGAATGCCGCGCCGCACGGCCTGATAGGCCGCTTCCTGGTCGGCCGCGTTGATCGTCGTGGTGACGGTCAGCCCGCGCGTATAGGTTTCATCCTTGTACTGCTCGTACATCATCTGCCGCACCATCTCGGCGACGTATTCGCCGTGCACCGCGTACTGGTTGCCCGGCGTGCGCACGTGGATCTCCTCCTTCACCGCCTGGTCGTACTGCGGCTGCGTGATGTAGCCGATTTCGAGCATGCGCTTGAGGATGTACTCCTGACGCACCTTCGCGCGCTTCGGATTGACGACCGGGTTGTACGCGGACGGCGCCTTCGGCAGCCCTGCGAGCATCGCCGCCTCGGCGAGCGTGATGTCCTTCAGGTCCTTGCCGAAGTACACGCGCGCGGCAGCCGCGAAACCGTACGAGCGCTGGCCCAGATAGATCTGGTTCATGTACAGCTCGAGGATCTGGTCCTTCGTCAGCGCGCGCTCGATCTTGTACGCGAGCAGCATCTCGTAGATCTTGCGCGTGTAGGTCTTCTCGCTCGACAGGAAGAAGTTGCGCGCGACCTGCATCGTGATCGTGCTCGCGCCCTGGCGCGCGCCGCCGTGCAGCAGGTCGGCCACGCCCGCGCGCAGGATGCCGAGGAAATCGACGCCGCCGTGTTCGTAGAAGCGGTAGTCCTCGATCGCGAGCACCGCCTTCTTCATCACGTCGGGGATGTCCTGGAAGCGCACGAGACTGCGGCGCTCCTCGCCGAACTCGCCGAGCAGCACGTGGTCGGCGGAATACACGCGCAGCGGCACCTTCGGCTGGTAGTTGGTCAGCGCGTCGAGCGACGGCAGCTGCGGCGCCATCACGACGAGCGCATAGCCGACGATCAGCGCGCCGACGATCGCGAGCGTCGCGAACAGGCCGACGAACCACAGCGCGACGCGCGAGCCGAACGAGCGACGCCCGTCGCCGTCGCGGCCGCCGCCGCGGCGCGATGCGCGACGGGCGTCGTCGGGCTCGTCGTCATCGGGGTAATAGGCTCCCGACGGCGAACGGCGCAGCGAGTAGTGAGGTTCTTTCCGATCGGAGGAGGAAGACGGTCGTTTGATGATTGGCATGTCGGAATGGCGGGCGAACGTGGCGCCCTCGGACGCATGCGGATAGGCAAGCGGATGAATCAGAGTGGGTGCATCGTGGCACTGTCACGTCGACAGACCGCGTGGCGCAGCGATCCGTTCCCGCGACGTGACAGCGCATTTTAATGAAATCGACCGGTTGACTTCGCGATTTTTTGTAAAAATTCCCGCACTGCGGCGAATTGCGGAACGTATTCGCCGCAGGCTGCGCCTATCATGGTCGCGCAGCGCGCTGCGCGCCGCGCCGTTGCTTTCAATCGCGAAAGCATCGAATCGACGCGACCCGCAGCGCTTGAACTCGCGCAATTAAGCCGTATTTAAGCGGGCGGCGGTGTAATATCCGCCGGCTCACGCGGGTCGGAACCGATTCGCGACGGGCGTTGCCGCTCACGCGGCACCTTTCAAACCACGGAGGATTTCATGTCGCTTTTCGACTCTGTTTCGCGCACGATCAAGGGCCTGCTGAACGACGCGGCCGATTCGGTACAGGATCCGTCGCGCGACGCACGGCAGATCGTGCGGGAGCTCGACGACAGCATCGGCCGTGCCGAGAATTCGCTGATCGAAATCGAGGCACAGGTCGCGACCCAGCGCAGCAAGCGCGATGCGGCCGACGACAAGGTGAAGAAGTACGAGGACGGCGCGAAGCGCGCGCTGCAGGCCGGCGACGAAGCGCTCGCGCGCGAGGCGCTCGCCGCGCAGGCGAACGCGGAAGCCGAGCGCGACGCGCTCGCGGCCGAGCTGACCACGCTCGAACCGTCGGTCGACAAGCTGAAGGGGCAGATCGCCGACATGCGGGCGCGCCGCAACGATCTGAACGCCCGCTCGAACATCCTGCAGGCAAAGCAGGAAATCGCGCAGGCGAAGGATGTCGCGGCGAGCGCCCTGGGCGGCATCGGCGGCAAGAACCTGTCGGAAGACTTCCAGAAGCTCGAGGACAAGGTCGCGCTGCAGAATGCGCGTTCGGACGCACGCCTGAACTCGGCCGACACGTCGAGCGGCAAGGCGCTCGACGACAAGCTCGCCGCATTGAACAAGGGCCCGTCGGTCGAAGACCGCCTCGCGGCGCTGAAGAAACAGCTCGACACGCCCGCGCAGTAACGGCACGCGCGCCGCGGGCCGAGCGTCCGCGGCGCGCACCGATCCAGGAGGCGGGCAAGCATGCCCGGTTCGATCATGAAGAAATCCCTCGCCGCACTCGGCCTCTCGCTGATGCTGCTGTCGTCCGCCGCGTTTGCGGTCCCGTCGTTGCAACAGGTCGAGCAGTCGATCGCCCAGCGCGACTGGCAACGCGCCGACACGCAGTTGTCGCAAGTCATCGACGCCCATCCGAACAACGCGCACGCGCGCTATCTGTACGCGCAGGTGCTCGACCGCGAAGGCCGCGCGTCCGACGCGCTCGCCCAGCTGCAGCAGGCCAGGACGCTCGATCCGCAACTGCGCTTCACCGACGCGTCGCGCTTCGCGCAAACCGAAGCGCGCATCCGTGCGGATGCCGGACGTACGCGCGCAACTGCGCCTGCCGCGCCGCAAGCCGGCTCGTTGCAGCCCTCGGTCGCGCCGATCGCGCCGCCCGCGAAACACGGGCCGTCCGCCGGCATGTGGATCGTGCTGGGCCTGCTCGTCGCGATCATTGCGCTGGTGCTGCGCTGGACGCTGCGCCGCGCGCGCTCCGCGGGCGACAGCCGCGCCGACGACGAACGGCGCACGCAGCTGAAGCGCGCCACCGACGTGCTGAACGACATCCGTCCGCTGAAACTCGACGCGAAGCTGTCGTCGGCGCCCGGCGCCGCCGCGCTCACCGGCGAGCTCGAAGGCATCGAAACCGATGCGCGCGCACTGGTCGAAGCGCTGTCGAGCGGCAAGAGCCCGGTGCCGCCCTATCGGATCGACGAACTCGAACAGCGGCATGCGAGCGTGAAGGCTCGCGTCGAAGGCCGTCCCGATCCGAGCGCGCCGCCGGCCGCGCCCGCGAACGGCAGCGGCTCCGTATATGCGCAGGAAGCCGATCGCGTGACCGGCATGCAGGGCCAGCCGTATCAGCAACAACCATACCCGCAGCAACCGTACCCGCCCCAGCAGCCGCCCGTCGTGGTGCAGCAAGGCGGCGGTTTCGGCGGCGGCATGGGCGGGCTGCTGACCGGCGTGCTGCTCGGCGAAGCGATGTCCGGCGGACGCGAACGCGTGGTCGAGCGCGACGTGATCGTCGACGATCAGCGCCGCCGCCCCGACAACAACGATGCGGGCTTCGACCTCGGCCGCGGCGACAACACCGACTGGAGCGACGGCAACGGCGGCGGTGTCGATCTCGGCGGCAACGACGACGGCTGGACCGACGACAACAGCTGAGCGTTCCCGTCGACACCTCGCACGACGCCCGCCTGCGCGCCTTCCCGCATCGAAGTGCGCGCGCCCATCGATTTGTTAATCATCTCAAGATGGGCTACCGACAATGGGGCACGTTCGCTATCATGCGGCCATCGGCGTGCCTCCGATACCCCACCGATCAGACGCTTCGCAGCCCTGCGCGTCGCGGCACGCCTGTCCCCGCCCCAACCAGGAGAAAGCCGCTCATGAGCATAATCAAGGAATTCAAGGAGTTCGCCGTCAAAGGCAACGTGATGGATCTCGCCGTCGGCGTGATCATCGGCGGCGCGTTCTCGAAGATCGTCGACTCGGTCGTGAAGGACCTCATCATGCCGGTGATCGGCGTGCTGACCGGCGGTCTGGATTTCTCGAACAAATTCATTCTGCTCGGCACCATCCCGCCGTCGTTCAAGGGTAATCCCGATTCGTTCAAGGACCTGCAGGCCGCAGGCGTCGCCGCATTCGGCTACGGCTCGTTCATCACCGTGGCGATCAATTTCGTGATCCTTGCGTTCATCATTTTCCTGATGGTGAAATTCATCAACAAGCTGCGCAAGCCCGCCGAAGCCGCTCCGGCCGCGACGCCCGAAGACGTGCTGCTGCTGCGCGAGATCCGCGATTCGCTGAAGCAACGCTGAGCGCCGCACCACGCCGGCTCACGCCGCGTCATGCCGTATCTGCCAGGCCCGCCACGTGCGGGCCTTTTTCATCGGCGCGGCACGCCTCGCACTTTTTTGTGACGCGCGAATGCACGCGCGCGAAAAGCAGGTCTATGATGGAGACTAAACGACAGTACGGGCGCCAAGACGCTGGCTGTGTCGATCATCGTGGCAAGCGGGTCGACGGGAGACATTGATCGTCGTACCTCACGAATGCAGCATTTTCGTGTGCTATAAAGGATCGACATGCGGCGTACATAGCCGGGAGTGGGTCGCATGAAAGTGCCGCATTTCTTGCAATTGTTTTTGAGGCGAGTGTTTATGTCCTTCCCGAAAAAACGTCGACGCGCGCAACAGGATGGCCACGAGTCGTTCCTCGCGGTATTGCGCCATTCGAAGCCGTTCGCGCAACTCGACACCAAGATTGCCCGCGCCCGTGCGCAGGACGAGCCCGTCCTCTATGCCCACGTGCTGCCCGGCCTCGACGTGCTCCTGTGCAGCGTGCGCGGCGCACACCCGCCCTATCCGGCCATTGCCGAGCTCCGCAAGCGCTGCATCGAATCGATCGCCAACGCACTCGAACAGCCGCTCGACGGTCTCGAGAACGGCGGCTATTGGTACGAGGCAAACGGCTTCGGCTTCCTCGTGTTCGCGAGCCGCGCCCGCACGCGCATCCTGCCCGAGTTTGGTGCGGGCACGAAGGCGAGCCTGCGCGGCGGGCTCGGACGCCAGAACGCCGGCGACACGACGCCGCGCTCGCTCGGCTGAACCGACACAGCATGATGGGCCGCCCGAGGGCGGCCCATCTGCCATTCACGCGTACCGTTTCGGCCGTGCCGCGCTCATGTCGCGGCGCCGCGTCCGTTGCCGGGCCGCAGGATGTCGATGAACGCGGCGAAATCCGCGCCGGCAAGGCCCTGCGCGGCGGCCAGCCGCAACACCTGCTGCACCGTCGCCGCTACGGGCATCACCGCGCCCGTGTCGCGGGCCGCGTCCGCGATTGCATCGACATCCTTCTGAAACGTGCTCAGCGCGCCGATCGACGGATGACCGCCTGACGTCATCCGCGGCACGAAGGTCTGTAGCAGTACCGAATCTGCCCAGCCGCCCGCCAGCGCGTCGGCCAGACGCGCGGCGTCGATGCCGCTCGCCTGCGCGAGGCCCACGGCTTCGGCGATCGCGGTGACCGTCGCGGTGACGATCGCCTGGTTGCACAGCTTCGCCGTCTGTCCCGCGCCCGCGTCGCCCATATGCGTGATGCGCGACGCGTAGCGGTCGATCAGCGGCCGCACCGCGTCGAGGTCCGCCGCGTTGCCGCCGGCCATCACCGCGAGCGTGCCGGCCTGGGCGCCCGGCACGCCGCCCGATACCGGCGCGTCGACCCAGCCGACGCCGAGCGCCGCCGCACGCGCTGCGTAATCGCGCGTCGCGGCAGGCGCGATGCTCGAGTGATCGACGATGCGTTTCACGCGGCGCGCGTTCGCGTCGCCGGCGAGCAGCCCGTGCGCGCCGAACACGACGTCGCCGACCGCGCGGCCATCGAGCACGCACACGAACACCGTATCGACCTGCTCGGCCAGTTCACGCGGCGTGTCGACCACCCGCGCGCCGTCCTGCTCGAGCGCCTCCGCCTTCGCGCGCGCGCGATTCCATACGCCGACGCGGTGCCCCGCCGCCAGCAAATGCCGAATCATCGGCGCGCCCATCAATCCCGGTCCGCAAAATCCGACTTCCACGATATTCGTCGCCTCCAATCAAGGTTGCAGTTGCCGCCCATCATACCTATCACTCAAACAGGCCTGGTGCGCGCGGCCGCGCGCCGGGCCCGCCTCTTGCACCGGCCGCACGTACGGACATTTCACGGAGCCCATCATGAGCGACCACGTGTACAAGCTGATCGAACTGACCGGATCGTCGCGGCAATCGTGCGACGACGCGATCCGCAACGCGATCTCGAAGGCCGGCAAGACGCTGCACAACCTGCACTGGTTTCAGGTCACCGAAACGCGCGGACACATCGAAGGCGATCAGGTGATCCACTGGCAGGTCACGCTGAAAGTCGGCATCCGCATCGACGACTGACGCGCCGAACGCGCCCGGAAGCCCGGCGCGCGAAGCCCGCGGATGCGTGCAACGCGCGTCCGCGTGGGTCTTCGCGCCCGTGTACCGCCCTTCGCGCGAGGCCCGTCCGGCTCGCGGCCGCGGTATCCATCGCTTGACGCTGATTTTCTTCCATATTAAAAACGATATACCCCACCTCCCCCTCGATCAGCCTGGACATATAAACGGAGATACCATGAGTCAGCAACGCGAGGCGATCGACACGTACCTCTTGCGCGTCTTGCACACCTTGTTGATGGAGCGCAGCGTCACGCGCGCGGCCGTCAAACTGAACCAGTCGCAACCGGCGATCAGCGCCGCGCTGCGCCGCCTGCGCGACATCACCGGCGACCCGCTGCTCGTGCGCGGCAAGTCCGGCATGGTGCCGACCGAATACGGGCTGCGCCTGCTCGAGCCGGTACAGAACGCGCTGCGCGAGATCGAGCGCATCAAGTTTCAGCAGCACAGCTTCGACCCGGCCACGTCGATCCGCTGCTACCGGATCGGCTGTCCCGACTATCTGAACGTGCTGTTCGTGCCGACGGTGGTCGAACGCTTCCGACAGGCCGCGCCGAATGCGACACTCGAATTCCACTCGCTCGGCCCCGCGTTCGACTACGAACTGGCACTCGAAGACGGCAAGCTCGACATCGTCGTCGGCAACTGGCCCGAGCCGCCCGAGCAGCTGCATTTGTCCAACCTGTTCGTCGACGAAATCGTTTGCCTGATGAGCAACACGCATCCGTTCGCGAAGCGCGGCGGGCTTACGCTCGATCAGTACCTGAACGCGCCGCACCTCGCGCCGACGCCGTATTCGGTCGGCCAGCGCGGCGCGAT
Organism: Burkholderia sp. WP42; assembly: GCF_000745665.1. Taxonomy (NCBI): domain Bacteria; kingdom Pseudomonadati; phylum Pseudomonadota; class Betaproteobacteria; order Burkholderiales; family Burkholderiaceae; genus Burkholderia; species Burkholderia sp. WP42. Next base: position 108,112 of record NZ_KN050725.1, on the reverse strand, counting down.
CGACGTGCATCTCGCGCGCGAACGGCTCAAGCGTCACGTGGTCGTCACGCTGCCGTACTTCAACCTCGCGCCGTATGTGCTCGTGAAGTCCGACCTGATCTTCACGACGACGCGCCTGTTCGCCGACCATTACGCGAAGTTCCTGCCGCTGTCGGTCGTGCCGGCCCCGCTCGACTTTCCGCCGATGCAGTACTACCAGCTGTGGCACGAACGCTGCCATTACTCGGACGAAGTGCGCTGGCTGCGCAGCCTGGTTGCCGAAGCGACGCGCACGTTGATCGAGGCGTAAGCGTAGCGGGCGGGGCACGGCCGGAAGACGCAACGCCGGCCGCGCATGTTTCCGCGCGCCGCGTCAGCGCGACGCTTCCACGAGCGCCTGCGCAAGCGCATTGTGGCGCTCGATGACCGGCGGCAGATCGAGCGTCGCGAGCCGCCCTTCCCGCACCACCACCTTGCCGTTCACCACCGTATAGGCCGCCTGCGACGGCGCGCAGAACACGAGCGCCGCGACCGGGTCGTGCAACGCACCGGCAAAGAGCGGCTGGCGCAGGTCGAACGCGGCGAAGTCGGCGGCCATGCCGGGCTTCAACGCGCCGATATCGTCACGATTGAGCACCTTCGCGCCGCCGAGCGTCGCGATCTCGAGCGCGTCGCGCGCGGTCATCGCGTCGGGCCCGAAGCCGACCCGCTGCAGCAGCAGCGCCTGCCGCACTTCCGCGACCATCTGCGCGCCGTCGTTCGACGCCGACCCGTCGACGCCGAGCCCGACCGGCACGCCCGCCGCCCGCATCTTCCCGATCGGCGCGATGCCCGATGCGAGGCGCATGTTCGAGCACGGGCAGTGCGCGACGCCGGTGCCGGTGCGCGCGAACAGGCCGATGCCCGCATCGTCGAGCTGCACGCAGTGCGCATGCCAGACGTCGTGACCGACCCAACCGAGATCTTCCGCATATTCGGCGGGCGTCATGCCGAATTTTTCGCGGCTGTACGCGATGTCGTTGACGTTCTCCGCCAGATGCGTGTGCAATGACACGCCGCGCTCGCGCGCGAGCACCGCCGCGTCGCGCATCAGGCCGCGGCTCACCGAGAACGGCGAGCACGGCGCGACGACCACGCGCAACATCGCGTAACGTCCTTCGTCGTGATAGGCGTCGATCAGCCGCTGCGTGTCGCGCAGGATGTCCGGCTCGCGCTCGACGACCGAATCGGGCGGCAGCCCGCCGTCGCGCTGACCGACGCTCATCGCGCCGCGGCTCGCGTGAAAGCGCATGCCGATGCGTTGCGCGGCGCCGATGCTGTCGTCGAGCCGGCTGCCGTTCGGATAGATGTACAGATGATCGCTCGACGTCGTGCAGCCCGACTGCAGCAGCTCGGCCATCGCGGTGAGCGTCGACACCTCGATCATCTCCGGCGTCAGATGCGCCCAGATCCGGTACAGGCTCGTGAGCCAGCCGAACAGCTCGGCGTTCTGCGCGGCCGGCACCGCGCGCGTGAGGCTCTGGTACATGTGGTGATGCGTGTTCACGAGCCCCGGGATCACCAGATGGCCGCGCAGGTCGAGCACTTCGTCGGCGGTGTCGGGCAGCTCGGCGCTCGGCCCGACGGCGACGATCCGGTTGCCCTCGATGTAAAGCCCGGCGTCACGCAGCTCGCGGCGCGTGTCGTCCATGGTCACGAGCACGTCGGCGTGCTTGACCAGCAAGGTCGTCGGGCGGGATGAGGATGGCTGTGGCGCGCGTGCGCCGGCGTGCTGCTCGAGGTTCATGCGTTCTCCGCGTCGTTCCGTCTGCGGGAGCCGCTCCCGCAGACGCTGAAGGCCGTTCGAACGCTGCTGCGCGGCACGCACCGGTGCCTGCGTCCGTTCGAACGCGCTGGCCCGGTTACCCGGCATGCATGCCGTCTTCGGGGTACGCGCGGCAGCATCGCGCAAGCGCGCGCCGCGCACAATGCGCGAAACCGAATACTGCGCTTCACGGTTTCGATATGGTACGCGGCGCAGCGCGATCGGACGCAGCGCACACGCGCCCCGGCCACGCATGGACGGCCGTCGACAGCCGTTCATGCGCGGCGCATTATCTTTGATATCGCGTCCGTATTTGCGCGGGAACCTTCTTACAATGCCTGCACGGCGCTCGCATCAATTTCGCCGACGGGTATGTAGCCACGTGACGTGGAGCCTCGATCCGCCGCACAGTCAATGGATCGAGTCGCCGCCGAACCTCGCATTCACATAAGGACACAACGAATGGGAAAGCTCACTACCCACGTACTCGATACGGCACACGGTCGTCCCGGCGCTGCCGTCAAGGTGGACCTCTACGCGCTCGACGGCGAAACGCGCCGCGCGCTCAAGACCGTGCTGACCAATAGCGACGGCCGCTGCGACGAGCCACTGCTCGAAGGCGCGGCGCTCGCCGCCGGCGAATACGAGCTCGTGTTCCATGCCGGCGACTACTTCGCGTCGCTCGGCGTGAAGGTGCCCGAACCGCGCTTCGTCGACCGCGTCGTGCTGCGCTTCGGCATCGCCGACGCCGCATCGCACTACCACGTGCCGCTGCTCGTGTCGCCGTGGTCGTACAGCACCTATCGCGGCAGCTGACATACGCATCGGCGCCTGCATCGAAGACAACGATCTGAGTCTGGAGGAGTTTCATGGAAGGCTTCATCACCGACTGGCTGAACCTCGCGCTGCGATGGCTGCACGTCATCGTCGCGATCGCGTGGATCGGCGAGTCGTTCTATTTCGTCGCGCTCGACAACAGCCTCAAGCCGCCGACCGACGCGAACCAGCGCAAGCGCGGCGTGTTCGGCGAGCTGTGGCATGTGCACGGCGGCGGCTTCTACAACATGCAGAAGTACACGGTCGCGCCGCCGGAAATGCCCGACGACCTGCACTGGTCGAAGTGGCCGTCGTACACGACGTGGCTGTCGGGCTTCTCGCTGTTCTTCGTGCTCTACCTGCTCGCGCCGAACACCTACCTGATCGACAAGAGCGTGCTCGACATGGGGCCGGTGGTCGCGGTCGCATCCGCGCTCGGCTTTCTCGCTGCCGGCTGGATCGTCTACGACTCGCTGTGCCGCATCCTCGGCACCAACGATCGCGTGCTCGGCATCTGCGTCGGCATCTACGTCGTGATCGCCGCGTACCTCGCGTGTCACATCTTCGCGGGCCGCGCCGCGTATCTGATCGTCGGCGCGATGCTCGCGACGATCATGTCGGCGAACGTGTTCTTCGTGATCATCCCCGGCCAGCGCAAAATGGTCGACAAGATGCTCAAGGGCGAAGAGCCGAACCCGATCTACGGCAAGCGCGGCAAGCAGCGCTCGGTGCACAACACCTACTTCACGCTGCCGGTCGTGTTCGCGATGCTGTCGAACCACTATGCGATGACGTACACGAACCGCTTCAACTGGATCGTGCTCGTGCTCATCATGCTGGCCGGCGCGCTGATTCGTCAGTTCTTCGTGATACGTCACCGCGGCAAGCAGCTGTGGTACCTGCCGATCGGCGGCGTCGCGCTGCTGTCGGGCGCGCTCGTGTGGACGATGCCGAAGCCGGTCGCGCCGCAGGCCGAGGCCGCGAACGCGCCGAAGCTCGCCGTCAACGACATCATGCCGATCCTGCAGCAGCGCTGCATCGAATGCCACTCGGCCAAGCCGACGCTGATGGGCAGCGCGCCGGCCGGCGTGATGTTCGACACGCCGGACGAAGTGTCGAAGAACGCGCAGCGCATCTACGAACAGGCCGTGCGCCTGAAGGCGATGCCGATCGGCAACGTCACGCACATGACCGACGACGAGCGCGTGAAGCTCGCCGCTTGGTTCGAGGGCGGCGCGGTGAAGTGAGGCGCTGTGAGCCGGCGTGTGATCGCCGGTGCGATACGTTGGTGGATGCGGGCCCGGAAACGGGCCCGTTTTTTTTGGCACGTGCGAAGGCGCGAAGGTACGGCCGTCGCGCCAGCCGCGCCGCTTCACGCTGCAGCACGAGCAGTAGATTCATGGGAGGTCGTCGAACGGCAGGAAGATGTGATCTTGATGCGTGACCGTCGTCACGGTACAGCTGCGCCCTGCTGTGAACGATGCGTAGAGAATGCGACGCGGCGCGATCGGAATGCGCGCTCAGCGCGATTCATGCGGCGCGGAAAAACACGGGCCGGTTGCGTCGCACGGCCGCCGTCTCGCGGCGGGCTTCCTGGTCGGCATCATGAATGGACCCGGAACGCTCGTTCCAGCTGCACGCCCATCACGATTGCAGCCCGAAGATTTGCGACGGGACGGCGAAACGGCGCTGTGCGAATCGCCGGACGGCGACACGAACACCAGCCAGCCGCGACGGTCATCGCGTCGGCTTCGACGAAACGCGACGATCGCCTCGAACGACGACGCCCCGTCCGCTTCGTGCTCAGCGAGGCCGTGCGTTCGCTTTCAGATCGACGCATCGGCACCGGGCCGGCAACCGTACTTCACGCGCCAACGCGTCGCGACGATCGCATGCGCATCGGCGCGATCGAGCCACACGTACTGCCCTGCGTGTCGGTTCGTGGCCGTGCGCCGCACTGCCTCGCAGTGTTGCTGACGAATGCCGACCACCACCCACACCGCGATCCCCAAGCGCACCGACATAAAAAAAACCGCGCGTGTCGCGCGGGCTGGTTCGACGATCGCTGCTACGGCAACGGCGCTCAGACCATCACCGCCTCGAGCGCATCTTCGGTGAGCCACAGCGATTCCGGCAGGTCCTGCTCGTTCAGGTTCAGGCCGTCGCCGCCGCGATCGACGACGATGAAGTCGCTGACCTCGCCCAACGCGATCAGCGGGTGATGCCACACGCCCTTCGCGTAGTTGACGCCCTGCCAGCCGCTCGTCACGAACGCACGAACCTTCGACGGATCGAGCTCGCCCGCCGGCGCGACGACGACGAGATACGGCCGCTCGTTCAGCGGCACGAACGCCTGGCTGCCGAGCGGATGCCGCTCGAGCATCCTGACCTCGAACGGCAGCTCACGCGGCTGGCCGCGAAACAGGTTGACCAGCGTGCGGCCGCCCGCGTCGGTCACGTCGACGTTCGCGAGATCGTGAAAGCGCACCGTCGTGCCGAGATTGATCGGAATCTGCTTCGCGCCGTCGGTTTCGATCACGTCGCCGAACGGGGCGAACGCTTGCCTGGTCAGCGGTTCGATTGCAAGCGTCTTCATTTGTCGAGCGTCCCCCACAGGCGCAGACGCGATACGCCGCCGTCCGGGATGATGTTCAGGCGCACGTGCGTGACCGGCCCGAGTGCGGCGATTTCCGGTTCGAAGAAGTGCTGCTTGTCCATCTGCAGCTTCTGCTCGCCGAGCAGCACCGGCCAGAACATCGACTGCGTGATCAGCGAGCTGTCGGTGCCGCCCGACATGTAGGCGGCCTGGATCGAGCAGCGGTCCGGGTAGTTGCCCTTGAAGAACGCCGTATCGACTTCGATCCTGCGGATCACGCCCGGCTGCGCGAGCGCGACGATCGCCCAGTCGTTGCCTGGTTCGCGGCGGCGACGCGTTTCCCAGCCGTCGCCCATGTTCACGCCGCGGCCCGGCAGCAGCAGGTTCGACGCGAGCCCGAAGTGCTGGTTGTTCGCGGCCACGACGTAGCCGCCGTTTTCCATCGCCGCGAGGTCGAACTGCTCGGTCGCGCTCGCGCCGGCCCAGTCGAGCTGCGGCTGGCCGTACACGCGCAGCCGCGCCACGCCGCCGTCCGGATAGATGTTCACGCGCAGATGCGTGAACGCGCGCGCGTCGCGCGCTTCGACGTAATGGTGACTGTTGCCCTGCAGCGTCGTCGACGGCACGATCTCGATCCACTCGGTCGCCGTCGGCGCGCCGTCAACGACGTACGCGGCGTCGATCGACGCGGCCGGCGGGAAGTTGCCGGTGAAATGGCTGGTATCGATGTCGACGCCCTTGATCACGCCGGGCCGCGCGAGCTTGACGATGCACCAGTCATAACCGGTCGTGCGCTTGCGGCGCGTCTCCCAGCCGTCCATCCACTTGCCGTGGTCGTCGTACTTGCCGGGGATGAAGACCGCCGGCTCCGGGTTCAGCATCCGCTCCTTCGGCGCGAAGAAGTCGTCGCTGGCTTCGAGCGCCTGCGCGCCGAGGCGCGGGTCGGCGAGGTTCACGTAGCGCCGGGTGAAATCGGGCGCGGCGGGATCGAGAAGCGGAACAGCCATGATGTGTCCTTGTTCGGTGAGGCGAAGCGGTGATGCGAAGCGGCCGCTACGGCGCGACGTCACGCGTCGATCAGGTCGTCGAGCCGGAAGCGCGCGATCCGGTAGATCTGGTCGAGGCTCGCACGCAGCTCCTCGCTGCGCGAATGATTCACGCGCGACTCGAAGTTCGCGATGATGCCGTGCCGGTCATAGCCGCGCACGGCCAGAATGAACGGGAAGCCGAATTTCTCGCGATAGGTGCGGTTCAGCGTCAGCAGCTTGTCGAACTCTTCCTGCGTGCATTGATCGAGGCCCGCGCCGCTCTGCTCGCGCGTCGACTCGGCCGTGAGCTCACCGCGCACGGCCGCCTTGCCGGCCAGTTCCGGGTGGGCGTTGATCAGCGCGAGCTGGCGTGCGTCGCCGGCCGTTTCCACCGCGTTCGACATCGTCTCGTGCAGCGCGTCGATGCTCGCGAACGGCCGCTTCGCCGCCGCATGCTCGGCCACCCACGGCGAATGCTCGAAAATGCCCGACAGCGCGGCGACGAATGCGCTCGGCGTCATCGTGTTCAGTTGCTCCAACGTGTAACGCATCGCCTTCATGCTTTCCCTTCGTCTCGATGATTGGGCTGATACGGATGATGTTCACGCCAATGGCGCGCGATATCGGCACGCCGCGTCACCCATACGCGTTCGTGCTTCTCGATGTGATCGAGGAAACGCTGCAGCCCGCGGAAACGCCCCGGCCGCCCGAGCAGCCGGCAGTGCATGCCGATCGACAGCATCTTCGGCGCTTCGTCGCCTTCCGCGTACAGCACGTCGAACGCGTCGCGCAGGTAATCGAAGAAGTGTTCGCCGGTGTTGAAGCCCTGCGGCGTCGCGAAGCGCATGTCGTTCGTGTCGAGCGTGTACGGGACGATCAATTGCGGCGTCGTGCGGCCGCCCGACACTGCGACGTCCATCCAGAACGGCAGGTCGTCGCCGTAGTTGTCGGAGTCGTACAGGAAGCCGCCGTATTCGGCGACGAGGCGGTGCGTGTTCGGGCTGTCGCGGCCGGTGTACCAGCCGAGCGGACGCTCGCCGGTCACGCGCTCGATCGCCTCCATGCCGAGACGCATGTGCTTGGCCTCCAGCTCGGGCGTCATGCTCTGGTAGTGAATCCAGCGCCAGCCGTGGCATGCGATCTCGTGGCCGAGCTCGACGAAGGCGCGCGCGAGCTCCGGATGGCGCTCGATCGCCATGCCGACGCCGAACACCGTCAGCGGCAGCCCGCGCTTCTCGAACTCGCGCAGGATGCGCCATACGCCGGCACGCGACCCGTACTCGTAGATCGACTCCATGCTCATGTGACGGTCGGGATACGCGGCCGCGCCGACGATTTCCGACAAGAACTGCTCGGAGCCCGGATCGCCGTGCAGCACGCAGTTCTCGCCGCCCTCCTCGTAATTGAGGACGAATTGCACCGCGACGCGCGCGCGCCCGGGCCAGTTCGCCTGCACGGGATGGCGGCCGTAGCCGATCAGGTCGCGAGGATAGTTGGGATCGAGTGACATGGGTTCGGAGTGCCGCTGAAGCTCGCTGAAATGGTGGGTTCGCATCGGCCCGCACGGGGCCCGAAGGCCGGCCGCGCGGGCCGATACGACGACGGCCCAGTGTAGCGAAAAGGTCGGGACGCGCCCATACAGCGGCGCAGATAGTGCAGGTCAGACCGCGTGTATGTGCGGTTGCGGCAAACCGGCGTCGGGCGCCGACGCAACGCTGCCGCTGCGCGCGCCCGCGCTTGCCGGCGCAGCCGCCGACGCGTCGTCCGGCGGGCTGAAGCGCGCGAATTCGCCGTCGTAGCGCTTCGGCAGCGGCCGCGCATAATCGCCGCGCTTCGCGGTCGCGAGGCGCAGCGACACCAGCGCCTCGGCCCACTTCACGGCCGCCGTGACACCCTCGATCACCGGCGCGCCGATCTGCTGCTCGATCTCGTGCGCGAACTCGGCCATCCCGGCGCAGCCGAGCACGATCGCATCGGCGCCGTCCTCGTCGAGCGCCCGCCGGCATTCGTCGACGATGATGCGCCGCGCCGCCGAACCGGGCCGGTCGAGCTCGAGCACCGCGACGTCGGTCGCGCGCACGTTGCGGCAGAAGCGCTTCATCCCGTAGCGCTCGGCGAGATGCCAGGCCATCCCGCAGGTGCGCGCGAGCGTCGTGACGACCGAGAAGCCCGGCGCGAGCACGCTCGCCGCATGCATCGCCGCCTCGGCGATTCCGATCACCGGGCCGCGCGCCAATTCGCGCGCCGCGTACAGCCCCGGATCGCCGAAGCACGCGATCACGTACGCGTCGCAGCCGTCGCGTTCGCCTTGCGCGATCTCGGCGAGCAGCCCCGGCGTCGCCAGCGCCTCGTCGTAATAGCCTTCGATCGACGGCGGCCCCATCGGCGGGCTCACCGCGACGATCTCCGTACCGGCGGCCGCGATCTCGCGCGCGCAACGGCCCATCGCGTCGGTCATGCGCTGCGTCGTGTTCGGGTTGATCAGCTTGATCTTCATCTCGCGCTCCTCACGCGTTCGTGCTCACGAGCAACCGGTAGAACGCGAAGCCGAGCCCCGCGCCGATGAACCACGAGAAATTCGCGGCGGCCTCCCAGCCCGGCACCATCACGCACACGACCGCAATCACCGCGGCCGGCAGCAGCGCGGCGAGCGCGCGACGGTTCACGCCGCCGGTGTACCAGTACGCGCCGCGCTCCGACATCGTGTACAGATCGTCGCGCACCAGCCGGCCGCGCTTGACGAGGTAGAAGTCGGCGATCAGCACGCCGTACAGCGGGCCGATGAACGCGCCGAGCACATCGAGCGTGTAATGGATCACGGCCGGGTTTTTGAACAGGTTCCACGGCGTGATGAAGATCGACGCGACGGCCGCGAGCATCCCGCCTGCGCGCCAGCTGATCAGCCGCGGCGCGACGTTCGAGAAATCGAACGCGGGCGACACGAAGTTCGCGACGATGTTGATACCGATCGTCGCGATCGTAAACGTCAGCGCGCCGAGGATCACCGCGGTCGGATGATCGATGCGGCCGACCGTCGCGACCGGGTCGGTGATCAGCTCTCCGAACACCGGCAGCGTCGCGGCCGTGGTGACTACCGTGACGAGCGAGAACGCGAGGAAGTTGACCGGCAGCCCCCAGAAGTTGCCGCGCTTGACGTCGCCGAACGAGCGGCAGTAACGCGAGAAGTCGCCGAAATTGAGCATCGGCCCGGAGAAATACGACACGACGAGCGACACGGCCGTGATCATCACCGGAATCACCTGCGCGCCGTGATACTTGACGCCGCCGAGATTGATGCCGATGTTGCGCCAGCCCGCACGCCACACCATGTAGCCGGCGAGGATGAACATCACGACGTAGACGGCCGGCCCCGCGAAGTCGATGAACTTCTTGATCGTCTCCATCCCGTTCCAGAACACGAACGCCTGCAGCACCCACAGCAGCATGAAGCCGGCCCAGCCGACGGCCGACAGCCCGAGGAAGCCGTAGCGATGAACGTCCGCGTACGGCATCCATTGCGGGAAGAACTTCAGCACGACGATCACCAGCGCGCTCGACGCGAGATAGGTCTGGATGCCGTACCACGCGATCGCGATCAGCCCGCGGATCACGGCCGGCACGTTGGCGCCCAGCACGCCGAACGTCGCGCGGCACGCGACCGGATACGGCACGCCGATCTGCTGGCTCGGTCGCGCGATCAGGTTGCACAGCCGGTTCACGATCGTGATGCCGACGATCAGCGCGATCAGCACCTGCCAGCTCGTCAGCCCGAGTGCGAACAGGCTGCCGGCAAACACGTAGCCGCCGACGCTGTGCACGTCGGACATCCAGAACGCGAAGATGTTGTACGCGCCCCACGTCTGGTTCTTCAGTGGTGCCAAATCTTCGTTGTACAAACGCTCGCTGTAACCGTCCGGCAAGGCCGGATCGCCGCCCTCGCCGCCTTGTTCCGCCGGATATGCGCTGTCGTGCGCCACACTGAACTGAGCCATGACTTCTCCTTGACGCGGCCGTGCGGCCGCTCCACCGTCATCGATATCGCTCCGGGTCGTCGCCCGGAGTCGGACTGGCGGCCGGCGGCGCTGACCGCCGGCCTGCATTGCTCTCGTCGTGTGGCGCGCGGGCCGGTTCGCGTCGCCGCTCAGGCGCCGCCGAACACTTCGCGCAAATCGACCTGCCCTTGCGCGGGCCGGTCCAGCATCTTCAGTTCGACATGCTGCAGGTGGTGCGCCATCAGCGTCACCGCCCGCTTCGAATCGCCCGCTTCCAGCGCGGCCAGGATCCCGTCGTGGTCGTCGCACGAGCACGGGCTGCGACCGTGCGACTCGTACAGCGCCGACATCAGCGTCGAGCGCGCGACGAGCCCGTCGAGGCATTCGCACAGCGTCGCGTTGCCCGTGAGCGCGGCGAGCGCCGTATGGAATTCGCCCGACAGGCGGATCCACGCGGCGAAATCGTGACGCTCGAACGCGCGACGCTCCTTGTCGATCAGCGCGGCGACGCCCTTCAACCGTTTCGCGCCCGGCCCCGTCGCGAGCCGCTCGACGACGGCCAGCTCGATGATGCGGCGCATCTCGAACACCTCGTGCACGTCCTGCAGCGTCGGGCTCGCAACGAAGGCGCCGCGGTTCGGCTCGAGATCGACGAGCTTGTCGGCCGCGAGCTGCGACAGCGCCTGGCGGATCGTCCCGCGCTTCACGCCGAACACGTCGCACAGCTGCGCCTCCGTCAGCTTCGCGCCGGGCGCGAGCCGATGCTCGAGGATCGCGGTGCGGATCCGCTCGGCGATCGCTTCGGGGCCGGCGGCGCCGGACGCAGGGATATCGGGCTCGTTCATGTTCTGCATCGTGTGATGGTCCTCATCCTAGGACGGACATAAAGATTGTCAACAATTCTTTTCCCTGAATTCGCACAATCGGCGTGCATCCGGGTGTGCCAGAGCAGTGCGCGGCGCACGAAACCCGCACACGGCAAGGCCGCAACGACCATCCATGGCAGCTTACGGCGTTTACCCTGCCGGGAATTTTGTCGACAAAACTGGTGCATGCAACGGCGCGAATGTGCTTCGTGTCGTCGAAAATTAGCGACGGTTAGTTGCGCGTCTACTTAAAGAAAAAGGCGGGAGACCCGCCTTTCGAGGTTAGCGATCGGCCGTCAGCCGAGATGCGGATAGTCGGACAGCGTGAGCCGGAAGCCGTGCGCGTTCGCGACGAGTTCGGCGTGTGCGCCGAACGGCAGCGTCAATAGATCGGGCACGTGGCCGAACTGCAAGCCCGTGACGACCGGGATGCCGATCACCGAGCGCACCTGCTCGATCATGGCCTCCATGTCGTAGCCGTTGTCGTATTCGAACGGCCGCGCGCCCGTGAACTGCCCGATCACGAGCGCCTGCTGGCGCGCGAGCAGCCCGGACAGATGCAGCTGATAGATCATCCGTTCGATCCGGAACGGCTGCTCGTTGACGTCCTCGATGAATAGGATGCCGCCTTCGATGTCCGGCATGTACGGCGTGCCGACCAGCGACGACAGGATCGCGAGATTGCCGCCCCACAGCGTGCCCGCCGCGGTCACGGCCTGCACCTGCGGCACGTCGGCGACGATCGTCGTGCTCGGCTGCGACAGCGTCTGCCAGAAGTGCTGCATCGTGAAGTCGCTCGGCGTTTCGGCGCCGAAATCCGCCGACAGCATCGGGCCGCCGAAGGTCTTGATGCGCGCCTTCGCGTACAGCGCGAGCTGGATCGCGGTGAAGTCGCTATGGCCGACCAGCGCGATAGGCTGATCGCGCAGGCGGCGCTCGAGCCCGCGATAGTCGAGCCCGTGGAGGATGCGCGCGGCGCCGTAGCCGCCGCGCACCGCGAGCGCGATGTCGGGCAGCGCCCGCTGCGGATCGGCGAGGCGGTTCAGGTCGCCGGCGCGTTCGCCGTCGGTGCCGCCGAAGCGCTGAAAGCGGCGCTGCGTCGCCTCGATGTTCTCGATGCGCTGCTGGGCGCTACTCAAACGCTCGAGCGCGCGATTGATCGCGTCGGGATCATGCGGATAACCGGACGGCGCAAGCAGGCGAATGGTATAGGACGCGGCGGGCTGGAAGGACATGGCGGGAGGAGTCGGGTCGTCAAACACTGCTTAGAGGGCCTGGATCGTTGACGGTTCAGCGATCACGCGCGGAGGCCGCGGCCGGCGCAGCGCGCGCGGCGCGCGGCGGTCATGCCGCGCCCGATTCGGCGTCGCGGGCGAGCCGCGCTTCGCGCACCGCGCGGCGGCGCTCCGCGAAGAACGACTTCAGCGCGGCGCCGCATTCGTCGGCGAGCACGCCGCCGGTCACTTCGGTGTGGTGGTTCAGCTGGGGATTCGCGAATGCGTCGATCACGCTGCCGCAGGCGCCCGTCTTGGGGTCGGCCGCGCCGTAGACCACGCGTGCGATGCGCGCGTGCATGATCGCGCCCGCGCACATCAGACAAGGCTCGAGCGTCACGTACAACTCGCAGCCGGGCATCCGGTAATTCTGCAGATGCTGGGCCGCCATCCGCAGCGCGGCCATTTCCGCGTGGGCCGACGGGTCGTGCCCGCCGATCGGATGGTTGAAGCCGCGTGCGATCACTTCGTCGCCGCGCACGAGCACCGCGCCGACCGGCACTTCGCCCGCGGCGCGCGCCTCTTCGGCCGCGGCCTGCGCGAGCCGCATGAAATGCAGGTCGCGCGCAGACGCGGGCGCGGGCTCGATCGTGGGCTCGGATACGGGGGAATCGGCAGCGCCGACGGATTCCGGGGCCGCGTCGTGCAGCGCGTCTGCGCTCACATCGACCCCGCTTCGGCGGGCGCTTCGTCGAGCCCGCGTTCGCACAGACGCTCGGCGATGCGACGGCAATAGTCGCGCGGCATCACCATCGGACCGCCGCGCAGCGATTCCAGCGCCATGTCGAGCGCGAGGATCTTCGCCTGAAGCCGGCAACGTGCGGCACGATCGCCGACCGCCTGCAGTTCGTCCTGCAGGTTGCGCAGCGCGCGCAATTGCTCGACGGCCGGCGGCACGAAGCCGGCGTTCTTCAGGATACGGTTGGCCACCCGGACCTCCTCGGGGACGAGGAGGTCGTCATCCAGCGCCTGCGGCGCGCCGGTACCGGGCAAATCGTCAAACTCGCCCCGCGCGGCGGCGGCGGCGATGCGTTGTTCGACCAGTGCGTCAAGCAATCTCATTAGTCAATCGGAACAAATGCGGCAGCCGAATTCTAGCAGGGTGACGTGCATATGACAGGCTCTTCGAAGACCTGCTCGATATTGTCTTTTTAGGGGCCGAATCGGCGCGCATGTGTGAAGATCGGGGCGACTTGGGGCTGTGCTGCGCCGCGGCGGGCTGGGCGGGGGTTTGGCTGGTTCGGAGTGGGTATGTCGTGGTACGCGGCGCCCGGCACGAAAAAAAGCCCGGCAGGCTTCCCTGCCGGGCGCTCGCATCCTCCGATGCCGCGATCCGCTACCGGGGCGCACCCCGGCGCCGCATCACTCCCACTCAATCGTCGCCGGCGGCTTCCCCGAGATGTCGTACACCACACGGTTGATCCCGCGCACCTCGTTGATGATCCGGTTCGACGCACGGCCGAGCAGCGCGTACGGCAGATGCGCCCAGTGTGCGGTCATGAAGTCGGTCGTCTGCACCGCGCGCAACGACGTCACGTAGTCGTACGTGCGGCCGTCGCCCATCACGCCGACCGACTTCACCGGCAGGAACACCGCGAACGCCTGGCTCGTCAGGTCGTACCAGCTCTTGCCGACGTCGGCTTCGCCGCACAGGCCGGCTGCCGCGTCCTGCGCGGTGGCGGTCGTGCCGCGCAGCTCCTCGATGAAGATCGCATCCGCGCGACGCAGCAGCTCCGCATATTCGCGCTTCACTTCGCCGAGAATCCGCACGCCGAGGCCCGGGCCCGGGAACGGATGGCGGTACACCATCTCCGGCGGCAGGCCGAGCGCGACGCCCAGCTCGCGCACTTCGTCCTTGAACAGGTCGCGCAGCGGCTCGAGCAGCTTCAGGCCGAGCGTTTCCGGCAGCCCGCCGACGTTGTGGTGGCTCTTGATCGTCGTCGCCTTCTTCGTCTTCGTTCCGCCCGATTCGACCACGTCCGGATAGATCGTGCCCTGCGCAAGCCACTTCGCCTTCGACAGCTTCTGCGCCTCAGCCTGGAACACCTCGACGAACTCGCGACCGATGATCTTGCGCTTCTGCTCCGGATCGGTCACACCGGCCAGATGGCCGAGGAACTGTTCCGATGCGTCGACGTGCACGACCTTCGCGTGCAGGCGGCCCTCGAACATGTCGAGCACCATCTTGCCTTCGTTCAGGCGCAGCAAGCCGTGATCGACGAACACGCAGGTCAGCTGGTCGCCGATCGCGCGATGGATCAGCGCCGCCGCGACGCTCGAATCGACGCCGCCCGACAGGCCGAGAATCACTTCCTCGTCACCGACCTGCTCGCGGATCTTCGCGACCGCTTCCTCGATGTGGTTCTTCATGATCCAGTCGGGCTTCGCGCCGGCGATATGCAGCACGAAGCGCTCGATGATCTGGCGGCCCTTCACCGTGTGCGTGACTTCCGGATGGAACTGCACCGCGTAGTAGCCGCGCGCCTCGTCGGCCATGCCGGCGATCGGGCAGCTCGGCGTCGACGCCATCAGCGTGAAGCCCGGCGGCAGCTCGGCCACCTTGTCGCCGTGGCTCATCCAGACCTTCAGCATCCCGTGGCCTTCGGCCGTCTTGAAATCGTCGATGCCGTCGAGCAGGCGCGTATGACCATGCGCGCGCATTTCCGCATAGCCGAATTCGCGATGGTCGCTCCACTCGACCTTGCCGCCGAGCTGCACGGCCATCGTCTGCATGCCGTAGCAGATGCCGAGCACCGGCACGCCGAGGTCCCACACGGCCTGCGGCGCGCGCAGCTGGTGGTCTTCGTAGGTGCTGGCGTGGCTGCCCGACAGGATCACCGCCTTCGGCGCGAACTCGCGAACGAACGCGTCGGACACGTCGTTCGGATGGATCTCGCAGTAGACGTGCGCTTCGCGCACGCGGCGCGCGATCAGTTGGGTGACTTGCGAACCGAAGTCGAGAATCAGGATTTTGTCGTGCATGGCTGCGGACGGGATGAAGATGATAAGAAAAGCAGCGCACGAAGCGCTGCGTCAATAGCATGGACGGAGGCGTCGGGCGGGCGGCGGCTCGCGCGACGCATCGCCGGTCAATCCTGCGCCGGCGGGCGGGCGTCGAACGCGACGCTGCCGGACGAACGGGCCGCTGCCGCGGCATCGGCTGCTGCTGCCGGTGCGACAGGCGCTGCCGGTGCTGCCGGTGCTGCCGGACGCGCGACGCTCGGCTCGACCCGCGGCTGCGGCACGACGACCGGCGCCGGCTCGGCCGGACGCTGCGCGCCGCGGGCCTCGAGCGCCAGCGCCTTGTCGCGCCGCCGCACGGCCGCGGCGAGCCGCACGCCGCCGAGGCCGAGCACGATCAGCGCGACCCCGGCCGCGACCGACAGCACGCGGCCGGCCGCCGCGATCGCCGGGCCGTTGCCGGTGCCGAGCGACCACACGACCGCAAGCACGCCGATCAGCCAGTTCACATGGCCGACCGCCCGCGCGACGGGCGCCGTGAGTTCACCGTTGACCGCCGCATGAAACGCGAGCCACGCGAGCCCGAGCAGCGCGATGCCGAACGCTTGGCCGAGCATCGCCGGCTGGACGTTCGCGAGCTGCAGCGCATTGAACAGCGCCTGCCACGGCGTCAGCACGAACAACGTGCCGAACGCGAGCAGCAGCACGGCGTCGACGATCAGCACGGCTCGCAGCAGCGGTTTCATCGGCGCTCAGTCCACGTGATAGTTCGGCGCTTCCTTCGTGATCTGCACGTCGTGCACGTGCGACTCGCGCATGCCCGCCGCGGTGATCTGGACGAATTCCGCCTTCTCGTGCAGCTCGTCGATCGTGCGGCAGCCGCAGTAGCCCATGCTCGCGCGCACGCCGCCGACCAGCTGGAACAGGATCGCGTTGACCGAGCCCTTGTACGCGACGCGGCCTTCGATGCCTTCCGGCACGAGCTTGTCGATGTTCGCCGAGTTGTCCTGGAAGTAGCGGTCCGCCGCGCCGTCCTTCATCGCGCCGACCGAACCCATGCCGCGGTACGACTTGTACTGGCGGCCCTGGTACAGGAACACGTCGCCCGGCGACTCTTCGGTGCCGGCGAACATGCTGCCCATCATCACCGCATTCGCGCCGGCCGCGAGGGCCTTCGACACGTCGCCCGAGAACCGCACGCCGCCGTCGGCGATGCACGGCACGCCGGTGCCCTTCAGCGCCTCGGCGACGTTCGCGATCGCGCTGATCTGCGGCACGCCGACACCCGCGACGATCCGCGTCGTGCAGATCGAGCCTGGGCCGATACCGACCTTGACGGCGTCCGCACCGTATTCGACGAGTGCCTTCGCGGCAGCCGCGGTCGCGATGTTGCCGCCGATCACCTCGACGTGCGGGAAGTTCTGCTTGACCCAGCGCACGCGCTCGAGCACGCCCTTGCTGTGACCGTGCGCGGTATCGACGACGATCACGTCTACGCCCGCCTGCACCAGCAGCTCGACGCGCTCTTCGTTGTCGGGGCCGACGCCGACCGCCGCGCCTGCGCGCAGCTTGCCGTGCTCGTCCTTGCACGCGTCCGGATGCTCGGTCTGCTTCGTGATGTCCTTGACGGTCATCAGGCCGCGCAGTTCGAACGCGTCGTTGACGACCAGCACGCGCTCGAGGCGGTGGCTGTGCATCAGCGCCTTCGCTTCGGCGAGCGGCGTGCCTTCCTTGACCGTGACGAGACGCTCGCGCGGCGTCATGATCGACTTGACCGGCTCGTCCAGGCGCGATTCGAAACGCAGGTCACGGTTCGTGACGATGCCCACGAGCTGCGGGCCTTCGACGACCGGGAAACCCGAGATGCCATGCTGGCGCGACAACGCGATCACGTCGCGCACCTTCATCTGCGGCGGAACGGTGATCGGGTCGCGGACGACACCCGATTCGAAACGCTTGACCTTCGCGACCTCGCGGGCCTGCTCGGCCGGCGTCAGGTTCTTGTGGACGATCCCCACGCCACCCTGCTGCGCCATCGCGATCGCGAGGCGACCTTCGGTGACCGTGTCCATCGCGGCGGACACGAGCGGCATGTTCAGGGAGATGTTGCGGGTCAGCTTGGTTTTCAGGCTGGTGTCGCGCGGGAGAACGTCGGAGAAGGCGGGAACGAGGAGCACGTCATCGAAAGTGAGTGCTTTTTGGATCAGACGCATGGCAAATCCTATGGGCGCAAAAGCGAATTATACGCGAAGCGCCGCGGATTTTCACAACACGAACAACGGGTTAGCCGTTCGGGAGCGTTCGGGGGCCGAATCGTTCGGATCGCCGTTCGGTTCGTTTTCGATCGCCTTTCGTTTCACCCGGCGCTCGCAGCATTCGCGCAGGCAGGGCGAAGCGGCCGGAATCGGCCCGCGCGCGACGAAGTGGCGCGGCGGCGCCGCACTGCTTGCAGCGAGCCGCCAGTCGGCTTCGATATGCAGCGGCGGCACCCAGCGCCCGACGCGCGGCTACGCCAGCGCAGCCACCGCACGCACGACCATCACCGCACCCGCGCCGAGCGCCACGCCGCCGACGACGCGCGCCACGCACGCGCCGCCAGGCGCGAGCCGTTCGGCGGCGATCGCGGCCGTCACGATCGTCATCACGCGCAGATCCATCATGCCGGCTGCGACGGCCGCGCCCATCAGATTGCCGCAGCACGCGGCACAGCGCACGCCGGCCCGCAGGCCGTACAGCCATGCAGCGCCCACGCCGGCTCGCGGGCCGTCGTCGTCCGCCGCGGCCATGTGCCGGCAGCAGGCAAGCCGGCGCCGCTTCCAGCCGGAAAACTGCAGCACGCCGGCAGCGAACACGACCGCACCGGCCGCCACCGGCATCGCGGCGGCGAGCGCGGGCGGCCGCGCGGCCGCGGCCGCCAGCCCGGCACCCACGGGAAACACCATCGCGCCAAGCACGAGCCATACGCCGAGATACCCGGCACCCGCCACCACGACGCGCCATCCCGCGCGCGCATCGCCCGACGCGCCCATCCGGCGGCGATACCGCCACAGCTCGGGCGCCAGCACCGGCAGCATCATCGTCGCCGTCATCGCCGCCCACATGCCGACGAACTCGCCGAACGCCCTGCCCGGCCGCCATCCGCACGATCCGCCCCACGCGGCCGACAGCGTCCAGCCGCCGGCCATCGGCGTGCCGCCCATCGCGTCCATCGACGCATGCAGCGCCAGCGTCGCCCACAGCGCCGCGGCGAATGCGGCCGCGAGCGCCGCGCAGAACGCGCGGTCCGCGCTGCGCGGGGCAACGGAGTGCCGGCCCGATCGAGTCGCGCGACGCATCGCCCGCCTCCGCGCTCAATCGCGCGCGTATTCGTCGTGACGGCGCCACCACACGCCCGTCTCGTTGCGGCCGAGCGGCGCGCGGTCGAGCCACGCGTACATGCCCCACAGCGCATCGAGCCCGCGCGCATAGGTCGAATACGTGTGATAGACGACGCCGTCCTCGCGCACGAACGCGCTCATCCCCGGGCGGTCGCGCGCATACGTCGCGGCATCGGTGCCGCAGGTCGCGGCGAACTGCGCGACCGCGGCCGGCGGCGGATCCACGTCCATCGCGTGAGCGGCGCGCGCATAGTTGTATTCGACGTCGCCGGTGCGCTGCTGCGCTTCGGTGAACGACACGTTGAAGTCGAAATTGAACGCGCCGCCTTCCGACGACGCCCACGGAAACCGCCAGCCCATGCGCTGCCGGTACGCCAGCAGCTTCGCGAGCGGCGCGCGCGACACCGCCGCGAGCGTCACGTCGTGGTTCGCGAGATGGACGGCGAAACCGTCGAAGCCATCGGCGAGCGCCGAGCACGACGGGCAGCCGGCCTTGTAGTCGGGGCCGAACATGAAGTGATAGACGAGCAGCTGCGAACGGCCGTCGAACAGATCGTCGAGCGTCGCCGCGCCGTGCTCGGTGTCGAACCGGTAGGTCTTGTCCACGCGCACCCACGGCAGCGCCTCGCGACGCCGTGCGAGCGCGTCGCTATGGCGCGTGAGCGTCTTTTCCGCGTCGAGCAGCGCGCGTCGCGCCGTCAGCCATTCGTCGCGCGTTCCGGTGAGATGGGTCGTCATTGCGGGTTTCTCCTTTCGTCGGGATTCGGGCACGGCGGCTTCGCCGTGTGCGTGGTGCTAGATTAGGGCCCGGGATCGGACGCGAGGGAGTGACAACTGTGTCGGGATTCGCATGGATTCGCTAATCACCGCCGCCGCACGCGCGCTCGCGGCCGGCGACCCGCTCGGCGCGCTGAACCGCGTCGCACTGCGCGGCGACGCGCCCGCGCTCGCGTTGCGCGGCATCGCGCTGGCTCAGCTCGGCGACTTCGAGCGCGCCCGCGCGCTCATGCGCGCGGCGGCGCGCGCGTTCGGCCCGCACGAAGCCGTCGCACGCGCGCGCTGCGTGGTCGCGCAAGCCGAGATCGCGCTGGCGTCGCGCGATCTGCGCTGGCCGTCGCGCGCACTCGACGCCGCATGCGCGACGCTCGACGCGCACGGCGATCGCGCGAACGCGGCCCATGCGCGTTATCTCGGCGTGCGCCGGCTGCTGCTGATCGGACGCGTCGACGACGCCGAGCAGCAACTCGCGCAGCTCGAGCCCGCCGCGCTGCCGCCGGCGTCGCGCGCGGCACACGAACTGATCGCGGCCGGCATCGCGATCCGCCGCATCCGCCCGCACGCGGCGCGCGCCGCGCTGGCCCGTGCGCGCGCGGCCGCGCAACATGCCGGCATCGCCGCACTGAGCGCCGAAGTCGAGACGGCCGCGCGCGCGCTCGATACGCCGGCCGCGCGGCTCATCGCACGCGGGGCATCGCGGCTCGTGCGGCTCGACGAAGTACAGGCGCTGTTCGAGTCGGACGCGCTGGTCGTCGACGCGTGCCGGCATGCCGTGCGCGATGCGCGCGCAAGCGTGTCGCTCGCGCGCCGCCCGGTGCTGTTCACGCTCGCGCGCGTGCTCGGCGAAGCGTGGCCGCGCGACGTGTCGAGGAACGCGCTCGTCGCCGCCGCGTTTCGCGCGAGACACGCGGACGATTCGCATCGCGCGCGCCTGCGCGTCGAGATCGGCCGCCTGCGCGCGATGCTGCGGCCGCTCGCGAAGCTGACCGCCACCGCCGACGGCTTCGCGCTCGAGCCGCTCGGCGCCGCTGACATCGTCGTGCTCGCGCGCGTCGTCGACGATCGCCACGCTGCCGTGCTCGCGCTGCTCGCCGACGGCGACGCATGGTCGAGCTCCGCGTTGGCGCTCGCGCTCGGCGCCAGCCAGCGCACCGTGCAGCGTGCGCTCGAAGCGCTGGCGGCCGCCGGCAAGGTCCAGGCGCTCGGTCGCGGCCGTGCGCGCCGCTGGCTCACGCCCGCGCCGCCCGGATTCGCGACCGCATTGTTACTCCCCGTGGTGCTGCCGGGCGACTAGGATGGGCCTACCCACGACGAGGAGACAGACATGAAACGTTCCACCGCAAGCATCCTGCGCGAATACGGCCCGTTTGCCGGCGTCGACGGCGTGCACGGCGTCACGTTCGACGGGCAGCACGTGTGGTTCGCGTCCGGCGACAAGCTCAATGCGCTCGATCCCGGTGCCGGCACGACGGTGCGCACGCTGGACGTCGCCGCGCATGCGGGCACCGCGTTCGACGGCCGCCACCTGTTCCAGATCGTCGAGGACCGCATCGAAAAGATCGACCGCGACTCGGGCCGCGTGCTCGCGACGATCCCCGCGCCCGGCGGCGGCGCGGATTCCGGGCTCGCCTGGGCCGAAGGCACGCTGTGGGTCGGGCAATACCGCGAGCGCAAGATTCATCAGATCGATCCGCAGTCGGGCGCCGTGCTGCGCACGATCGAATCGAACCGCTTCGTCACCGGCGTGACCTGGGTCGACGGCGAACTGTGGCACGGCACGTGGGAAGCGGACGAAAGCGCGCTGCGACGCGTCGACCCCGGCACCGGACACGTGCTCGAGCAGGTCGACATGCCGGCCGGCGTCGGCGTGTCGGGACTGGAATCCGACGGCCGCGACACGTTCTACTGCGGCGGCGGCAACAGCGGCACGCTGCGCGCGGTGCGCCGCCCCGCGTCGGGGAACGCCGTGCACGACAGCGACGCCGACGCCGACGCAGCAGCCGAACGCTGATACGCCTGCGATCGCACCGCGGCCGCACGCGCACCACGTCCACCCCCCTGTGCAGGAATGAACAAGACGCCTTCGCTTGACCCTCGCTAAGATGCGCGCTCGTCAGTCTTTTGTTCGGAGCAGTCGATGCAGCGCGGTGTAGTGTATGGCGTCCTGGCGGGCGCGTTGTGGGGCATGGTGTTTCTGGTGCCGCGGCTGTTGACCGACTTCTCGCCGCTGCTGCTGAGCGCCGGCCGCTACGCGATGTACGGTCTCGTGTCGTTGGCGGCCGCGCTGCCGGCCGCCCGCTCGCTGCTCGCGCGGCTGACCCGCGAAGACGTCGTGGCGCTCGCGAAGCTCGCGCTGATCGGCAACGTCGCGTACTACATGCTGCTGTCCGGCGCCGTGCATCTGATCGGCATCGGCCCCAGCTCGCTGATCGTCGGCGTGCTGCCCGTGACCGTCACGCTCGCGGGCCTGAGCGACCACGGCGCGGTGCCGCTGCGGCGCCTCGCGGCACCGCTCGCGCTGGTGATCGCGGGCATCGTCTGCATCAACGTCGATCTGTTCACGTCGGCCGCCGCGCATGCGACCACGCTCGGCGAGAAGCTCCTCGGCATCGCCTGCGCCAGCGGCGCGCTGGCGAGCTGGACCTGGTACGCGGTCGCGAACGCGCGCTACCTGCAGCGCCACCATCGCTTCGGCGGCAACGAGTGGTCGGTGCTGTGGGGCGTCGTGACCGGGCTGATCGGCGGCCTGTGCTGGCTCGCGATCCTGGCGCTGCCGGCCGGCACGATACAGGCCGCGCTGCCGGCATCGCGCTGGCAGCTGTTCTGGCTGCTGAATCTCGCGCTGGCGATCGGCGCGTCGTGGCTCGGCAACGGACTCTGGAACGCGGCGTCGAAGCGGCTGCCGCTCACGCTGTCGGGCCAGCTGATCGTGTTCGAAACGGTGTTCGCGATGCTCTATGCGTTCGTCTACGACCACCGGATGCCGCGCGTGCTCGAGATCGCGGCGCTCGCGCTGTTGCTCGCGGGCGTCTACGGGTCGGTGCGTCGGCACGGCGATCCGCATGCAGGCGACAGCACGTGCGAGCACGCCGCGGCGAACGCGAACGTCACGGCTCACTGAACACGTCACTGAACCGGCCGCCGATCGAGCCGGTACGGCCGATGAACAGGAAAGAAAAGAGATGACGCGACGCCGACGCGACGCGTCAGCGCGCGTCCTTGTGCATCCACTTGCGGCCCTCGATCGAGCCTTCGCGGCGGGTCTTGTCGACGCGCCGCTGGCGCGCGAGCTTCGGATCGACGATCAGCGGCCGGTAGATCTCGACACGGTCGTGGTCGGCGAGCGGCGCGTCGAGCGGTGCGAGCTTGCCGAACACGCCGGTTTTCGCCTGCGCGAGATCGATCTCCGGATGCAGCGCGAGCACGCCGCTCGCGTCGATCGCGGCGCGCACGGTCGCGCCCTCGGGCAATGAAACGGGAATCAGCGTCTGGCGGTCCGGCAGCGCGTAGCAGACTTCGATCGACAGCATCGCCTCACCCCTTGCCGTAGCGCTGGTCGGCGCGCTTGACGAACGAATCGACGAAAGTGTTCGCGATGTGGCTGAACACCGGGCCGATGATCTTCTCGAGCAGGATGCTCGAGAACTCGTAGTGCAGCGCGAATTCGATCTTGCACGCATCGGCGCGCAGCGGGATGAACCGCCACGAGCCCGTGAACTTCTTGAACGGGCCGTCGGCGAACTCCATGTCGATCCGGCTCGGACGCTGCTGCGTGTTGCGCGTCGCGAAATGCTGCTTGATGCCCTTGAAGTTGATGTCGATGCGCGCTTCCATCCCGCGGTCGTCCTGGCGGCGAACTTCGACGCCGCCGCACCAGGGCAGGAAATTGGGGTAATCGGCCACGTCGGTGACGAGGTCGAACATCTGTTCCGCCGAGTGACGGATCAATACGGTTTTCTGGACATCTGCCATAAATCGCGCGGCATCGCTTGAAGTGGGAACGCAAGCCGGGCGATTCACGCCCCGCTTTGCTAAAATCGTGATTTTAAACGAGTTGGCCCAATCCTTTCATGAGCATCATCGACAACAGGAAAGCGCACTTCGATTATCACATCGAGGAACGCTATGAAGCCGGGCTCGTGCTCGAGGGCTGGGAAGTCAAGGCGCTGCGCGCCGGGCGCGGCCAGATCAAGGAGGGCTACGTGGTGGTGAAGAACGCCGAGATCTTCCTGATCGGCACCCACATCAGCCCGCTGCCCGAAGCCTCGACGCACATCAAGCCCGATCCGGTCCGCACGCGCAAGCTGCTGCTGCACCGTGAGGAAATCAAGAAATTGATCGGCAAGGTCGAGCAGCGCGGCTACACGCTCGTGCCGCTGAACTTCCACTACAAGGGCGGTCGCGTGAAATGCGACATCGCGCTCGCGAAGGGCAAGAAACTGCACGACAAGCGCGAAACCGAGAAGAAGCGCGACTGGGAGCGCGAAAAGGCGCGCATCATGCGCGCCGGCACGTGACACGCACGCGCTGCCGCAGCAACGAAACGGCCCGCTCGATGCGGGCCGTTTTGCTGTGGGCGGCACAGGCGGATCGGGCGACGCGGCGCGCGTGCAGCACTGCCACGCCGTTGCCGATGGAATTGCACGCCGACGCAGCCACGGCAATGCAGCCGCGCGACGATACGCCGCACGCCGGAAGCCGGCAGCGGCCGACGCCGCTGCAAGCCCCGCGGACGCTCAGCCCCTACCGCCCGCTGCCGGCGTCGCGTTCTTGACGATCGTCAGCGCCGAGGCGATCGCGGTCCCGAGATCCGACAGGTTGGCCGGCACGATCAGCGTATTGCCCTGCTTCGCCAGATTCGAGAATGCGCCGACATACTGCTCGGCCACCTTCAGATTGACCGCATCCATGCCGCCCTGCGACTGAATCGCGTTCGCGATTTTCTGGATCGCCTGCGCGTTCGCGTCGGCCACCGCGAGAATCGCGGCCGCCTCGCCCTGCGCCTGGTTGATCGCCGCCTGCCGCTCGCCTTCTGACTTCTGGATCGCTGCCTCGCGCGCACCCGACGCGAGGTTGATCTGCTCCTGCTTGCGGCCCTCGGATGCCGCGATCAGCGCGCGCTTCTCACGCTCGGCGGTGATCTGCGCCTGCATCGCGTGCAGGATTTCCTTCGGCGGCGTGAGGTCCTTGATCTCGTAGCGCAGCACCTTCACGCCCCAGTTCGCCGCGGCCTGGTCGAGCGCCGACACGATGTTGTGGTTGATGAAGTCGCGTTCCTCGAAGGTCTTGTCGAGTTCGAGCTTGCCGACCACCGAGCGCAGCGTCGTCTGCGCGAGCTGCGTGATCGCGAGCACGAAGTTGCTCGATCCGTACGACGCCTTCATCGGGTCGGTGACCTGGAAGTACAGCACGCCGTCGACCTGCAGCTGCGTGTTGTCGCGCGTGATGCAGACCTGGCTCGGCACGTCGAGCGGAATTTCCTTCAGCACGTGGCGGTAGGCGATCCGGTCGACGAACGGCAGCACGATGTTCAGGCCGGGCGACAGCGTCGCGTGATACCGGCCGAAGCGCTCGAGCACCCACGCATGCTGCTGCGGCACGATCTTCACCGTCTTCGACACGATCACGATGGCGATGACGAGCAGGACGACCCAGACGATCAGCGAATCCATGAAATATTCCCTCCTTGTTTTATCGGTGGACGATCAGCCCGCGGCTTTCGCGACGACGACCAGACAGTTGCCACGCACGGCGCTGACGCGGTACACGTGCGCATCGTCGCGCTCGCCGTTCGCCAGCTCGACGTCCCAGTCGGCGCCGCGATACTGCACGCGCGCGCGGCCGTCATGCCACGCGTCGACCGTAAGGGTCGCGCCGATATCGAGATTGACGTCCGGATTGGTCGACGTGTCGCGCTTCTGCTTGCGCCCGAGCCCCGAGCGGCGCAGCGCGATCATCGCGACGATCGCGACCGCGGCGGCCGCGCCCAGCTGCACGTGCGGCGCGAAGCCGGCGAACTGCAGCAGGCCGCCGGCGAGAAAGCCGAGCGCGATCATCAGCAGATAGAAGGTGCCGGTCAGCAGTTCGGCCACGACCAGCACGCCGACCCCGATCCACCAGAACAGATGCCCCGACATCATTGTGGTCTCCAGAAAAACGCTTGCGCCCCACTACGCACTATATTCGCTGTCGGACCGCGCGTGGCGGTCGGCACCGTCGAGCGATCCGGCGGGCGCAGATAAAAAAACACCCCGGTAGATACCGGGGTGTTTATAGCACGAAGCTTGCATTTTGCCTTCATCGAAAGAGCGGCGGACCGCCCTTTCGATGCAGCGGCGGGCTGCCGTTACTTCCGCTTGGCCAGCGCCTGCCACGTATCGATGATCGTGTCGGGGTTCAGCGAAATCGACACGATGCCTTCGTCGGCCAGCCACTGCGCGAAATCCGGGTGATCGGACGGGCCCTGGCCGCAGATACCGACGTACTTGCCCATCTTGCGGCAGGTGTCGATCGCACGCTTGAGCAGGAACTTGACGGCCGGGTCGCGTTCGTCGAAGTCGACGGCCAGCAGTTCCATGCCCGAGTCGCGATCGAGGCCGAGCGTGAGCTGCGTGAGGTCGTTCGAGCCGATCGAGAAACCGTCGAAGTGCTGCAGGAACTCTTCGGCGAGGATCGCGTTGGTCGGGACTTCACACATCATCACGAGGCGCAGGCCGTTCTCGCCGCGCTTCAGGCCGAACTTCTCGAGCAGGCCGACGACGCGCTCCGCCTGCTTCACGGTACGCACGAACGGCACCATGATCTCGACGTTGGTCAGGCCCATCTCGTCGCGCACACGCTTCAGTGCGCGGCATTCCATCTCGAACGCCTGCGCGAAGTCTTCGGCGATGTAGCGCGATGCGCCGCGGAAGCCCAGCATCGGGTTTTCCTCGTCCGGCTCGTAGCGCGAACCGCCGATCAGCTTCTTGTACTCGTTCGACTTGAAGTCGGACAGACGCACGATCACGGGCTTCGGGTAGAACGCCGCGGCGATCGTCGCGACGCCTTCGGTCAGCTTGTCGACGTAGAACTGGCGCGGCGATGCATGACCGCGCGCGACGCTCTCGACGGCCTTCTTCAGGTCCTGATCGATGTTCGGGTACTCGAGGATCGCCTTCGGGTGCACACCGATGTTGTTGTTGATGATGAACTCGAGGCGCGCGAGACCGACGCCGGCGTTCGGCAGCTGCGAGAAGTCGAACGCGAGTTGCGGGTTGCCGACGTTCATCATGATCTTGACCGGAATTTCCGGCAACTCGCCGCGCTGCACTTCCGTGACTTCCGTCTCGAGCAGCCCGTCGTAGATCTTGCCTTCGTCGCCTTCCGCGCACGACACCGTCACCAGCGCGCCGTCCTTCAGCACGTCGGTCGCGTCGCCGCAGCCGACGACCGCCGGCACGCCCAACTCACGCGCGATGATCGCCGCGTGGCAGGTGCGCCCGCCGCGGTTCGTGACGATCGCCGATGCGCGCTTCATCACCGGCTCCCAGTTCGGGTCGGTCATGTCGGCCACCAGCACGTCGCCAGGTTGCACGCGTTCCATTTCCGACGGGTCCTGAATCACGCGCACGGGGCCCGCGCCGATCTTCTGACCGATCGCGCGGCCCGTCGCCAGCACCTGCGACTGGCCCTTCAGCTTGAAGCGCTGCTCGGCCTTGCCGCTCGCCTGGCTCTTCACCGTTTCCGGACGTGCCTGCAGGATGAAGATCTTGCCGTCGCGACCGTCCTTGCCCCACTCGATGTCCATTGGACGCTGGTAGTGCTTCTCGATGATGACCGCGTACTTCGCGAGCTCGATCACGTCTTCGTCGGTGATCGAATAACGGTTGCGCTGCTCGTGCGACACGTCGACCGTCTTCACGCGGCCCGGTTCGCCGGGTTGCGTGAACTCCATCTTGATCAGCTTCGAGCCGATCGAGCGGCGGATGATCGGGTACCTGTCCTGCGCGAGCGTCGTCTTGAACACGTAGAACTCGTCCGGGTTCACGGCGCCCTGCACGACGGTTTCGCCGAGGCCGTAGCTCGACGTGATGAACACGGCGTCCTTGAAGCCCGATTCGGTGTCGATCGTGAACATCACGCCGGCCGCGCCGACGTCCGAACGCACCATGCGCTGCACGCCTGCCGACAGTGCGACCTCGGCGTGCGTGAAGCCCTTGTGCACGCGATACGAGATCGCGCGGTCGTTGTACAGCGACGCGAACACGTGCTTCATGCGATCGAGCACGTCGTCGATGCCGACGACGTTCAGATACGACTCCTGCTGGCCGGCGAACGATGCGTCGGGCAGGTCTTCCGCGGTCGCGGACGAGCGCACGGCGAACGACAGTTCGGCCGGCGAGCCGCTCTTCAGGATTTCGAACTGCGCGCGGATTTCCTGCTCGAGACGCGCCTGCAGCGGTGCGTCGACGATCCATTTACGGATTTCGGCGCCTGCTTCGGCGAGCGCCTTCACGTCGTCGATGTCGAGCGACTCGAGACGCTTGGCGATGCGATCGGTCAGATCGTTGTGCTTGAGGAAATCGCGGAATGCGAGCGCGGTCGTGGCAAAGCCGGTGGGGACGCGAACGCCTGCCTCGGAAAGCTGGCTGATCATCTCGCCGAGCGACGCGTTCTTGCCGCCCACGATCTCCACATCGGTCATCCGCAACTGCTCGAACGGGATTACATACGCCTGGTCCTTTGCGACGTTTGCTGCGTTAGTCATACAAGCCCCTAAGTGTGAAAAAAATGCTCGATTGCGCAAGTGGGCTCGAACGCGGGCGCTTGCAAAAAGGCGCGGCGCGTCTTGCGCAACCTGTTGGAGAAACAATCGCAGCGGTGGAAATCTTCCGACCCTCGATGTGCAAAAACCCGGCAGAAAGGCGACGTATGCAGACGAATCGCCGAACTTGCCGGGAATTTTGGATGGCTCGCGGCAAGCGCCGGGCGCCCTGCGCGCACCGCCCCGCAATTGCTTATCCAACAGGTTGCCGCTATTCTACCGTGCCGGCTGCCGGATGTGGCGCGACCTTGTCACCGCGTGTGGAGGCGAACCTCCAGCCGCCCGCGCAACCGCCCTTCACGCTCGACGCCCAGATTCATGCTGCCTACCGTTTTCATCGTCTCCGACGGCACCGGGATCACTGCCGAAACCTTCGCGCATTCGATCCTGTCCCAGTTCGACCAGAAATTCCGCCTCGTGCGCGTGCCGTTCGTCGACTCGCTCGAAAAGGCCTATTCGACCGTCGAGAAAATCAACGAAGCGGCCGTGCACGACGGCCGTCGCGCGATCGTGTTCACCACGCTCGTCGACAGCGTGTCGAACGACATCGTCAAGCGCTCGAACGCGCTCGTGCTCGACATGTTCCAGCGCTTCGTCGAGCCGCTCGAGCAGGAGCTCGAGCTGAAGTCGAGCCACGCGATGGGGCGCGGCCACCAGAACGCAGATACCGAGGAATACAAGACGCGGATCGAGGCGATCAACTTCTCGCTCGCGCACGACGACGGCCAGTCGAACCGCAACCTGTCCGAAGCCGACGTGATCCTGGTCGGCGTGTCGCGCAGCGGCAAGACGCCGACGAGCCTGTATCTCGCGATGCAGTACGGCGTGAAGGCGGCGAACTATCCGCTGATTCCGGAAGACTTCGAGCGCGGCAAGCTGCCGTCGGCGCTGACGCAGCATCGCGAAAAGCTGTTCGGCCTGTCGATCGACCCGCAGCGTCTGTCGGAGATCCGCAACGAGCGCCGCCCGGGCAGCAAGTACGCGGCGCCGGAGAACTGCCGTTACGAGATCAACGAATCGGAGGCGATGATGCGCCGCGAAGGGATCAAGTGGCTGTCGTCGACGCACAAGTCGATCGAGGAAATCGCGACGACGATCCTGCAGGAAATCCGCCTGGAGCGGCAGTCGTACTGACGTGCGCTGCATCGGCGGCGCTCACGCCGCCGCCAGAAAGCAAAAAGCCGCGTTCAACGCGGCTTTTTGCTGGGCGCTGCGCGCCGACGACCTGGCGCGCGGCGCGCGCGTCTCATTTGCGCCGCTGCTGCCGCACCTGCTCGAACAGACACACGGCCGCCGCCGCCGCGACGTTGAGCGACTCCATCCCGCCCGGCTGCGGGATCGTCACGCGATGGGTGGCCGCATCGCGCCAGAAGGCCGACACGCCCGCCCCCTCGTTGCCGAACACCCATGCGACGGGGCCGGACAGGTCGCAGTCGTAGACGGCCTGCGCGCCGTGCGAATCGGTCAGCGCGACCGGAACGTCGAGACGCTCGGCGAGCGCGTCCGGCTCGACGTCCTCGTGAATCGACAACAGGAAGTGGGCGCCCATGCCCGAGCGCAGCACCTTCGACGACCACGCATACGCGGTGCCCGGCGCACAGAACACGTGGCGCACGCCGGCCGCCGCCGCGCTGCGCAGGATCGAGCCGACGTTGCCGGCGTCCTGCACGCCGTCGAGCACGACCGACGTATCGGTGACGCGCGCCGGCAACGGCTGCGCCGGCCGCTCGACGAGCAGCAGCAGGCCGACGCCGCTGACCACGTTCGACAGCTGACCGAACAGCGCGTCGGGCAGCGTGACGACCCGCGGCGCGTCGATGCGCGCGACGATCGCCCGCGCTTCGGCATGCGCGAGCGCGCCTTCGGTCGCGACACACAGCTCGGGGATCGCGCCCGTGTCGAGATAGGCGCCGGCCAGATGGAAACCTTCGAGCAGCGCGTGGCCGCCGCGGCGCTGCTGCGCCGTCGAACCCGCGAGCGCCTTCAGCCGCTTGTACAGCGGGTTGTCGCGTGAGGTGATGCTTTTCATCGAATCAGGTCGAGCGCCGCGCGCACGGGTGCGAACG
Source organism: Burkholderia sp. WP42 (assembly GCF_000745665.1). Taxonomy (NCBI): domain Bacteria; kingdom Pseudomonadati; phylum Pseudomonadota; class Betaproteobacteria; order Burkholderiales; family Burkholderiaceae; genus Burkholderia; species Burkholderia sp. WP42. The sequence goes on along the minus strand of NZ_KN050725.1, from coordinate 77,773 downwards.
AGCGCCGATGCGCTTCGCACGGCCCATGCTCGCGCAGCGCGGCAAGATGTTTCGCGGTGCCGTAGCCGGCGTGCACGTCGAAGCCGTACACCGGATGGCGGGCATGCAGCTCGACGAGCATCCGGTCGCGCGTGACTTTCGCGAGGATCGACGCCGCCGAGATGCTCGGCACGAGCGCGTCGCCGCTGACGATCGCCTCGGCGCGCACCATCAGCGTCGGGCAACGGTTGCCGTCGATCTGCGCGAGCGTCGGCATGAGCGACAGGCCTTCGACCGCGCGCTTCATCGCGAGCATCGTCGCATGCAGGATGTTCAGCGTATCGATCTCGTCGACGCTGGCCGACGCGACGCAATATGCGCGCGAACGCGCGACGATCAGGTCGTACAGCGCGTCGCGCTTTTTCGCGGACAGCGCCTTCGAATCGTCGAGGCCTTCGATCGGCTGCGCGGGATCGAGGATCACCGCGGCGGCGACCACCGGGCCCGCGAGCGGGCCGCGCCCGGCTTCGTCGACGCCGCAGACGATGTCGTCGGGCCGGCTGAAATCGAAGCCGCGCTGGTCGAGCGGCACGCGGCCGCGCGCTGCACGTGGTGCGCGAGTGGCGGTCATGCGCGCCCCTTGCGTTGCTCGAGCACCCGCACGACCGCTTCGGCCGCCTTCGCGGCCGTGTTCTGCCGCAGCGACAGGTGCATTTCGGTGAACACTTCGGTCAGCGTGCGGCGGTTCGCGTCGTCGCGCAACTGCGTGAGCGTCGCGTCGGCGAGCGCCTCGGGCGTCGCGAAGTGCTGCAGCAGCTCCGGCACGACGAAGCGCCCGGCCAGGATGTTCGGCAGGCCGACGTACGGCAGGTAGCCCTGGCGGCGCATGATCTGGCCGGTCAGCCAGGGCACCTTGTACGAGATCACCATCGGCTTCTTCAGCAGCGCGGCTTCCAGCGTGACGGTGCCGCTCTTCACGAGGATCGCGTCGGCGGCCGTCATCGCGACCTGCGAGCGGCCGTCGGTGATCGTCAACGCGAGTTGCGGATGCGCGGCGACGAGCGGTTGCAGCAGTTCGCGCAGCGCGGGCGTCGCCGCCGGCATCACGAAGCGCACGCCCGGCTCGCGCTCCTGCATCAGCGCCATCGCCGCGAAGAACGTCGGGCCGATCAGCGCGATCTCCGAGCGGCGACTGCCCGGCAGCACCGCGATCACCGGGCCGTCGGCCGGCAGGCCGAGCGCGATGCGCGCGCCGTGCGTGTCGGGCTCGAGCGGGATCTCGTCGGCGAGCGGATGGCCCACGTACGTCGACGCGACGCCCGCCTTGTCGAGGATCGCCGGTTCGAACGGGAACAGGCACAGCATGTGGTCAACCGACTTCGCGATCTTCTTGATCCGCCCGCCGCGCCACGCCCAGATCGACGGGCACACGAAGTGGATCGACGGAATGCCCGCGTCGCGCGCGGCCTGTTCCACGTTGAAGTTGAAGTCGGGTGCATCGACGCCGATGAATGCGTCGGGCCGCTCGGCGAGCAGCTGGCGCTTCAGTTCGCCGCGAATGCGCAGAATCTCGGGGATCTGGCCCAGCGCCTCGACGTAACCGCGCACCGTCAGCTTGTCCATCTGCCAGTGCGAGTCGAAGCCGTGCGCGAGCATGCGCTGCCCGCCGATCCCATAATAGTGGGTCGACGCCGGCAGTCGCGCCTGCAGCCCGCCGAGCAGCGACGCCGCGAGCAGGTCGCCCGACGGCTCGCCGGCCACCATGGCGAGCCGCAGCTGATTGGTCGGCAGCGGCATCGGTTAGCGGATGATGCCGCGTTGCGACGCGTCGACGAACGCGACGAGCGCGGCCACCGGCGCATCGCCGTCGCCGCCGGCGCTCGCGAGCTCGCGCAGCTGTACCTTGGCCTCGTCGAGCGACAGGCCGTTCTTGTACAGCAGGCGGTACGCGCTGCGCAGCGCAGAGATCGCGTCCGGCGAGAAACCGCGCCGGCGCAGGCCTTCGACGTTGATGCCGTGCGGCTCGGCCTTGTTGCCTGCAGCGATCACGAACGGCGGCACGTCCTGCACGAGCGCCGACGCGCCGCCGAGCATCGAGTGCGCGCCGATGCGCACGAACTGATGCACGCCCGACATCCCGCCGATGATCGCAAAGTCGCCGATCTCGACGTGACCGGCCATCTGCGCGTTGCTCGACAGGATCACGTTGTTGCCGACCCGGCAGTCGTGGCCGATATGCACGTACGCCATGATCCAGTTGTCGTCGCCGAGCGTCGTCACGCCGGCGTCCTGCACGGTGCCGGTGTGGATCGTCGTGAATTCGCGGATCGTGTTGCGGTTGCCGATCACGAGCCTGGTCGGCTCGTTCTTGTACTTCATGTCCTGCGGACGGCCGCCGACCGACGCGTAATGGCCGATGCGGTTGTCTTCGCCGAGCGTCGTGTGACCTTCGATCACGCTGTGCGAGCCGATCGTGGTGCGCGCGCCGATCGTCACATGCGGCCCGACGATCGCGTACGGCCCGATCTCGACCGACTCGTCGATCTGCGCGCCCGGTTCGACGATCGCGGTAGGATGAATCCTGGTCATGCGCCGTTGCCTCTCGTTATGATGTGTCGCGTTGCCCGCGTCATGTTGCTCATGCGTGCCGCGTCGCTCAGGGCGCCGCGTCGGCCGTCTTGACCGTGCACATCAGTTCGGCTTCCGCCGCCACCTTGCCGTCCACTTCGGCCACCGCCTTGAACTTCCAGATGCCGCGGATGTATCGTTCGAACGTCACGTTCAGGATCAGCTGGTCGCCCGGCTCGACCACGCGCTTGAAGCGCGCGCCGTCGATGCCGACGAAGTAGTACAGCGTGTTCTCCGGATCCTTCGGCTGCTCTTCCGCGAAGGTCAGCAGCGCGGCCGCCTGCGCGAGCGCCTCGAGGATCAGCACACCCGGCATCACCGGCCGCTTCGGGAAATGTCCCTGAAAGAACGGCTCGTTGATCGACACGTTCTTCAGCGCTTTGATCCCCTTGTGCGGCTCGAGTTCGAGCACGCGGTCGACCAGCAGAATCGGGTAGCGATGCGGCAGCAGCGTGAGGATCTTGTGGATGTCGAGATTGATTTTTTCAGTGCTCATGATGGTTCGTCTCACGCAGAGGCTGCGCGGTGGTGATGCAAAGGCTGATGCGGGCCGTCGTGCGGCCCGGTCCGGCTAACCGGGCGGATGCGCTGGCCGTGCCCGGTTGGTGGTCTCGCATGGTGATCAGGCGTCCGTGCCGCCCTGGGCGGCCAGCGCGGTTTCGAGCGCCTTGATGCGGTCGCGCAGTTTGTCGAGGTTGCGTACGAGCGCGGCGCTGCGGTTCCATTCGCCGTGGTCGACGGCCGGGAACGCACTCGTGTAGATGCCGGCCTTCGGCAGCGATTTCGATACGCCCGACTTCGCGGTGATGATCACGTAGTCGCCGAGCGTCACGTGGCCGGCGATCCCGGCCGCGCCGCCGATCATGCAATGGCGGCCGATCGTCGTGCTGCCGGCGATCCCGGCGCTGCCCGCGATGACCGTATATGCGCCGATCCGGCAGTTGTGACCGATCTGCACCTGGTTGTCGATCTTCACGCACGCTTCGATGACGGTATCGGCCATCGCGCCGCGATCGATCGTCGTGTTCGCGCCGATCTCGACGTCCGGGCCGATCGACACGCCGCCGACCTGCGGGATCTTGACCCAGCTGCCGGTGCGCGCGTCGCCGTCGCCGACGAAATCCGGCGCGAAGCCGAAGCCGTCCGAGCCGATCACCGCGCCCGCATGAATGATCGCACGCGGCCCGATCTTGCAGCCGTGGTACACCGCTGCGTTCGGATACAGGTGCGAGCCCGCGCCAATCGTCGTGCCGCGGCCGACGAACACGCCGGCGTCGAGCTGCACGTCATCGGCGATCACCGCACCGGCCTCGATCGTCACGTGCGGGCCAATCACCGCGCTCGCGGCGACCTGCGCGGACGGGTCGATCGTCGCGCTCGGATGCACGCCGGCCGCGCGCGGCGGCGTGGCCAGATCGATGAACATCTGCGCGACGCGCGCGAAGTACGCGTACGGATTCGCCGTCACGATGAAGTTGCTGGGGCCGGCCGTCCGGGGGCCGGCCATCCGGGGGCCGGATGTCGGAGATCCGTCGGCCGCGCCAAGCTTTTCGAGGTCCTTGGGCGCGATCAGCACCGCGCCGGCGCCGCTCGTCTCGACCTGCGACAGGTACTTCGGATTCGCGAGAAACGCGAGCTGCTGAGGGCCGGCCTGGTCGAGCGGCGCGAGGCCGCTGACCTTGCACTGGGCGTCGCCGACGATCTCGCCGCCGAACCGCTTTACGAGTGCCTCGAGCGTCAATGCCATTCGTCGTCTGCTCCGTTCAGTTCGTCGAGCCGGACGCGAGCGCCTTGAGCACCTTGTCGGTGATGTCGATGCGCGGGCTGACGTACACGGCTTCCTGCACGATCAGGTCGTAATTCTGCTGCTCCGCGATCTGCTTGATGACCTTGTTCGCGCGCTCGAGCACCGCCGCGAGCTCCTCGTTGCGGCGCTGGTTCAGATCTTCGCGGAACTCACGCTGCTTGCGCTGGAAGTCGGTGTCGAGCTGCGCGAGATCGCGCTGCTTCTGCGCGCGATCGGCCGCCGACAACGACGCACCGTTCTTGTCCAGCGAATCGGACATCGACTTCAGACGCGCCGCCAGGTCCTGCAGATCCTTGTCGCGCTTCGCGAACTCGGCTTCGAGCTTCGTCTGCGCCGCCTTCGCGGGCGCCGACTCGCGCAGGATCCGATCCGAATTGACCGCCGCGATGCGGGCGACGTCCTGAGCGTGTGCCGTCGCCGCGCCCAAGGCCAGCGCAATGGTCAACGCCCCGATCACTCGTTTCGAAAACTTACCGGTTAGCAAAATTACCCTCTCGTTGCTGTTGTCATGCGTTCGATCAGAACGCCGTCCCGATCTGGAACTGGAATTTCTGGTACTGGTCGCCCTCGTGCTTCTGCAGCGGGAAACCGAGGCTCAGCTTCAGCGGGCCGATCGGCGAGATCCACGCGAGGCCCACACCATAGCCGTAACGCAGACCGTTCGCGCCGGTACTCGTGCCGCCCGGCGCGTTGCCCCACACGTTGCCGCCGTCGATGAACGTGAACACGCGCAGCGTGCGATCGTAGCCGGTGCCCGGCAGCGGGAACGTCAGTTCGATGTTGCCGACCAGCATCTTCGAGCCGCCGATCGGGTCGTTCGTCTTGGTGTCGCGCGGGCCCAGCGAGCTCGGCTCGTAGCCACGCACGGAGCCGATACCGCCCGCGTAGTAGTTCTTGAAGATCGGGTACGGGTTGCCGATACCGTTGCCGTAGCCGCCCTGCAGGTTCAGGCCCAGGATGAAGCCGCGCGAGAACGAGTAGTAATACTGCGCCTGCAGGTCGGCCTTGTAGTACTGGATCTTGCCGACCGGCACGCCGTACTCGACGTTCGCCTGCGTGAAGTAGCCGCGGCTCGGGATCAGCGCGCTGTCGCGCGCGTCGCGCGACCACGCGACCGTCAGCGGCACGGTGTTCGACACGCGGCCGAACTCGTTCACGTAATCCTGGTAGCTCTGCGGCGTGTTCGAATCGACGTCGAGACGGTTCTGCTCGAAGCCCGCGCCGAAATAGACGGTATCGACTTCCGAGAACGGAATGCCGAACTTCAGGTTGCCGCCCGCGCTGATGATGCGGAAGCTCGAGCTCGTCGAGTAGTACAGCGGCTGGTACGTGCGGTAGTAGACGTCGGTGATCCGCTTGATGCCGTCGACCGTGAAGTACGGGTCGACCTGCGTGACGGTCAGCGTGCGGTAGCTCTTCGCGGTGTTGACGTTCACCGACAGGCTCGTGCCCGAGCCGAACACGTTGTCCTGCGACACGCCGGCCGACAGCACGACCTTGTCCGTCGACGAGAAGCCCGCGCCCAGCGTGATCGCGCCGGTCGGCTTTTCGTCGACCTTCACGTTCACGTCGACCTGGTCGTTCGTGCCTTCGACCGGCACCGTCGTCACGTCGACGTTGGTGAAGTAGCCGAGACGGTTCACGCGGTCCTTCGACAGCGCGAGACGGTTCGAATCGAACCACGAGCTTTCGAGCTGGCGCATTTCGCGGCGCACGACTTCGTCGCGCGTGCGCGTGTTGCCGACCACGTTGATGCGGCGCACGTACACGCGGCGGCTCGGATCGACGACGAGGTTCAGGTTCACCTTGTGGTTCGCCTGATCGATGTCCGGCTGCGCGTTGACCGTCGCGAATGCGTAGCCGTATTCGCCGAGCTTGTCGACGATCGACTTGGTCGTCTGCTGCAGCTTCTCGGCCGAGAAACGATCGCCCGGCTTGATCTTGATCAGCTTGGTGAGTTCGGCTTCGCGATCGAGCAGGTTGCCCGACAGCTTGATGCCCGACACCGTGTACGGCTGGCCTTCATGCAGCGTGACCGTCAGGTACATGTCCTTCTTGTCGGGCGAGATCGACACCTGGGTCGACTCGATGTTGAACTCGAGGTAGCCGCGGTTCAGGTAGTACGAGCGCACGGCTTCGAGGTCGCCGGTCAGCTTTTCTTTCGAGTACAGGTCGTTCTTCGTGTACCACGAGAACCAGTTCGGCGTGGACAGCTGCATCTCGTCGCGCAGCGTGCTGGTGCTGAACGCCTTGTTGCCGATGAAGTTGATCTGGCGGATCTTCGCGCTCGGGCCTTCGGCGACCGCGAACAGGATCGACACGCGGTTCGCGTCGACCGGCGTGATCGTCGTCTTGACCTCGGCCGCGTAGAAGCCGCGCGTGAGGTACTGGCGCTTGAGCTCCTGCTCCGCCTTGTCGACGAGCGCCTTGTCGTAGTAGCGGCCGTCGGCCAGACCCACCGCGCGCAGCGCCTTGGTCAGGTTGTCCTTGTCGAATTCCTTCGTGCCGGTGAAGTCGATCGACGCGATGGCCGGACGCTCCTGCACCTGCACGATCACGACGTTGCCTTGCGTGGCGACGCGCACGTCGTTGAAGAAGCCCGTCGCGTACAGCGCGCGGATTGCTTCGGATGCCTTGTCGTCGGTGAAGGTATCGCCCTGCTTGATCGGCAGGTACGCGAATACCGAACCGGGTTCGACGCGCTGCAAACCCTCGATCTTGATGTCTTGCACCACGAACGGTGCCGCTGCATGCGCCGCGAGGCCGTGCGCGGCGAGCGCGGCCGCTGCAACTGTCTTAGGTACAAAGCGATGAGGTTTGAACAACGTGCATCCCCAATATTTAGCTGCATCAAATCAGGCGGCGACCGACCGGCCGCCGCCTGACGCTTCAGAAATGGATTAACCGAGCCAGGTCGTTGAACAATGCGATCGCCGACAATGCGACGATGCAGATCAGCCCGGCTCTTTGCAGAATCAGCTGCCAGCGCTCCGAGACGGCTTTCCCGGTCGCGGCTTCAACCAGATAATATAACAGATGCCCCCCGTCCAAAACGGGAATCGGCAGCAAGTTCAGCACCCCGAGGCTAATGCTGACAAGGGCGAGGAACGATACGAAGGCCGACGGACCGAGCCGCGCGCTCTTGCCCGCATAGTCGGCGATCGTCACCGGGCCGGACAGATTCTTCAGCGATGCGTTGCCCGTGATCATCCGCCCGAACATCTTCAGCGAATAGACGGCGATGTCCCACGTGCGGTGCGCACCGAGCCGAACGCTGTCGAGCGGCCCGTAGCGCACGTCGACCGACGGCGTGTGCATCGACAGCGCCGCGCCGATGCGGCCGACCTGCTGGCCCGTCTCGTCGTCGCGCTGCAGCTGCGGCACGATCGCTACCGTCTGCGTCGTACCGCCGCGCCCGACCTGCAGGTCGACCGCCCGGCCGGCGTGATGCTTCACCGCGTCGATGAAGCGCGACGCGCCGCCGATCGGCTGGCCGTCGAGCGCCAGCAGCTTGTCGCCGGCCTTCAGCCCCGCCCGCTCGGCCGCGCTGCCGGGCTGCACCGACGCGATCGACAGCGTGCCGCCGCCGGCCTCGAAGCCGAGGCGCGCCATGAAATCGTCATCGATGTCGCTCTCGGGGATATTGCGCAGATCGACGCGGAAGTCGAACGTCGCCGCGCCGCCGTCGCGCGCGCCGAGCACGACCTCGCGATGGTCGAATGCGGCGGACAGCAGCTTCCAGCGCAAGTCGGACCACGAGCGCACCGGCACGGCGGCGCCGCCGTCGGCGTCGCGGATCGACACGATGGTCTCGCTGCCGTCGAAGCCCGCGCGGGCCGCGACCGTGCCGGCGGCCGGCGGCGCGACCAGCGCGGCCGGCTCGGTCACGCCGGTGGCGAATACCGCCGAAAACAGCACGATTGCCAACAGGAAGTTCGCGATCGGCCCGGCGGCGACGATCGCGATGCGCTTGAACACCGATTGGCGGTTGAACGCCTGGTCGAGCTCGTCCGGATTGATGCCGGGGCCCGGTTCGCGCTCGTCGAGCATCTTCACGTAGCCGCCGAGCGGCAACGCGGAGAGCGTCCACTCGGTGCCCGTGCGCGGGCTCACCCAGCGCGCGATGGGCTGGCCGAAGCCGATCGAGAAACGCAGCACCTTCACGCCGCACCAGCGCGCGACGCGATAATGTCCGTACTCATGCACGACGACCAGCACCCCGATCGCCACCGCAAACGCGACCAGTTCGACCAGCACGTTCATGAGCACCTCATTCAGACGATACGCTCCACGCGAGGCGCAGGCGCTTTTGCAATGAACCCGGCGGCAAGACGGCGCGCGTCGGCATCGGCCGCCAGGACGTCGTCGAGCCCGTTCGGGCTGCGGTTCGGCAGTGCGTTGAGCACCGCGTCGACCGTCGCCGCGATCGCCATGAAGCCGATCCGGCGCTCGAGAAACGCTTCGACCGCGACTTCGTTCGCCGCGTTCAATGCGGCGCTCGCGATCCCGCCCTCTTCAAGCGCCTTCAGCGCGAGCGCGAGACACGGGAAGCGTGCGTAATCCGGCTTCTCGAACGACAGCTGCGCGATCTGCGCGAGGTCGAGCTGATCGACGCCGGCGTCGACGCGCTCCGGGAACGCGAGCGCGTGCGCGATCGGCGTACGCATGTCGGGGTTGCCGAGCTGCGCGAGCACCGACCCGTCGCGATACGACACCAGCGAATGGATCACGCTCTGCGGGTGGATCAGCACGTCGATCCGCTCGCCCGGCAGACCGAAGATCCAGTGCGCCTCGATCACCTCGAGGCCCTTGTTCATCATCGTCGCCGAATCGACGGAGATCTTGCGGCCCATCACCCAGTTCGGATGCTTGCACGCCTCGTCCGGCGTCACGTCGGCGAGCGTGGCCGGCTCGCGCGTGCGGAACGGGCCGCCCGACGCCGTCAGGATGATCTTCGAGATGCCGCCGTGCTCGTTCTCGTCGCGCGGCATGCACTGGAAGATCGCGTTGTGCTCGCTGTCGACCGGCAGCAGGATCGCGCCATGGTCGCGCACCGCGTCCATGAAGATCCCGCCCGACATCACCAGCGATTCCTTGTTCGCGAGCAGGATGCGCTTGCCCGCGCGCGCGGCCGCGAGGCTCGGCGCGAGGCCGGCCGCGCCGACGATCGCCGCGACGACCGTGTCGCAGCCGTCGCTCGCCGACACGTCGACGAGCGCCTGCGGACCATACAGCACCGTGGTCTTGCTGCCCGCGGCGCGCAGCTTTGCTTCGACGTGCGCGGCGGTCGCCGCGTCGCCGACCACCGCGACTTCCGGCGCGAAGCGCAGGCATTGCTCGACGAGCTTGTCGCCGTTGCGATGCGCGGTCAGCGCGTACACCGAAAAACGCTCGGGATGGCGGGCGACCACGTCGAGCGTGCTGTCTCCGATCGAGCCCGTGGAACCGAGCAGTGTCAGACGTTTTTGCATAACAGAGATAGTGGATTAACCAAGCAGCAGCATTGCGAGCGGCAGCACCGGCAGCAGCGCGTCGACGCGATCGAGCACGCCGCCGTGACCGGGCAGCAGCCCGCTGGAGTCTTTCACGCCGGCCTGGCGCTTGAGCAGCGACTCGAACAGATCGCCGATCACGCTGTAGACGACGAGCAACGTCAGCGCGGCCCACGCACCGGGCATCCCGTAATGCGTGGCGAATGCGGAAAACAGGGTCGGCTCGAACCAGTGCGCGGCCATCGCGGCGCCCGCGACGACCATCACGGCGAGCCAGCCGCCGATCGCGCCCTCCCAGCTTTTACCGGGACTGATCGTGATTGCGAGCTTACGCTTGCCGAACGCCTTGCCTGCGAAGTATGCGCCGATATCGGCGAGCCAGACGACCAGCAGCAGCGACAGCACGAACGGCACGCCCTGCGCACGTGCGGCGACGAGCGCGTGCCAGCAGGCCGCGAACACCACGAAGCCGGCCGCGAGCAGGAACGGCCGCCACACAGCGCCCGCGAGCAGCGGCTTGCGCCGCAGCGCGAACGGGCCGACCAGCAGCCAGAACACGCCGGCTGCCATGAAAAGAGGACGGGACGAAGCCGCGCCGACGCCGAGCGGCACGGTCGCCGCGAGCGCGAGCGCGGCGGCGAGCGCATAGACGACGGCGCCGGTCGCGCCGAGCTTCAGCAGCCGCGCCCATTCCCACGCGGCGAACACGAGCACGACGCCGATCAGCGCGCCGAAGCCGGCCAGCGGCGCGAACAGCGTCACCGGCAGCAGCACTGCCAGCATCACGACCGCCGTGATCACACGGGTCTTCAGCATGAAAGGGAATCGGCGTTTTGCGATTGCGGCTCGAGCTGGGCGCTGGTGCGCCCGAAACGGCGCTCGCGCTCGGTATACGACGCGATCGCATCGGCCAGCGCCGCGCCGTCGAAGTCCGGCCAGTATTTGTCGGTGAAGTAGAACTCGGCGTACGCGAGCTGCCACAGCAGGAAATTGCTGACGCGCTGCTCGCCGCCGGTGCGGATGAAGAGATCGGGCTCCGGCGCATAGGCCATCGCCAGGTGTGGCGCGAACGCTTCCTCGGTCACGTCGACCTCGCGGCCTTCGCGCACGGCCTGGGCGACGAGCTTCTTGGTCGCCTGCAGGATGTCCCAGCGGCCGCCGTAGTTCGCGGCGATCGTCAGCGTCAGGCGCGTGTTGCGCGCGGTCTTGGTTTCGGCGCGGCGGATCAGGTCGCGGATGCGCGGCTCGAAGCGATCGAGATCGCCGACCACCCGCAGGCGGATGCCGTTCGCATGCAGCTTGCCGATTTCGCGTTCGAGCGCGGTGATGAACAGCCGCATCAGGAACGACACTTCGTCGTTCGGGCGCCGCCAGTTCTCCGAACTGAACGCGAACAGCGTCAGATATTGGACGCCGGCGCGCGCACAGCCTTCGACCACCGACCGCACGGCGTCCACGCCGCGGGTGTGCCCGGCGACGCGCGGCAAGCGGCGTTCGGTTGCCCAACGGCCGTTGCCGTCCATGATGATCGCGATATGACGCGGCACGGCGCCGACGTCAGGCACGCGAACGGTAGAGCTGGTATAGGTCATGGCCGTTGAGACAGTAAGGCGGAATGAAGGCGGCGCGCGAGGACGGTCGTCAGACCGTCATGATCTCGGCTTCCTTGGTCTGCACGAGCTTGTCGACCTCGGCAACGTGCTTGTCCGTCAGCTTCTGCACGTCGTCGCTGGCACGACGCTCGTCGTCTTCCGAGATTTCCTTGTCCTTCACGAGCTTCTTGAGCGCTTCGTTCGCGTCGCGACGCAGGTTGCGGATCGCAACCTTCGCCGTCTCGCCTTCGCTCTTGACCACCTTGGTCAGCTCGCGGCGGCGCTCTTCGGTCAGCGCGGGCATCGGCACGCGGATCAGATCGCCGGACGTGGCGGGATTCAGGCCGAGATCGGCTTCGCGGATGGCCTTCTCGACCTTCGCGACCATGTTCTTTTCCCACGGCTGCACGCCGATCGTGCGTGCGTCGACGAGCGTCAGGTTCGCAACCTGCGAGATCGGCACCATCGAACCGTAGTAATCGACCTGCACGTGATCGAGCAGACCGGTGTGCGCACGGCCCGTGCGGATCTTTGCCAGATCGTTCTTGAACGCTTCGATCGAGCGCTGCATTTTCTGCTCTACGCCCTTCTTGACATCAGCGACACTCATTTCAACCTCCGAACCTTCCAACCTTCAAAGAACGCGGGCGGCGCCCGGCGCGTCACGCGCCTCGGCCGGCTGCCCACGCCGCTTGCCCGCATCCGCGGGAGTTTACACGTGGACGAGCGTACCTTCGTCCTCGCCCAGCACGATACGCTTGAGCGCACCCGGCTTGTTTATCGAAAACACGCGAATCGGCAGCTTCTGGTCGCGGCACAGCGCGAAGGCCGTCGCGTCCATCACCTGCAGATTGCGGCTGATCGCCTCGTCGAAGCTGATCGTCGTGTAGCGCGTGGCCGACGGATCCTTCTTCGGATCGGCAGAATATACGCCATCCACCTTGGTCGCCTTCAGCACCACCTCGGCGCCGACTTCCGAGCCGCGCAGCGCGGCGGCCGTGTCCGTCGTGAAGAACGGGTTGCCGGTGCCGGCCGCGAAGATCACGACCTTGCCTTCCTCGAGCTGACGGATCGCACGGGGCCGGATGTAGGGCTCGACGACCTGGTCCATCCGCAGCGCCGACTGCACGCGCGCGACGATGCCGGCGTGGCGCATCGCGTCCTGCAGCGCCAGCGCGTTCATCATCGTCGCCAGCATCCCCATGTAGTCGGCCGTCGCACGGTCCATGCCGGCCGCGCCGCCCGCGACACCGCGGAAAATGTTACCGCCGCCGATCACGACGGCCAGCTGCGTACCGAGACCCACGACTTCGGCGATATCCGCCACCATCCGCTCGATCGTCGCGCGATTGATGCCGAAGGCATCGTCGCCCATCAGCGCTTCGCCGGAGAGTTTGAGGAGGACGCGTTTATAGGCATTGGACATAGGGGCTTCCGAGCGACGAGAGGATGACAACCACGAACTGTAGGGGCGAAATACTGATTCGGGCAAGCGCCGACGACCGGACCGGGGTTCCCGGCCGGCCGGCGGCGGCGCCGGCCGCGGCGGAGCGGACGCCCGCCGCGGATACTGCCTGACTGCTTACTGCTGCTTTGCTGCTGCGACTTGCGCGGCCACTTCGGCGGCGAAGTCGTCCTGACGCTTCTCGATGCCTTCGCCGACGACGAACAGCGCGAACTTCTGCACTGCCGCATCCGCCGCCTTCAGCATCTGCTCGATCGTCTGCTTGTCGTTCTTCACGAACGTCTGGTTCAGCAGCGACACTTCCTTCAGGTACTTCTGGACGCTGCCGTCGACCATCTTCGCGACGATTTCGGCCGGCTTGCCCGATTCGGCAGCCTTCTGCTCGGCCACGCGGCGTTCCGTGTCGATCAGTTCAGCCGGGACGTCGGCTGCCGACAGGGCGACCGGCTTCATTGCCGCGATGTGCATCGCGACGTCCTTGCCGACCTGCTCTTCAGCACCCGTGTACTCGACGATCACGCCGATGCGCGCGCCGTGCAGGTACGTGGCGATCTTGTTCGCGGTTTCGAAGCGGACGAAACGGCGGATCGAGACGTTTTCGCCGATCTTGCCGATCAGCGCCAGACGGACTGCGTCGACCGTCGAGCCGTCGAGCGGCAGGGCCGACAGCGCAGCCACGTCGACCGGGTTTTGCGTCGCGACGAGTTCTGCAACCGTCTTCGAGAATGCGAGGAAGTCGTCGTTCTTCGCGACGAAGTCGGTTTCGCAGTTCAGCTCGACCAGCGCGCCGGCATTGCCGCCGACGAACGATGCGACGACGCCTTCGGCCGTCACGCGCGATGCGGCCTTGCTCGCCTTGTTGCCGAGCTTGACGCGCAGCAGCTCTTCGGCCTTGGCCAGATCGCCGTCGGCTTCCGTCAGCGCCTTCTTGCACTCCATCATCGGTGCATCGGTCTTTGCGCGCAGTTCTGCCACCATGCTTGCGGTAATTGCCGCCATCATTCGCTCCTTGAGTCTGTATTCACCACACCGCCCGCTTGGACGCGAACGGCCGAATTTCGTTTCCGGACCCGCGCCGTTTCGGCGCGATCAGATCCGGCGCACAAGCTTAAAAAAAGGGGGCCTGTTGAGAGCCCCCTTTTTGCGCCGGCTCGGGGCCAGTTACGCGTTTTCCTCGACGTATTCGTCGTCGCCGCGCACGGCCTGGACCACTTCGTTGACCGCGTTCGCACGGCCTTCGAGGATCGCGTCGGCCACGCCTTGCGCGTACAGCGCAACGGCCTTGCTCGAGTCGTCGTTACCCGGGATCACGTAGTCCACACCTTCCGGCGAGTGGTTCGTGTCGACCACGGCGATGACCGGCACGCCCAGCTTGTTCGCTTCGGTGACGGCAATCTTGTGGTAGCCGACGTCGATCACGAAGATCGCGTCCGGAATGCCGCCCATGTCCTTCACGCCGCCGATCGACTTTTGCAGCTTGGCGATTTCGCGTTCGAACAGCAGCGCTTCCTTCTTGCTCATCTTTTCGGTTTCACCCGCTTCGACGGCCGCTTCCATGTCCTTCAGGCGCTTGATCGACACCTTCAGCGTCTTGAAGTTGGTCATCATGCCGCCGAGCCAGCGCGCGTTGACGTACGGCATGCCCGCACGTTGCGCTTCCTGGGCGATCGTGTCACGCGACTGGCGCTTCGTGCCGACGAACAGGATCGTGCCGCGGTTCGCTGCCAGCTGGCGCACGTACTTCTGTGCGTCCGTGAACATCGGCAGCGTCTTTTCGAGGTTGATGATGTGAATCTTGTTGCGGTGACCGAAAATGAACGGAGCCATCTTCGGGTTCCAGAAGCGCGTCTGGTGACCGAAGTGGACACCTGCTTCCAGCATTTGGCGCATCGTGACTGCCATGTAAATTCTCCACGAGGGTTGGGTCTTAAGCCGGCTGCCGTACCGCCGCGCGAGCGCCCCGAAGGACCGCCATTCCGCGCGGCCGGCACCCTGGTTGCGCCGGCTTGCGATTCGGCACGTGCGAATGCGCGTGCCGCAAGTCCTTCATCTCGATGCCACCCCAAGAAGCGGGCAACGTTCGGCATTTGGATGTCGACTTAGCCAAAGAGTATAGCATGCCGATTTGTCGCCTCTCAAGTCGCGCACCACTTTCGCTTGCCGTGCGCCTGCCGGCCGAACAATCGGCGAAAACCCGCACGCGCCCGATCGGCAGGGGCTGCGACCGCAGCCATAAGGTGCGATAATCCGTCAATTCACCGCATTCCAGGCATACCTCGATGGCTATTACGCTCAAAAACGAACACGACATCGCGCAGATGCGTGTCGCCTGCCGTCTCGCGAGCGAAGTGCTCGACTTCATCACGCCGCACGTCGTCGCGGGCGTCACGACCGCCGAGCTCGATCGGCTCTGTCACGAATTCATGCTGAACAAGCAGGGCACCGTCCCCGCGCCGCTCAACTATCAGCCGCCCGGCTATCCGCCGTACCCGAAGGCCACCTGCATTTCCGTCAACGACGTGATCTGCCACGGCATTCCCGGCGAGAAGGTGCTGAAGAACGGCGACGCGCTGAACATCGACATCACCGTGATCAAGAACGGCTACTTCGGCGACACCAGCCGGATGTTCATCGTCGGCGAGGGCTCGATCCTCGCGAAGCGCCTGGTGCAGACGACCTACGAGTGCATGTGGCTCGGCATCGACCAGGTCAAGCCCGGCGCCCACCTCGGCGACATCGGCCACGCGATCCAGAAGCATGCGGAAGCACAGGGCTACAGCGTCGTGCGCGAATACTGCGGCCACGGCATCGGCACGGTGTTCCACGAAGATCCGCAGGTCGTCCACTACGGCCGGCCGGGCACCGGCATCGAGCTGAAGGCCGGGATGATCTTCACGATCGAGCCGATGATCAACGCCGGCAAGCGCGACATCCGCACGATGCCCGACCAGTGGACGGTCAAGACGCGCGATCGCAGCCTGTCCGCGCAATGGGAGCACACGGTGCTCGTGACCGACACCGGCTACGAAGTGCTGACCGTGTCGGCCGGCACGCCGGCGCGCCCCGTGTTCGCGCAACCGGCCGCCGCGGTCTGAGCGCCGCCGCGCCGCCCGCCCCACCCAGCTTTCTCATCTAAACGGCCGCCCATGAGCGCTCACGCCGCCCCCTCGCCCGAAGCGCTGTCGCGGCGCGCCGAATTCAAGGCCGCCAAGGCCGACCTGCTCGAGCGCTTTCGCAGCGCGACCAACGTCACGTCGCTGATGCACGCGCTGTCGAAACTCACCGACAGCGCACTGAAACGCGTATGGGACGACTGCGGGCTGCCCGCGACGCTCGCGCTGGTCGCCGTCGGCGGCTACGGGCGCGGCGAACTCGCGCCCCACTCCGACGTCGACATCCTCGTCCTGCTGCCCGATGCGCACGATCCGGCGCTCGATGCGCGCATCGAGCGCTTCATCGGGATGGCGTGGGATCTCGGCCTCGAGATCGGCAGCAGCGTACGGACGGTCGCGCAATGTATCGAAGAGGCGTCGCAGGACGTCACCGTGCAGACCTCGCTGCTCGAGGCGCGCCGCATCTTCGGCAGCACCGCGTTGTTCGAGCGCTTCACCGTTCGCTATCACGAAGAGGCGCTCGATGCGCGCGCCTTCTTCACCGCGAAGGTGCTCGAGATGCGTCAGCGCCACGCGAAGTTCCAGGACACGCCGTACAGCCTCGAACCGAACGTGAAGGAAAGCCCCGGCGGGCTGCGCGACCTGCAGACCATCCTCTGGATCGCACGCGCGGCAGGCTTCGGCAGCAGCTGGCGCGAGCTCGACACGCGCGGCCTCATCACCGAGCGCGAGGCGCGCGAGCTGCGCCGCAACGAAGGGTTCCTGAAGGCGCTGCGCGCGCGGCTGCACGTGATCGCCGGCCGCCGTCAGGACGTGCTCGTGTTCGACCTGCAGACGCAGGCTGCCGAGAGCTTCGGCTATCGGCCGACGCAGGCCAAGCGCGCGAGCGAGCAGCTGATGCGCCGCTACTACTGGGCGGCGAAGGCCGTCACGCAGCTCGCGACGATCCTGATCCAGAACATCGAGGCGCAGCTGTTCCCCGCGACGAGCGGCATCACGCGCGTGCTGTCGCACGATCGCTTCGTCGAGAAGCAAGGCATGCTCGAGATCGTCGACGACGGCGTGTTCGAGCGCCATCCCGACGCGATCCTCGAAGCGTTCCTGCTGTACGAGACGACGCGCGGCGTGAAGGGCCTGTCGGCCCGCACGCTGCGCGCGCTGTACAACTCGCGCGAAATCATGAACGACACGTGGCGGCGCGATGCGCAGAACCGCCACACGTTCATGCAGATCCTGCAGCAGCCCGAAGGCATCACGCATGCGTTCCGGCTGATGAACCAGACCAGCGTGCTCGGCCGCTATCTGCTGAATTTTCGCCGCATCGTCGGCCAGATGCAGCACGACCTGTATCACGTGTACACGGTCGACCAGCACATCCTCATGGTGTTGCGCAACATCCGCCGCTTCGCGGTGGCCGAGCATGCGCACGAATATCCGTTCTGCAGCCAGCTGATCGGCAATTTCGAGCGCCCGTGGGTGCTCTACGTCGCGGCGCTGTTCCACGACATCGCGAAGGGCCGCGGCGGCGATCACTCGACGCTCGGCATGGCCGACGCGCGACGCTTCTGCCGCGAACACGGCATCGGCGGCGACGATGCGGCGCTGATCGTGTGGCTGGTCCAGCATCACCTGACGATGAGCCAGGTCGCGCAGAAGCAGGACACGAGCGACCCGGAGGTGATCAAGCGCTTCGCCGCGATCGTCGGCAACGAACGCTACCTGACCGCGCTCTATCTGCTGACCGTTGCCGATATCCGCGGCACCAGCCCGAAGGTGTGGAACACCTGGAAGGGCAAGCTGCTCGAGGATCTGTACCGCATCACGCTCGCGGTGCTCGGCGGCGCGAAGCCCGATGCGCATTCGGAACTGAAGTCGCGCCAGGAGCAGGCGCTCGCGCTGCTGCGCCTCGAGACCGTGCCCGACGACGCGCATCGCGCGCTGTGGGATCAGCTCGACGTCGGCTTCTTCCTGCGTCACGACGCAGCCGACATCGCGTGGCAGACGCGCGTGCTGTACCGCCACGTGAACGCCGAGACCGCGATCGTGCGGGCGCGGCCGTCGCCGATCGGCGACGCGCTGCAGGTGCTCGTGTACGTGAAGGACCGCCCCGACCTGTTCGCGGGCATCTGCGCGTATTTCGACCGCAACGGGCTGTCGGTGCTCGATGCCCGCGTCAGCACGACGCGGCACGGCTACGCGCTCGACAACTTCATCGTCACGCAGACCGAGCGCGACGTGCGCTACCGCGACATCGCGAATCTCGTCGAACAGCAGCTCGCGACGCGGCTCGCCGAAACCGCGCCGCTGCCGGAGCCGTCGAAGGGCCGCCTGTCGCGACTGTCCCGCACTTTTCCGATCACGCCGCGCGTCGACCTGCGGGCCGACGAGCGCGGCCAGTACTACATCCTGTCCGTGTCCGCGAACGACCGGCCGGGCCTTCTCTATTCGATCGCGCGCGTGCTGGCCGAGCATCGGGTCGGCGTCCATGCGGCGCGGATCAATACGCTCGGCGAACGCGTCGAGGACATCTTCCTGCTCGATGGTGCCGGCCTGTCCGACAACCGCCTGCAGATCCAGCTTGAAACCGAATTGCTGCGCGCGATCGCAGTCTGAATGAATCCCAGCGTTTATGCGCACCAAATTGACCGTCAAGAATCCGCGGCCGGCGTCGCCGACCCGCGCACCCGTCCGCTCCGGCAGCCTCGTCGCCCGCAAGGCCGTGCGCCCCGCCGCGCCGGCCCCCGGCGACAAGCCGCCGCGTGCGCAGAAGCCCGCCGCGGCCGGCGCCGGCAAGCGTGCCGCCGAGTCGCGCGACGCGCAACGGCCGGGCGCGGATCGCGCGCCGGCGAAGCGCGCGCCGCGTGACGCCGGCGCAGCGCGCGGCGACGCGCGGCCGTACCGCAGCGCCGACGGCAAGCCGGAGGCGCGGCCGCGCCGTGCAGGCGCCGAAGGCGGTGCGCGTGCGCCGTATCGCGACAAGGATGCCGGCGAAGGCGCGAAGCGCAGCTTCGGCGAACGTCGTGCGACCGGCGACCGTCCGGCGCGTCCCGCACGCGATGACGATCGCCCGCGCCGCGCAGGTGGCGAAGGCGGCGCACGCGCGCCGTATCGCGACAAGGCAGCCGG
>NZ_KN050725.1:0-58251 GCF_000745665.1 Burkholderia sp. WP42 | reverse complement strand
AAGCGCAGCTTCGGCGACCGCCCCGCACGTCCCGCACGCGATGACGATGCACGCCCGCGCCGCGCAGGCGCCGAAGGCGGCGCACGCGCGCCTTACCGCGACAAGGATGCCGGCGCAGGCGCAAAGCGCAGCTTCGGCGACCGCCCCGCGCGCCCGGCACGCCCCACCGAGCGCAGCAGCACCGAGCGCCGCACGAGCAGCCCCGCACTGAAAACCACCCAGCCGGTCAAGCACCGCGCCGCCGACATCGATCACGGTGACGAAACGGGCCTGATGCGGCTGTCGAAGCGCATGTCGGAACTCGGCCTGTGCTCGCGTCGCGAAGCCGACGAATGGATCGAACAGGGTTGGGTCCTCGTCGACGGCGAACGCATCGACACGCTCGGTACCAAGGTGCGCCCGGATCAGAAGATCGAGATCGACGAGCGCGCAAGCGCCGCGCAGGCCGCGCAAGTGACGATCCTGCTGCACAAGCCGGTCGGATATGTGTCGGGCCAGGCGGAAGACGGCTACGAGCCTGCGGCGGTGCTGATCACGCGCGCGAACCAGTGGAGCGGCGACCGTTCGCAGATTCGCTTCTCGCCGCAGCACCTGCACGCGCTCGCGCCGGCGGGACGGCTCGACATCGATTCGACCGGGCTGCTCGTGCTGACGCAGAACGGCCGGATCGCGAAGCAGCTGATCGGCGAACAGTCGGACATCGACAAGGAGTATCTGGTGCGCGTGCGTTACGGCGAACACCTGATCGACATCGACCAGCACTTCCCCGCCGAATCGCTCGCGAAGCTGCGCCACGGCCTCGAGCTCGACGGCGTCCCGCTGAAGCCGGCGATGGTCAGCTGGCAGAACGGCGAGCAGTTGCGCTTCGTGCTGCGCGAAGGCAAGAAGCGTCAGATCCGCCGCATGTGCGAGATGGTCGGCCTCGAAGTGATCGGCCTGAAGCGCGTGCGGATGGGCCGCGTGATGCTCGGCGCGCTGCCGCAAGGCCAGTGGCGCTATCTGTCGCCCGACGAGTCGTTCTGACGGCCCGCACGCGCTTGCCGCGAGCACGAAGAACAAAGCCCGCTGCACGCGGGCTTTGTTCGTTTACAGCGGGACATCGCCGCGCGATCGTCAGTCGTCGTCGCTCGGATCGAGCCCGGGGAACAGCACGTCGGTGAACCCGAAGCGCGTGAAATCGGTGATCCGCATCGGATAAAGCTTGCCGATCAGGTGATCGTATTCGTGCTGCACGACGCGCGCATGGAAGCCTTCGGCGACGCGGTCGATCTTCGCGCCGAACTGGTCGTAGCCGACGTAGCGGACCTTCGCATAACGGCTCACCACGCCGCGCATGCCGGGCACCGACAGGCAGCCCTCCCAGCCCTCCTCCATGTCCGGCGGCATGTATTCGACCTTCGGATTGATCAGCACCGTCTCGGGCACCGGCGGCGCGTCCGGATAGCGGTTGTTGTTGCCGAAGCCGAAGATGATGATCTGCAGCCCGATGCCGATCTGCGGCGCGGCGAGCCCCGCTCCGTTCGCGTGATGCATCGTCTCGAACATGTCCGCGACGATCTCGTGCAGTTCCGGCGTATCGAACTGTCCGACCGGCTCGGCGATTTCGAGCAGGCGCGGGTCGCCCATCTTCAGGATCTCGCGAATCATTGCGTATTGCCCTCCAGGAGTTGGTGCAGTCCGTCTTCGTCGAGCACCGGGATGCCGAGTTCCTCGGCCTTCGCGAGCTTGCTGCCGGCTTCGGCGCCCGCGACCACGTAATCCGTCTTCTTCGATACCGAGCCGGCCACCTTCGCGCCGGCCGCTTCGAGCATCTCCTTCGCCGCGTCGCGCGTGAGCGTCGGCAAGGTGCCGGTCAGCACGACCGTCTTGCCGGCGAGCACGCCTTGCGGCGCCTTCGGCGCGGGCGGCCCTTCCGGCCACGTGACCTTGCCGGGCGCGCGCAACTGGTCGATCACGGTACGGTTGTGCTCCTCCGCGAAGAACTGGTGGATCGACTCGGCGACGATCGGCCCGACGTCGTTGACTTCGAGCAGTTCCTCGATCGACGCGTCCATGATCGGATCGAGCGAGCCGAAATGCTTCGCGAGATCCTTCGCGGTCGATTCACCGACGTGGCGAATGCCGAGCCCGTAAATGAAGCGCGCGAGCGTCGTGT
Source organism: Burkholderia sp. WP42 (assembly GCF_000745665.1). Classification (NCBI taxonomy): domain Bacteria; kingdom Pseudomonadati; phylum Pseudomonadota; class Betaproteobacteria; order Burkholderiales; family Burkholderiaceae; genus Burkholderia; species Burkholderia sp. WP42. Next base: position 56,096 of record NZ_KN050725.1, on the reverse strand, counting down.
GCTTCGCCTTCTCGAGCGAATCGAGCAGATTCTGCGCGGACTTTTCGGCGAAGCGGTCGAGCTCCGCGAGCGTCGCGAAACCGAGATTGAACAGGTCGGCCGGCGTGCGCACGAGGTTCAGCTCGACCAGCTGATCGATGATCTTCTCGCCGAGCCCGTCGATGTCGAGCGCGCGGCGCTGCGCGAAGTGCCACAGCGCCTGCTTGCGCTGCGCCGGGCAGAACAGGCCGCCCGTGCAGCGCGCGATCGCCTCGTCCGGCAGGCGCTCGATCTTCGAGCCGCACACCGGGCACTCGGTCGGCATCACGAATTCGGCCGCGTCGACCGGCCGGCGCTCGAGCAGCGCGCCGACGACCTCCGGAATCACGTCGCCTGCGCGCCGCACGATCACGGTGTCGCCGATCCGGATGTCCTTGCGGCGCACTTCGTCCTCGTTGTGCAGCGTCGCGTTGGTCACCGTCGCGCCGCCGACGAACACCGGCTCGAGCCGCGCGACCGGCGTGATCGCGCCGGTGCGGCCGACCTGCACGTCGATCGCGACGAGCTTCGTCAGCGCTTCCTGCGCGGGGAATTTGTGCGCGAGCGCGAAGCGCGGCGCGCGCGATACGAAGCCGAGGCGGTCCTGCTCGTCGCGCCGGTTCACCTTGTAGACGACGCCATCGATGTCGTACGGCAGCGATTCGCGCCGCTCGCCGACCTTGCGGAAGAATTCGAGCAGCCCCTGCGCGCCGCGCACGACGGCGCGTTCGCGGTTCACCGGCAGGCCGAGCGCTTCGTACCAGTCGAGCAGCGCGCTGTGGGTATCGGGCATCGGCATCCCGTCGAGCACGCCGATCCCGTACGAGAAGAACGACAGCGGACGCTGCGCGGTGATCTTCGGATCGAGCTGGCGCAGGCTGCCGGCCGCCGCGTTGCGCGGGTTCGCGAATTCGCGCTGCTCGGCCGCCCGCTGGCGTTCGTTCAGGCGCGCGAAATCGCGTTTGAACATCAGCACTTCGCCGCGCACGTCGAGCAGCGCGGGCACGTGGGCGCCCTTCAGCTTCAGCGGAATCGAGCGGATCGTGCGCACGTTCTCGGTCACGTCCTCGCCGGTCGTGCCGTCGCCGCGCGTCGACGCCTGCACGAACACGCCGCGCTCGTAGCGCAGCGAAATGGCGAGCCCGTCGAACTTCAGCTCGCACGCGTATTCGACGGGGTCCGTCACCGAGCCGGCGAGATCGGTCGGCTTGTCGAGCGCATCGGCGACGCGCTTGTCGAACGCGACGATGTCGTCGTCGCTGAAGCCGTTGTTCAGCGACAGCATCGGCGCGTCGTGAACGACCGGCGTGAACCCGCTCGCCACTGCGCCGCCGACGCGCTGCGTCGGCGAATCGGGCGTCACGAGTTCGGGATGATCGGCTTCGAGTTGCTGCAGCTCGCCGAACAGTCGATCGTATTCGGCGTCGGGCAGGTCCGGCTGATCGAGCACGTAGTAGGCGTAGTTCGCCCGCTCGAGTTGATCGCGCAGCCACGCGGCGCGCGCGTCGGGCTGGCTGGCTGGCGGTTCGGCTTGGGTTCGGGCCATGCTGGCGGCAGGTGCGTTCTGAAAAATCGGAATTCCGATTATCTCAGTTTGACGCCGCGACGTGGGCGCGCGATGCGCGCCCGCGCCGGCCCGCCGCACCGCGCAGATGCGGCACTGCAGCGACGCGCAGCGGCGTCGCGGCCGCTGCGCGTCGAACGCGTTACTGGCTAAACAGGCGGCGCGTGACCGGCGAGCCGGCCGGAATGCCGGCTTCCTCGAGCTTCGCGTACAGCTTCATCAGCTGCTGGTCGATCGCGACCAGCGCGGACTCCGGCAGCGGCCGGCGCGAATCGTCGACGACCCGCGCGCCGATGCGCTCGGACAGCGACTTCGCGTAGTCGCACATCAGCCGGAACGGCAGGATGTCCTCTTCGGCGACCGGCACGTCGAGCACCAGCGTGATCATGTTGCCGCCCTTGTACGTCAGGTCGTCGCGCAGGAAGTTGGTGTCGCCGAACTGCAGCATGAACACCGGGTTCTGCTTCGCGTCGAGCTTCACGAAACGCGTGCCGTCGCGCGACAGCAGGAGCCCGTCCTGCGACGCGACGGCCTGCACGTAGTTCGCCGACCACGGCGCGCCGTCCGACATCACGTTGATCGACAGCTGCGCGTCGCACTGCGCGGCGAATCCGTCGAGCTCGCGCGCCATCGCGACCGTTTCCATCATGTCGGGGAATTCCGGCGCGCCGTCAATCGCGTCGGCGAACTGCTGGACACCCGTCACGAACTCGGAGAACTCGAGCTCGTTGAGCGCGCCGCTGCGGTTCGCGAGCTGCGCGGCCGCGCGCAGTTCCTCGTAGCGAACGCCGTTCTGCAGCAGCTCCCACTGACCGCCTTCCGGCTTGCCTTCGATATGCACGGGCTTGCTGCCCGCGCGCCGCAGCCGCTGCGCGACCGGCAGGATCTTGTCGCCCGGCAGCGGTGCGCCGAGCCGGATCGGCACGATGCAGTCGATGCGGCGATCGACGATCGCGGGCGGAGCCGACGAGATGGTCGTCGCGGCCGGCAGCACCGGCTCGACGTGCTCGTCGTCCGCTACGCCGGCGGCCGGCGCTTCGTGCGCGGCGGCGGCCGGCGTGCCTTCGTCGGCGGCCTGCTCGGCCGCGCCGTCGGACTCGGCCGACACATCGGCGCCGACGCCGACGCTCTCGGCCTGCAGGTCGACCGGCTCATCGGCCGGCGCCACGCCGCCGAACGTCGGCTCTACGCGTGCGGCTTCCGACGCCGCGCTCGCGGCCGGGGCGGGCGCAGGCGCTGCCGGTTCGCGGCGCACCGGCTGGCGCACCGGCTCGATGAACGGCAGCTCTTCGTCGCGCTCGGGGCGGTTCATCGCGTCGGCCGCCTCTTCCGGCATCGGACGCGGCATCCTGCGCCGCACCTTCGCACCCTGCCATGCGTTGTAGACCACGACGCCGCCCACCACGACGGCGCCCGCGCCGATCAAACCGAGTGTCAACTCGTCCATGCACGCTCCATCAGCAATTCTTTTTCGTCGGAACCGCGAACGGGCGCCCATGCGCCGCGCGAACGCGGTCCGGTTTCGTCAAACGTCAATTCTGGGCAAAACCCGCGGCGGTTTCCATGTCCACCGCGACGATGCGCGACACGCCCTGCTCCTGCATCGTCACGCCGATCAGCTGCTGCGCCATCTCCATCGCGATCTTGTTGTGCGAGATGAACAGGAACTGCGTCTTGTCGGACATCGCGCGCACGAGGTTCGCGAAACGCTCGGTGTTCGCGTCGTCGAGCGGCGCGTCGACCTCGTCGAGCAGACAGAACGGCGCCGGATTCAGCTGGAACATCGCGAACACCAGCGCGGTCGCGGTGAGCGCCTTCTCGCCGCCCGACAGCAGGTGGATCGTCGCGTTCTTCTTGCCCGGCGGCTGCGCCATCACCTGCACGCCCGCGTCGAGGATCTCGTCGCCCGTCATGATCAGCTTCGCCTGGCCGCCGCCGAACAGGCGCGGGAACAGATCGCTGAAATGGCGGTTGACCTCGTCGAAGGTGCCTTGCAGCAGCGTGCGGGTTTCCTGGTCGATCTTGTGGATCGCGTCCTCGAGCGTCGTGATCGCGTCGGTCAGGTCGGCCGACTGCGCGTCGAGGAACACCTTGCGCTCGCTCGCCGCCTTCAGCTCGTCGAGCGCGGCCATGTTGACCGGGCCGAGTGCGTTGATCGCGTTGTTCAGGCGCGTGACTTCGCCCTGCAGGTACGACGGCTTCAGATCGGGCGTGAGCTTCTCGCGCAGCGCTTCCTCGTCGACCTCGGCCGCCGCGAGCTGCTCGGCGAACTGCTCGACCGCGAGGCGCGCGGCCTGCTCCTTCAGCTGCAGCTCGGTGATGCGGTCGCGCAGCGGCTGCAGCGAACGCTCGGCGACGAGGCGCTGCTCGTCCGATGCGCGCAGCTTCGCGGTCAGGTCGTCGAGTTCGAGCCGCGCGGCCTGCAGCGCCTGCTCCTTCGCCGCGCGAATCTCGAGCGCGTCCTGCAGGCCGGTGTGCGCGGTCTGCTCGTTGATCGTTTCGAGTTCCGCACGGGCGTCTTCCAGCGACACGGCGACGCGCTCGCTCTGCTCGTGCGCGACCTGGATGCTGCGCTTGAGCTCGTCGATGCGCGTGGCCGCGTTGCGCGCCGCGAAGCGCGCGTCGTTCGCGCCGCGCTCGAGGTCGCGCGCTTCCTGGCGCGCCTGCGTCAGCGATTCGTCCAGCGCCTCGAAGGCGAGCTGGTTGTCCTCGAAGCGCGCCTGCAGCTCCGCCAGTTCGCCGTCGAAACGCTCGAAGTTGGCTTCCGATTCCGCCCGCAACGCACGCTGCTCGTCGATCTGCGCGCCGATTTCCTCGAGCTCCTCGCGGATCTGCGTACTGCGCTGCGTGTAGCGCTCGTGCGCTTGCGCGAGCTTCAGCACGTCCATCTGCAGCGCATGCACGCGCTGCGTCGCGCGGTCGGCCTGCGCGCGCACGTCGCCGAGCGCCTGCGCAGCCTGCGTGTGCGCGGCCTCCGCGCGCACGGCGGCGGTGCGCGCCTCGTCGGCGAGCAGCGCCTGCGCCCGCACCTGGCGCGCGAGGTTCTCGATTTCCTGCTGGCGGGCCAGCATCCCGGCCTGCTCCGAATCGGCCGCGTACAACTGCACGCCGACCCGCGTCACGATGTGACCGGCCTTCACGACGAACGCACCGCCTGCCGGCAGTTGCGCACGCGTCGCGAGCGCCTGCGCGACGTCGTCGGCGACGTACACGTTGCCGAGCCAGTCGTTCAGCACCGCACGGATGCCCGCATCGTCGATGCGCACGAGCGACAGCACCGGGCGCAGCCCGGCTGCGGCGACCGGCGGCTCGCCCGCGGCGGGCGGCGCGTAGAACGCGAGCTTCGCGGGCGGCGCATCGGTGGCGAACGCCTTCACCCAGTCGAGATTCGACACCTCGAGCGCCGCGAGGCGCTCGCGCAGCACGGCTTCGAGCGCGGCTTCCCAACCGGCTTCGACATGCAGCTTCTTCCACAGCCGCGGCAGCGCGCCGAGCTCGTGCTTGTCGAGCCACGGCTGGATCTTGCCTTCGGTCTGCACGTTCTCCTGCAGCTGCTTGAGCGCGGCGAGGCGCGCCTCGAGCTGGTGAATCTGCGCGCTCTCGGCCTGCACGCGCTCGTGCGCGGCGCGGCGTTCGCCGTCGAGCCGCGGCAGCGTCTCCTGCGCATCGGCCAGACGCGCCTGCGCTTCGGCGAGCACCTCTTCCTGCTCGGCGAGCTGCATGCGCAGCTCCTCGAGCTGCGCCTCGTCGGGCGCGTCGAGACCGCCGGCCTCCGACTTCAGCCGCTCGTGGCGCTGCTGCAGCTGTTGCAGCTGCTGGTCGGCGTTGCGCTGGTGTGCGGCTTCGAGCTTCAGCGACTGTTCGGTCTGCGCGATGCGCGCGCGCTCGTCGTTGAGCTGCGCCTGCGCGTCGCGCCATTTCGCTTCGAGCGCCGGCAGCGCGTCATGCTTGGCGGCGGCCGCGTCCTCGGCCAGCGCGGCCTTTTCGTCGGCGATCGCGCGCGCTTCTTCCGCTTCCTCGAGCTCGTCCTGCGCCTTCTCGGCCTGCGCGCGCCATTGCTCGCGCTGCGCGTTCAGCGCGGCGATCTGCGCCTGCACGCGGTTGCGCGATTCGACGATGAACTTGATCTCGGCCTCGAGGCGGCTCACTTCGGCGTTCGCCTCGTAGAGCGCGCCCTGCGCGCCCTGCATCGCGTCGCTCGCCGAGTAATGCGCGACGCGCAGCGTCTCGAGCTGCGCCTCGACTTCGCGCAGCTTGGCGGTCTGCGCGTCGAGGTCGATCTGCGCCTGCTCGATCGCGCGCTGCTGCTTCTGCTGCTCGCCCGCGGCCTCGTTCTTGCGCAGCAGCCACAACAGCCGCTGCTTCTCCTCGCCGTCGGCGACGAGTTCCTTGTACCTGGTGGCGACGACGGCCTGCGCCTCGAGCTTCTCGAGGTTCGCGCCGAGTTCGCGCACGATGTCCTCGACGCGCGTCAGGTTCTCGCGCGTGTCGTGCAGGCGGTTCTCGGTCTCGCGGCGGCGTTCCTTGTACTTCGACACGCCGGCGGCTTCTTCGAGGAACACGCGCAGTTCTTCGGGCTTCGCCTCGATGATCCGCGCGATCATCCCCTGGCCGATGATCGCGTACGCGCGCGGGCCGAGGCCGGTGCCGAGGAAGATGTCCTGGATGTCGCGACGCCGCGCCGGCAGGTTGTTGATGTAGTAGCTCGACGTGCCGTCGCGCGTGAGCACGCGCTTCACGGCGATCTCGCCGTACTGGCCCCACTGGCCGGCCGCGCGGCCGTCGGAGTTGTCGAAGATCAGTTCGACGCTCGCCCGGCTGCCGGGCTTGCGGGCGGTCGAGCCGTTGAAGATCACGTCCTGCATCGACTCGCCGCGCAGCTCGGACGCGCGCGACTCGCCGAGCACCCAGCGCACGGCATCGATGATGTTGGACTTGCCGCATCCGTTCGGGCCGACCACGCCGACGAGCTGGCCCGGAACCTGGAAATGCGTGGGATCGACGAAGGATTTGAAGCCAGCGAGTTTGATCGAGCTCAGACGCACGGCGGTATCGGATGTGAAGAAGAGGTGAAACGGACGGAGCCGCGCGGTGCGGGGCCAAATGCCCCGTATGCGCGATGCGCCCCGGAATTCAAAAACGGGGCCGCGCGCATTTCCAGCGTTGGGCCCCGCAAACGGCGTTCATCATACCATCGCGCGTGCACCGTCCCGCCCGTCGCCGGGTTCGCCGGACTTCGGCGCCGCACGATGCACGCGGCTCGACAGCAGCGTCGCGAGCACGATGCACGCGCCGCCCGCCCACTCGCGCGCGCTCGGCAGTTCATTCGCGAACACCCACGCCGACAGCGCGGTGATCACGATCTCGAACAGCATGATGATCGATGCGCGGTTCGCCGGCACGCGCGCGAGCCCGTACTGGACCAGCAGGTTGTTGGCGGCCATCGTCACGCCGATCGCGACGACGATCGAGGCGGCGAGCCCGAGGTGGCCGCCGGCCGGCGCGGCCGGCAGCCCTTCGACCAGCGACGCGATCGCGCCGAACACCGCCGCGCCGCCGAACAGCGTCGCGGTACGCATCTCGGCGCGGATCTGCGGCACTTCACGGCTCGCCTTGATCACCAGCACGTTGCTCATCGCGAAACTGAGCCCGGCCGCGAGCCCCGCCCATTCCGCCGGATTGGCCGGCAGCGGCAAGCCGAGCGCCGGCGACCACAGCATCAGCATCGCGCCGCCGATCGACAGCGCCGCGAGCCCGGCGCCGGCCCAGGTGAGCCGCTCGCGCAGCAGGAAGTGCGCGTAGATCGCCGTCCATGCCGGCGTCAGATAGAACAGCAGCATCACGCGCAGCACTTCGCCGTGCATCGTGCCCCATACGAAGCCGAGATTCGTCACGCCGGCCGTGATCGCGATGCCCGGCAGCACCCAGTGCCAGCGCAGCGTCGCGATGGTGCGGCGCCGCACGACGATCACGAACAGGAACGCGACCGCGCTCGTCAGCGCGCTGGCGAGCGTGCCGGTCAGCCCCAGCGACGCGAGGATGCGCAGCGGATACCAGATCAGGCCCCACACCGATGCGCCGATCAGGATGGCGAGCGTCGGCAGGCTGCCGCGTACCGCGTTGTTCATGTGCTTCGATACCCTTGGTTCGCCCGCCCCGGCCGCCGTCGCGGCGGGCCGTGAGCGCATGGCGTCACGTTATAATCGTCGGTCGCGAGCCGCGCGCCTTCCGCGCCCGTTCGCAACCGTGCGGCCTGCGCGCCGCTCCTTTCGCTCCAACCGGCCGCGATGGCCGCTTCGCCCGTGAACCCTCGACTCGACTCGCTCCAGCCCTATCCCTTCGAAAAGCTGCGCGCCCTGTTCAAGGACGTGACGCCGACCGCCGGCCTGAAACCGATCAGCTTCGGCATCGGCGAGCCCAAGCACCCGACCCCGGCGCTGATCCGCGACGCCGTCGTGGCATCGCTCGACGGCCTCGCGTCGTACCCGGCCACGGCCGGCTCGGACGCGCTGCGCGCTTCGATCGCCCGTTGGCTCGAACGCCGCTACGGGCTGCCGGCGATCGACGCGGCCACGCAGGTGCTGCCGGTGTCGGGCTCGCGCGAAGCGCTGTTCTCGCTCGCGCAGACAGTGATCGACGCGCGACCGCGCGCGGACGGCAAGAAGGCGATCGTACTCTGTCCGAATCCGTTCTATCAAATTTACGAAGGCGCGGCGCTGCTGGCCGGTGCCGAACCCTATTTCGCGAACAGCGACCCGGCGCGCAATTTCGCGTGCGACTACGCGGCCGTGCCCGACGAAGTGTGGGCGCGCACCCAGCTGCTGTACGTGTGCTCGCCCGGCAACCCAACGGGCGCCGTGCTGACGCTCGACGACTGGCGCGAGCTGTTCGCGCTGTCGGACCGCCACGGTTTCGTGATCGCGTCCGACGAGTGCTATTCGGAAATCTATTTCGACGAAGCGGCGCCGCCGCTCGGCGGCCTCGAGGCCGCGCACCGCCTCGGCCGCGGCTTCGAGCGGCTGGTGATGCTGTCGAGCCTGTCGAAGCGCTCGAACGTGCCGGGCATGCGCTCCGGCTTCGTCGCGGGCGACGCCGCGCTGCTGAAGAAATTCCTGCTGTACCGCACCTACCACGGCGCCGCGCTGTCGCCGGTCTGGCAGCACGCGAGCATCGCCGCGTGGAACGACGAGGCGCACGTGCGCGACAACCGCGCGCTGTATCTGCAGAAGTTCGCGACCGTCACGCCGATGCTCGCCGACGTGATCGACGTGAAGCTGCCCGACGCCGCGTTCTATCTGTGGGCCAACGTCGCGCGCACCGGCCTGTCGGACACCGAGTTCGCCCGCCGCCTGTACGCCGACTATAATGTGACGGTTCTGCCCGGCTCGTACCTCGCGCGCGATGCGCACGGCACGAATCCGGGCCGCGATTTCATCCGGATCGCGCTCGTCGCGGGCACCCCCGAATGCGTCGAGGGCGCGCAACGCATCGTCGAGTTCTGCCGCGCTCTCGCGCGGTAACACGTCCATCCCGATCAATTCCATTCATCTCCTGCGAAAACGAACATGTCGCAACAACTTCAGCAAATCATCGATACCGCCTGGGAAAACCGCGCCGAGCTGTCGCCGAAGGCCGCGCCCGCCGACGTGCGCGAAGCCGTCGCTCACGCGATCGAGCAACTCGACAAAGGTGCGCTGCGCGTCGCCGAGAAGATCGACGGCAACTGGACCGTGCATCAGTGGCTGAAGAAGGCGGTGCTGCTGTCGTTCCGTCTGGAGGACAACGCGCCGATGCCCGCCGGCGGCTACTCGCAGTTCTACGACAAGGTGCCGTCGAAGTTCGCGAACTACACGGCCGAAGACTTCGCCGCGGGCGGCTTCCGCGTCGTGCCGCCGGCCATCGCGCGCCGCGGCTCGTTCATCGCGAAGAACGTCGTGCTGATGCCGTCGTACACCAACATCGGCGCCTACGTCGACGAAGGCACGATGGTCGATACGTGGGCGACCGTCGGCTCGTGCGCGCAAATCGGCAAGAACGTCCACCTGTCGGGCGGCGTCGGCATCGGCGGCGTGCTCGAGCCGCTGCAGGCGAACCCGGTCATCATCGAAGACAACTGCTTCATCGGCGCGCGCTCGGAAGTGGTCGAAGGCGTGATCGTCGAGGAAAACTCGGTCATCTCGATGGGCGTCTATCTCGGCCAGAGCACGAAGATCTACGATCGCGAAACCGGCGAAGTGAGCTACGGCCGCATCCCGGCCGGCTCGGTCGTCGTCGCGGGCAACCTGCCGTCGAAGGACGGCTCGCACAGCCTGTACTGCGCGGTGATCGTGAAGAAGGTCGACGCGAAGACCCGCGCGAAGGTCGGCCTGAACGAGCTGCTGCGAGGCGACTGATGGCCAAGCCGCGCACCGTGGTGGTCTACGGCATTCCGAACTGCGACACCGTGAAGAAGGCCCGCGTGTGGCTCGACGAGCACGGCGTCGAGTTCGAATTCCACGACTTCAAGAAGCTTGGCGTCAGCGCACCGCTCGTCGAGGACTGGCTGAAGGACGTGTCGCTCGACGCGCTCGTCAACAAGCGCGGCACCACCTGGCGCGGCCTCGACGACGCCATGAAGGCGGCCGCGGAAACGAAGTCGGGCGCGGTCGCGCTGATGATCCACAAGCCGTCGGTCATCAAGCGCCCGGTGCTCGTCGTCAACGGTCGCGTGAAGTCGCTCGGCTTCGCGGCCGATCAATACGCGGCGCTGTTCGCCGCCTAGGGTCGCCCGCGCCGCGCCCGCGGGCGCGGCCCGCCGTCTCATCGCTGCCGGCCACCGCGCCGGCATTTTTCATCGAAAGTGGTCCGAACCATGTCCGCCACCCTAGCCCTTACCGAACAGCTGATCGCCCGCGCGTCCGTCACGCCCGACGACCAGCATTGCCAGCAGATCATGACCGAGCGCCTCGCCGCGCTCGGCTTCGAATGCGAGACCATCGCGTCGCACGGCGTGACCAACCTGTGGGCCGTGAAGCGCGGCACCGCCGGCCGCGACGGCAAGCTGCTCGCGTTCGCGGGCCACACCGACGTCGTGCCGACCGGCCCGCTCGAGCAGTGGACCTCGCCGCCGTTCATTCCCGCACATCGCGACGGCAAGCTGTACGGCCGCGGCGCGGCCGACATGAAGACGTCGCTCGCGGCGTTCATCGTCGCGTCCGAGGAATTCGTCGCCGCGCATCCCGACCATCGCGGCGCGATCGCGTTCCTGATCACGAGCGACGAGGAAGGCCCGGCCACCGACGGCACCGTGAAGGTCGTCGAGTTGCTCGACGCGCGCGGCGAGCAACTCGACTACTGCATCGTCGGCGAGCCGACCTCCAGCGCCGAGCTCGGCGACGTCGTGAAGAACGGCCGCCGCGGCTCGATGTCGGGCGAACTGATCGTCAAGGGCGTGCAAGGCCACATCGCCTACCCGCACCTCGCGAAGAACCCGATCCACCTGCTCGCGCCGGCGCTCGCCGAGCTCGCCGCCGAACAGTGGGACGCCGGCAACGAGTACTTCCCGCCGACCACCTGGCAGGTGTCGAACCTGCGCGCCGGCACCGGCGCGACCAACGTGATCCCCGGCCACGCCGACCTGATGTTCAACTTCCGCTTTTCGACCGCGAGTACCGTCGAAGGCCTGCAGGCACGCGTGCATGCGATCCTCGACAAGCACGGCCTCGACTACACGCTGAAGTGGTCGGTGAGCGGCCTGCCGTTCCTCACGCCGCGCGGCGAGCTGTCGAACGCGCTCGAGCACGCGATCCGCGCCGAGACCGGCGTCACGACCGAGCTGTCGACGACGGGCGGCACCTCCGACGGCCGCTTCATCGCGCGCATCTGCCCGCAGGTGATCGAGTTCGGGCCGCCGAACGGCAGCATCCACAAGATCGACGAGCACATCGAGCTGCGCTTCGTCGACCCGCTGAAAAACGTGTACCGCCGCGTGCTCGAACAACTGATCGCCTGACGGAGCCTCGCATGACGACACCTTTTGCAACCGTTCGCGACCTGCTGCGCTACGCGGTCACGCGCTTCTCGAAAGCGAAGCTCGCGTTCGGCCACGGCTCGGACAACGCTTACGACGAAGCCGCCTACCTCGTACTGCACACGCTCGACCTGCCGCTCGACACGCTCGAACCGTTCCTCGACGCGCGCCTGCTACCCGACGAAATCGCGGCCGTGCTCGCCGTGATCGAACGGCGCGCGGCGGACCGCGTGCCGGCCGCGTACCTGACCCATGAAGCGTGGATGCACGGCCACCGCTTCTACGTCGACGAGCGCGTGATCGTGCCGCGCTCGTTCATCGGCGAGCTGCTCGACGACGGGCTGCAGCCGTACGTGGCCGATCCGGAGCAGGTCGGCGCCGTGCTGGAGCTGTGCACCGGCTCGGGCTGCCTCGCGATCCTCGCGGCGAGCGCGTTTCCGAATGCGGACATCGACGCGGTGGACTTGTCCGACGACGCGCTCGAAGTCGCGCGCATCAACGTGCGCGACTACGGGCTCGACGACCGCATCACGCTGCATCGCGGCGACCTCTACGCGCCGCTGCCCGCATTCCGCGCCGAGCCCGACGGGCGCTACGACGTGATCCTGACGAACCCGCCGTACGTGAATGCGGCGTCGATGGCGGCGCTGCCGCCCGAATACCGCCACGAGCCCGAGATGGCGCTCGCCGGCGGCGACGACGGCATGGACATCGTGCGGCGGATCGTCGGCGAAGCGCACCGGTGGCTGCACGACGACGGCGTGCTCGTCGTCGAGATCGGCAACGAGCGCGAGAACGTCGAAGCGGCGTTCGGCGGCCTGGAGCTCACGTGGCTGCCGACCAGCGCCGGCGACGACGCGGTGTTCCTGATCCAGGCGTCGGACCTGCCGCGCAAGGGCTGAACGCCCCGCGCATGCCGGACGCGAACCGTGCGATGCGGTGCCCCGCCGCCCCGCACGGTTCGGTAAGATGCGCGTAAGCGGCCGTCGCGCCGCACGACTCCAGCCGTCCGCCACGCGCCTATGACCTTCGACTGGCTTCATGACTGGCTTCACCTCGGCACCCTGCTCCTGGCCATCCATGTGCTCGGGATCGTCGCGGCGTGCCACGCGATCATGAACACGCGCACGTCGCAAGGCGCGGTCGCGTGGGCCGTGTCGCTCGTCGCGATGCCGTACCTCACGCTGGTCCCCTATCTGTTCCTCGGCCGCAGCAAGTTCTCCGGCTACGTCGACGCGCGCCGCCAGGAGTTGCGGGCGCTGCGCACGCATACGCAGCGCGCACCGTGGCTCGATGCGCACGGCGCCGACGGGCCGGCAGCCGCGGCGATCGGCCCGGCCGCCGTGCTCGCGCTCACGCGTCTCGGCGGGATGCCGTTCGTCGGCGGCAACACCGTGCGCACGCTGGTCAACGGCGATGCGACCTTCGCGGCGATCCTCGCGGCGATCGACGCCGCGCGCGACTACGTGATCGTCCAGTTCTTCATCGTGCGCGACGACGCGCTCGGCCGGATGCTCAGCGATGCACTGCTCGCGCGCGCCGCAGCCGGCGTGCGCTGCTATCTGCTGTACGACAGCATCGGCAGCTTCGATCTGCCGCGCAACTACGTCGACACGCTGCGCCGCGGCGGCGTCGACGTGCATCCGTTCGCGACCCGCCGCAAGTTCGTCAACCGCTTCCAGCTGAACTTCCGCAACCATCGCAAGATCGTCGTCGTCGACGGCGACCGCGCGTTCGTCGGCGGCCACAACGTCGGCGTCGAATATCTCGGCGCGAACCCGCGCCTGTCGCCGTGGCGCGATACCCATATCGAGATCCGCGGGCCGGTGGTCGCGAGCATCCAGTACGTGTTCGCCGAAGACTGGCACTGGGCCACGCAGACGCTGCCGGCGCTCGCCGCGCCGCCGGCCGCCCTGCCCGGCGACACGATGCACTGCCTGGCCGTGCCGATGGGGCCGGCCGACAAACAGGAAACCGGCTCGCTGTTCTTCGTCGAGGCGATCAACGCCGCGCGCGAACGGGTGTGGATCACGACGCCGTATCTCGTGCCCGACGAAGCGGTGCTCGCCGCGCTGAAGCTCGCGGTGATGCGCGGCGTCGACGTGCGCATCCTGATACCGAGCCGGCGCGATCACTACGTCGTGTTCGAGGCGTCGAAGCTCTATGCGCGCGACCTCGTCGACGCCGGCGTCAAGGTGTTCCGCTACCGCAGCGGCTTCCTCCACCAGAAGGTCGTGCTGATCGATCGCGTCGCGGCCGCGGTCGGCAGCGCGAACCTCGACAACCGTTCGTTCCGGCTCAACTTCGAGATCATGGTGCTGACCGTCGACGCGGCGTTCGCAGCGGACGTCGCGACGATGCTCGATGCCGACTTCGCGCTGGCGGACGAGGTCGACGCCACCGAGTATCGGCGCTCGCCTGCATGGCGGCGCATCGCGATGCACGTCGCCCGCCTGTTCGCGCCGATTCTGTAGCCGGCCGTATGGGCCGCCACGCGGCGCGGCCCGCATGCATTCGCGCCGCTCGTGCGGTGCCGCCTTACCGCCTCGCTCGACACGAACTCGCTCAGCCCACCATCACAGCAGCTTGTCGATATCCGCGGCGATCTCCTCGGGCTTCGTCGACGGCGCGTAGCGCTTGACGATGCGCCCGTCGCGACCGATCAGAAACTTCGTGAAGTTCCATTTGATCGCCTTCAGGCCCAGGATGCCGGGCGCCTCGTCAGTCAGGTAGCGGTACAGCGGATGCGCGTGGTCGCCCTTCACGTCGATCTTCGCGAACATCGGGAACGTGACGCCGTAGTTGCGCTCGCAGAACGCGCCGATCTGCGTCGCATCGCCCGGCTCCTGCTTGCCGAACTGGTTGCACGGAAAGCCGAGCACGAAGAAGCCGCGCGCCGCGTATCGGTCGTACAGCTTCTGCAGGCCCGCGTACTGCGGCGTGAAACCGCACTCGCTCGCGGTGTTGACGATCAGCAGGACCTTGCCGCGATACGCGTCGAGCGACACCGGCTCACCGGCGAGCGTCTCTGCGCTGAACGAATACAGGGTGGACATCGGGCACTCCTTATATGAAACCGGACCGACGTGGAGTCTAGGCGAAATCGCGCCGTTGCGGCACTGGCCGAACGGACGATCTCCGGCACGGCGCGCGCGCAGTCTAGAATAGCGGTTTTCGTCAGCCATTCCCGCCGTGATCCGTTTCAATCAGTTCAGCCTTGCGCGCGGCACCAAGCCGCTGTTCGAGTCGGCCTCGTTCGTGCTCAATCCCGGCGAGAAAGCCGGCCTGATCGGCGCGAACGGCGCCGGCAAATCGACGCTGTTCGCGGTGCTGCGCGGCGAGCTGCATTCCGACGGAGGCGATTTCGCGATGCCGCCGTCGTGGCGCATCGCCCACGTGTCGCAGGAAACGCCGGCCGTCGACCGCTCGGCGCTCGACTACACGCTCGACGGCGACACCGCGCTGCGCGAGATCGAGGCGCGCATCGCCGCGGCCTCGGCCGCGCATGACGGCGCAGCCGAGGCCGACGCGCACGCGGCATTCGCCGACGCCGACGGCTATACGGCGCCGGCGCGCGCCGAAGCGCTGCTGCTCGGCCTGGGCTTCACGCTCGCGCAGACGCGCGAATCGGTCGCCAGCTTCTCGGGCGGCTGGCGCATGCGGCTGAACCTCGCGCAGGCGCTGATGTGCCGTTCCGACCTGCTGCTGCTCGACGAGCCGACCAACCACCTCGACCTCGACGCGATCGTCTGGCTCGAAGACTGGCTGCACCGCTACGCCGGCACGCTGGTCGTGATCTCGCACGACCGCGAATTCCTCGATTCGATCTGCAACGTCACGCTGCATCTGGAGAATCGCCAGGTGAAGCGCTACGGCGGCAACTACTCGCAGTTCGAAGTGCTGCGCGCGCAGCAGCTGGCGCTGCAGCAAAGCGCCTACGAGAAGCAGCAGAAGACGATCGAGCATCTGCAGAGCTTCGTGGACCGCTTCAAGGCGAAGGCCACCAAGGCGAAGCAGGCGCAAAGCCGGATGAAGGCGCTCGAGAAGATGGAGCTGATCGCGCCCGCGCACATCGCGTCGCCGTTCACGTTCGAGTTCCGCACGCCCGACGCGGCGCCGAACCCGATGCTCGTGATGGAAGACGTCCGCTGCGGCTACCATGCCGACGACGGTGCGGAAATTCCGATCGTCGAGCGCGTCACGCTGTCGATCCAGAACGGCCAGCGCATCGGCCTGCTCGGCGCGAACGGCCAGGGCAAGTCGACGCTGATCAAGACGCTGGCCGGCACGCTCGCGCCGCTGTCCGGCCACGTGCGCGAAGGCAAGGGGCTGACGATCGGCTATTTCGCGCAGCATCAGCTGGAAACGCTGCGCGAAGACGATTCGCCGCTCGCGCATCTCGCACGGCTCGCGCCCGACACGCGCGAGCAGGAGTTGCGCGACTTCCTCGGCGGCTTCAATTTCTCGGGCGACATGGCGACGAGCGCGGTCGGCCCGTTCTCGGGCGGCGAGAAGGCGCGGCTCGCGCTCGCGCTGATCATCTGGCAAAAGCCGAATCTGCTGCTGCTCGACGAGCCGACCAACCACCTCGATCTCGAAACGCGTCACGCGCTGACGATGGCGCTCGCGCAGTTCGAAGGCACGCTGATCCTCGTGTCGCACGACCGCCATCTGCTGCGCGCGACGACCGACCAGTTCATGCTCGTCGCGAAGCACCGGCTGCAGCCGTTCGACGGCGACCTCGACGATTACCGCGACTGGCTGCTGCAGCACGCGGCCGAGCAACGCGCGGCCGCGAAGGCCGACAGCGCGGCGTCCGCTACGGAGCCCGGCGTCAATCGCAAGGATCAGAAGCGCCAGGCCGCCGAGGAGCGTCAGCGCCTGTCGCAGCTGAAGAAGCCGCTGCAGAACCGCATCTCGAAGCTCGAAAAGCAAATGGAAACGCTGCATGCGGAAAAGGCGCGGCTCGATGCGTTCGTCGCCGATCCGGCGAGCTACGAGGCCGCCCGCAAGACGGAGCTGACCGACGCGATCCGCACGCTCGGCGAAGTCACGACGCGCCTCGAAGCCGTCGAGGCGGAGTGGCTCGCGGTGCAGGAAGAGCTCGAGCAGATCGGCTGAACGGCAACGCTGAACTGCAACGCCGGCCGGACGCCGTCGCGAGCGCGTCCACGGCAGCCGCGCGGCGGCGGCGCGCCGCACGTCGACGGACGTGCCGGTTTACCGGCCCGAATGCAAAGAGGCCGGGCATCTGCCCGGCCTCTTTGCCCATACCGCGTCCGACGTCGATGCACCGACCTGCCCCGATCGCACCGCCGCTCAACGCCGCGGCAGCGTATCGCGCGGCAACTGCTCGTCGTCGCCCATCAGGTGACGCCGCCCTTCGATCGGCCGGCGAATCGCCGCGGCGACTTCCGCTTCCGTCACGTCCTCGGACACGACGCGGCGCGCGAGGCGTCCTTCGTCGTCGATCCACTCGACGATCCGGCATCCGCCGCCCCACGGCTGGACGATCGGCTCCGACACGCGGCAGCCGCGCAGCTGGTAAAGGCGTCCGCTCGGCGCTTCCCTATACGGTTTCAACATAGGTTCCCTTCGCATTGCGCGGTTCGACAATCGGGCAAAGGATAGGGAAAAGCGATGTCCGGCGGGTTACAACTGCCTACATATCGTTTACAGCACGTTACGCGGCCGACCGTCTGCGCGACGCCGGCCGCACCGCCTCATTCGAGTTCGCGCACGCGGTCGATCGCCTGCTCGATGCGCTCGACGGCCATCACGTTCAGCCCTTCGATCGGCTGCTTCGGCGCATTCGCCTTCGGAATCAGCGCGGCCGTGAAACCGAGCTTCGCGGCCTCGCGCAGCCGCTCCTGGCCGCGCGGCGACGGCCGGATCTCGCCCGCGAGCCCCACTTCGCCGAACACGATCAGCCCCTTCGGCAACGCCTTGTTGCGCATCGACGAATGGATCGCCAGCAGCACCGCGAGGTCGGCGGCCGGCTCGGTGATCTTCACGCCGCCCACCGCATTCAGGAACACGTCCTGGTCGAAGCACGCGATGCCCGCGTGCCGGTGCAGCACCGCGAGCAGCATCGCGAGCCGGTTCTGCTCGAGGCCGACCGCGAGCCGGCGCGGATTCGGCACGTGCGCCGTATCGACGAGCGCCTGGATTTCGACGAGCAGCGGGCGCGTCCCCTCCTGCGTGACCAGCACGCAGGAGCCGGGCACGACCTGCTCATGCTGCGACAGGAACAGCGCCGACGGATTCGCGACGCCGCGCAGCCCGCGCTCGGTCATCGCGAACACGCCGAGCTCGTTGACCGCGCCGAAGCGGTTCTTGAACGCGCGCACGAGCCGGAACGACGAATGGGTGTCACCTTCGAAGTACAGCACCGTGTCGACGATGTGCTCGAGCACGCGCGGGCCCGCGAGATTGCCCTCCTTCGTCACGTGGCCGACCATGATGATCGCGGTGCCCGACTGCTTCGCGATGCGCGTGAGCTGCGCCGCGCACTCGCGCACCTGCGCGACCGACCCGGGCGCGGAAGTCAGCGCCTCCGAGTACACCGTCTGGATCGAGTCGACGACGGCCACGTCGGGCCGTTCGGTGTCGATCGCGGCCTGGATCTTCTCGAGCTGGATCTCGGCGAGCAGCTTCAACTCGGCCACCGGCGCGCCGCCGTCGAGCAGCGCGAGCCGCTGCGCGCGCAACGCGATCTGCGCGGCCGACTCCTCGCCGCTGATATACAGCGCGCGCCGCTCGCTCGCGATGTCGGCGAGCGACTGCAGCAACAGCGTCGACTTGCCGATGCCCGGATCGCCGCCGATCAGCACCACGCCGCCGGGCACCAGGCCGCCGCCCAGCACGCGGTCGAATTCGCCGATGCCAGTCGAGAAACGCGGCACGTCGGCTGCCTCGATGTCGGCCAGGCGCTGCACCGGCGCGCGTTTCGCGAGCGACTGGAACCGATGGGCGGCCGGCGATTCCGCGACCGACTCGACGAGCGTGTTCCAGGCATGGCACGACGGGCACTGGCCCTGCCATTTCGGGGTTTGTCCGCCGCACTCGCTGCAGACGTAGACGGTTTTCTGTTTCGCCACGCGTCGCCCTTATTCCGCCCGCACCGGTACGCGAGGCGCGACCGCACACATCAATTCATAGCCGATGGTTCCGCAATGGCGCGCGACGTCGTCGATCGGCAGCGTGTTGCCCCACAGCTCGACGCGCGCGCCGACGCCGGCCTGCGGGCACGGGGTCAGGTCGACGGTGATCATGTCCATCGACACGCGGCCGACGATCCGCGTGCGGACCCCGTCGACGATCACCGGCGTGCCTTCGGGCGCGACGCGCGGATAGCCGTCCGCGTAACCGCACGCGACGACGCCGATGCGCATCCGGGCCGGCGCCGAGAACGTCGACCCATAGCCGATCGCCTGCCCCTTCGCGATCGTCTGGACGGCGATCAGCTCGGACGTGAGCGTCATCGTCGGCTGCAGGCCCGTGTCGGCGATGTCGGCCGACAGCCCCGACGGCGATGCGCCGTACAGCACGATCCCCGGCCGCACCCAGTCGAAGTGCGTGTCCGGATGCCACAGCACGGCGGCCGAATTCGCGAGGCTGCGCGCGCCGGCGATGTTTTCCGCGCCGCGCTCGAACGTCGCGAGCTGCTCGGCGACGCCGCGCTCGGTGTCGGCATCCGAAAAATGCGTCATCAGCGTGATCTGGCCGATCGCCGGGCACGCGCGCGCACGCTCCCATGCGGCGCGGTATTTTTCCGGCTGGTAGCCGAGCCGGTTCATCCCGCTGTTCATCTTGAGCTGCACGTTGACGGGCTTCGACAGCCGCGCCGTCTCGAGCATCCGCATCTGCTCGTCGTTGTGGACGGTGGTCGTGAGGCTGTAGCGGTCGATCACGTCGATGTCGGTCGAGCGGAAGAACCCCTCGAGCAACAGGATCGGGCCGGCCCAGCCGAGCTCGCGCAGCTTCACCGCTTCGTCGAGATCGAGCAGGCCGAAGCCGTCGGTGCCGCGCAGGCCGGGAAACACGCGCGCGAGACCGTGGCCGTACGCATTGGCCTTGACGACCGCCCAGACCTTGGACGGACCGGCAAAGCGACGCACGACGGAGAGATTGTTCGCGAGAGCGGCGGTATGGATGGTGGCGGAGATCGGGCGCGGCATGGGAAATTTACGTAAAGACGCTTGCAAATCAGCAGCTTACCGCGCCTTTTGAGCACCGAAGCCGACACTTTGCGGAACGATCGGGGGATCTTGCTAGTCCGAACTGCCGTATTTTCGTGTTATAAAGCCCTGCGCACAACCCATTTCGAACGGAATAAGCCGATCGCATACCAGGCGGCCTACGCGGCCCTGCCGCAGCGACGAAAGCATCGCATCAGATGAAAAAAGGTTTTTACACCATCATGGCCGCGCAGTTTTTCTCGTCGCTGGCCGACAATGCGCTTCTCATCGCCGCCATCGCCCTGCTGAAAGACCTCCACGCGCCCAACTGGATGACACCGCTGCTCAAGCTGTTCTTCGTGTTGTCCTATGTGGTGCTGGCCGCGTACGTCGGCGCATTCGCCGACTCGCGCCCGAAGGGTCGCGTGATGTTCATCACGAACACGATCAAGGTCCTCGGCTGCCTGATCATGCTGGTCGGCGCCCATCCGCTGTTCGCGTACGGGATCGTCGGGTTCGGCGCCGCCGCGTACTCGCCGGCCAAATACGGGATTCTGACCGAGCTGCTGCCGGCCGACCGCTTGGTGGCCGCGAACGGCTGGATCGAAGGCACGACGGTCAGCTCGATCATTCTCGGCACCGTGCTCGGCGGCGCGCTGATCAGCCCGCACATCGCGGTGCACGTGATCGCGCACACGCCTGCGTGGATCGCCACGCCGGCCGAAGCCGCGATGGCGATCATCATGATGATCTACGTGGTCGCCGCGCTGTTCAATCTGCGCATTCCCGATACCGGCGCCCGCTACCCGAAGCAGGAGCGCGGCCCGGTCAAGCTGCTCACCGACTTCGCCGACTGTTTCATGGTGCTCTGGCGCGACAAGCTCGGCCAGATCTCGCTCGCGGTCACGACGCTGTTCTGGGGCGCGGGCGCGACGCTGCAGTTCATCGTGCTGAAGTGGGCCGAGGTTTCGCTGAACATGTCGCTGTCGGAAGGCGCGATCCTGCAGGCGGTCGTCGCGATCGGCGTTGCGGGCGGCGCGATCGCCGCTGCCGCGCGGATCCCGCTGAAGAAGTCGCTCACCGTGCTGCCGGTCGGCATCATGATGGGCATCGCCGTGATGCTGATGGCGTTCTATACGCGCAACCTGTTCCCGGCGCACTGGGCCGTGCATATCGGCCATCTGCGCCTGCCGGTCTACCTGATCGTCGCCTACCTTTTCCTGATCGCCGTCGGCGCGCTGTCCGGCTACTTCGTCGTTCCGATGAACGCGCTGCTGCAGCATCGCGGCCACGTGCTGCTGTCGGCCGGCCACTCGATCGCGGTGCAGAACTTCAACGAGAACCTGTCGGTGCTCGTGATGCTGTGCCTGTATGCGGTGCTGGTCTGGCTCGACGTGCCGGTCGGCATCGTGATCGTGCTGTTCGGCACGTTCGTCTGCCTGACGATGTGGCTCGTGATGCGCCGCCATCAGGCGAATCAGCGTCAATTCGACTCGGTCGCGCTGATCGGCGAATCGCGGCACTGACGCTACACTTGCCGTTCCTTCCGCTCCAGTCCATCCGCGCCGGTCGTCGAACCGGCGCGTTGCCATCATGACGCACCCGATACCCAACGTCCTGACGATCGCCGGTTCCGATTCGGGCGGCGGCGCGGGCATCCAGGCCGATCTGAAGACCTTCTCCGCACTCGGCGCGTACGGCGCGAGCGCGATCACCGCGCTGACCGCGCAGAACACGCGCGGCGTGACCGGCGTGCATGCGCCCGACGCCGCGTTCGTCACCGCGCAGCTCGATGCGGTGTTCGACGACATCCGGATCGACGCGGTGAAGATCGGCATGCTCGCGAACGCGTCGATCGTGCATGCGGTGGCCGAGGCGCTGCGGCGTTACGCGCCGCGGTTCGTCGTACTCGACACGGTGATGATCTCGAAGAGCGCGCACGCGCTGCTCGCGCCCGACGCGGTCGATGCGCTGCGCCGCGCGCTGCTGCCGCTCGCAACCGTCGTTACGCCGAACCTGCCCGAAGCGGCCGCGCTGCTCGGCGATGCGCACGCGACGACCGAGGACGACATGGTCCGGCAAGGCCGCGCGCTGCTGCAGACCGGCGCGCGCGCGGTGCTGATGAAAGGCGGTCACCTGCCCGATGCGGCCGTGAGCCCCGACTGGCTCGTCGACGCCGCGCACGCGGTGCGGCTCGACGGCGCGCGCGTGCCGCTCAGCAACACGCACGGCACCGGTTGCACGCTCGCGTCGGCGATCGCCGCATTGCTGCCGCAACGGCCCGACCTCGACAGCGCGGTACGCGACGCGAAGACCTACCTGACCGGCGCGATCGCCGCGAGCGGCCGGCTCGACGTCGGTCGCGGCGTCGGCCCGGTGCATCACTTCCATCGGTGGTGGTGAGCGCCGGCCGAGCGTGCGTCAGCGGTCCGGCGCGGCGAACGCGACAGCGCGCGCCGGCCAGTCGTCGGGCACGATGAAGCCGCGCGCCGTCTCGCGCCAGAGGCGATCGTTACGCTGCCGATAGACGCCGATCAGCGCGGGCGCCTGGCGCGCGGTGAGCGCGGACGGCACGCCGGACGTATCCGCCAGCGCTTCGGGCGCGGCATCCGGCGCGAGCCGGCGCGGCGCGAGCCACGCGAGCCGCGGCAGCACGCTCCATGCCGCGCCGTCGGGTTGCGCGGCCGCCCATGCCGGCCATTGCGCGTGCGTGAGCCAGAAGCCGCGCGGATGATCGTCGGCGATTTCGGCGGACACCGGCGGCAGTGGCACGCCGTACGGATAGAACAGCCAGCCCTTGACGAACATCTGCGCGTCGGACGGCGCGCCGTAGCCGAGCAGCGCGAAGCCGTGCCGATCGCCGAGCCGCAGTTGGTGCTCGAGCAGCCGGCTGCGCTTGCGATCGAGACGGTCGGCGAGGTTCGGGCCGACGAAATCGGCGAGCGATGCCGCGCCGGCGACCGGCGCGCACAGATAGCATTTGACCGCGAGTTCCCAGTGCAGGCGCTGCCCGTCCGGTGCGTCGACGAGAAAGTCGACTTCGCCGAGCGTCTTGCCGTTGCTGCGCAGCGGCAGGTTCGCGGCGACGAGCCGCAACGACGGCCCATGCGTGAGGAAATATTCGAGCAGGCATTCGGCATAGCGGCCGAGCCGCACCGGGCGCACGCCGTCGAGCGCGCGGTGCAGCGGCTGCGGCGCGGCGTCGAGCGCGGCGAGCCATGCTTCGACGGCCACGCGCTCGATCGCATCCGACCAGGGATGCGCGAGCGGCGCACCGGGCGCCGCCGTCAGCAGGCTCGGGCTCGCGAGGAGCCAGCCCAGATCGCGTACCGCGGCATCGCGCAGCGTATCGACGAATGCGAACGCCGCGTCGTGCGTCATCGGCCGGCCGGCCCGCTCGCGTCGGTCGCCGCCGACTGCCGGAACGTATCGCGCGCGAGGCACAGGTCGGCCCATGCCTTCGACTTGTCCTGCAGGCTGCGCAGCAGGTAGGCCGGATGGTAGGTGACGATCACCGGCACGCCTTCGTAGGTGTGCACGCGGCCGCGCAGCGATGCGATGCTCGCGTCCGTCTTCAGCAGCGTCTGCGCGGCGAAGCGGCCGAGCGCGACGATCAGCTTCGGCTTCACGAGCGCCACCTGGCGCTGCAGATACGGCTCGCAGCGCGCCACCTCGTCCGGCTCCGGATTGCGGTTGCCGGGCGGGCGGCACTTGATCACGTTCGCGATGTAGACGTTCGTGCCGCGCGCGAGCGTGAGCGACTGCAGCATGTTGTCGAGCAGCTTGCCGGCCTGGCCGACGAACGGCTCGCCCTGCTTGTCCTCGTTCTCGCCCGGCGCCTCGCCGATCAGCATCCAGTCCGCTTCGCGATCGCCGACCCCGAACACCGTCTGCGTGCGCTTCTCGCACAGGCGGCAGCTCGTGCAGCCGGCCACGCGCGCGGCGAGCGCGTCCCAGTCGAGCGTCGCGACCGGCGCGACGTCGGCGCGCATCTCGGCCGGCGGCAGCGGATCGCCGGGCGGCGTCGCGTCGAACCAGGCGAAATCGTCCTCGGCGGCGAGCGGCATGTCGCTCGCGGGAGCGGGCGATGTAGCGGGCATCGATGCATGGTCGGCCGCGGCGGCGGCGTGGGCGGGACGGTCCGATTCGGCTCTCGGCATGGCTGTGCCGACGCGCGTCGCATCCTCGCGCGCTTGCACGGGCTGGGCCGGCTGTGCCGATCGCGTCGTGCGTTGCGCTGGCGAGGCCGCGGCCTCAGCGACGTCGGCCGGCACGGCGGTCGCGGTCGTTGCGGTCGTTGCAGCCACCGCATCATCCATCGCGCCCGCCACCGCATCACCCGCCGCACTGCCCTGCCTCCCCTGCCCGCGCCGCACCCAGATCTGCGCGAGACCCATTTCCTCGAGCGCTGCTTCAGCCCACGCCATGCGCGTCCCCCTCGTCCTTGTTCAGCGTCAGACGCATCACGATCGCGTCCTCGCGGCTGCGATGCTTCGCCGGATAGTAGTTCTTGCGCCGGCCGATCGTCGCAAAGCCGAAGCGCTCGTACAGATGGATCGCGCGCGCATTGGACGGCCGCACCTCGAGCAACACGCCGTCGAGCCGTTCCGCGCGCGCGATGCGCACCGCTTCGCGCAGCAGCGCGAGGCCGGCGCCCGATTGCTGAACGGCCGGCGCGACGCACAGATTCAACAGATGCATCTCGTCGATCACCGGCATCAGCACGCAATAGCCGACGAGCGCGCCGGTCACGTGCCGCAGGCACACGCCGAAATAGCCGTTGCGCAGCGAATCCTCGAAGTTGCCGCGGCTCCACGGGAATTCGTACGCGACCTGCTCGATCGCGACGACTTCGTCGAGATCGGCATCGGTCATCGGCGACAGGTAGCGATCGCTGAGCAACACACCCGTCATGGCTTCGCTCCGCCTGCCTGCGCGGCGCGCGCGGCCATGCGTTCGGCGGTGGTCTGCGCGACCTTGTCGCGCACGTATTCGGGCGCGGCATGCTCGGCCGGCACCGTCCGGCCGGCGCGGAACGCGCGCAGCGCGACATGCGCGAGCGCCAGCGCATGCGGCAGCGCTTCGCCGTCGATCACGGCGGCCCGTGCGGCAGCCGGCAATTGCGCACCGAACGCGGCGGCGGCGTTGCCCGCGAGCGTGAACGGCGCATCGGGCACGCCGACTGCGCCCGGCGCATCGAGCGCCGCCGGATGCAGCGTCTGCCAGTCGCCCGCACGCTCGTCCCACGCGAAATCGGCCCAGTACGCCTCGTCCATCCGCGCATCGAGCGCGGCCAGCACGCGCGTCGTGCCCGGCGCGCGCAGCCGCGCGTGCTCGGCGCACACGAGCAGCGTGCCGACCGGCACGACCGGCAGCCCGCGGCCGAACGCGAGACCCTGCGTGATGCCGGTCGCGGTACGCAGGCCGGTGAACGAGCCGGGGCCCGCGCCGAACGCGATCGCATCGCAATCGGCGAGCGCGAGGCCCGATTCGGCGAAAAGCTCCTGGACGGCCGGCAGCACGCGGGTGCTGGACACGGCGCCCGTCAGCTCGTGGCGGACCCAGGTTTGCGGGGAGGAAACGGCGGCGTCGGCCGGAGCCGAGCGCAGCAGCGCGACCGAGCAGTATTCGGTCGACGTATCGATGGCGAGGAGCACTGTTTGCGTCATGGCCGACATTGTAATGCGGCGCCCCGCTCCGACGGGCGTTCGGCGATGATCGCGGCGCTCGCGGCGCGCCGCGGGCGGTTTGGAAGGATCGCTCGACCCCGCGCGGCGCGGCGCTTGTTAAGATCGGCCGGACCTGAAACCCTTACTGAACTATTTACGGAGACACGCGATGAGCGACCTCACCGCCCAATTCGACCAGGCCCAGATCGACGTCAAGCAACTGACCGAGCGCCCGGGCAACCTGACGCTGCTGCGTCTGTACGCGCTGTTCAAGCAGGCGACCGACGGCGACGCGCACGGCGACAAGCCGGGCTTCACCGACATCGTCGGCAAGTACAAGTACGACGCGTGGGAAGCGCTGAAAGGCACGTCGCAGGACGCGGCGAAGCAGCAATACGTCGAGCTGGTCGAATCGCTGAAGAACGGCACGGCGTCCTGATCGGGCCCGCCCGCCGCAAGCACTGCTCAAATCAGTGGCGCAGCGCAGCAAATATCCTTATAATGCTGGCTGCGTCACCTCCCGCGCTCGGCTCGTAAGCCGTTCCGGCACGACGCCTCGTAGCGTTAAGCTCCAATCCGGTTTAGAACCTGTCCCCTCCTGCTTCGACCCTCGCGGTCGTCACGTATCAGGCTGGCGGCCCCGCTCCAGAAGCGCGCCGCACCCAAAACAGCTTCTAATGCCTCATCCGCCGACGGTTCGGCGGATTGCACCCGTTTCCCGATTTGCTCGCTGAATCCGACGACTTGGGTATGCGCGATTGGCGCCGACGTTTCACCCACTGTGTTTCAAGGATTGTTATGACTTCGAGCATCAATACCAGCCCGCTCAACGCGATCGCCGACCAGGCGCTCGGTCTCGACGCCGCCGCACCGGCCGCAGTCGAACCGGCGTCGGACGAGCCGACTTTCGCGTCGCTCGGGCTGTCGCCGGAGATCGTCTCCGCGCTGGAGGCAGCCGGCTACGCCAAGCCGACGCCGGTGCAGCAGCGCGCGATTCCGGCCGGTATCGCCGGCCGGGATCTACTGGTATCGAGCCCGACCGGTTCGGGCAAAACGGCCGCCTTCATGCTGCCCGCGATCGAACGCTTCGCGCAGCTCCAGAAATCGCAGGCGCAGCAACCGCGCGCGCCGCGTGAACCGAACCAGGGCGACCGCCGTGCGCGCCGCCCGCAACCGGTCGCTCGTCCGAGCCTGCTCGTGCTGACGCCGACCCGCGAACTCGCGATGCAGGTCACCACGGCCGCGACGACCTACGGCAAGCACCTGCGTCGCCTGCGCACGGTCAGCATCCTCGGCGGCGTGGCCTACGGCCAGCAGCTGATGCTGCTCGCGAAGAACCCCGAGATCCTCGTCGCGACGCCGGGCCGCCTGCTCGACCACCTCGAGCGCGGCCGCATCGACCTGTCGGAACTGAAGATGCTCGTGCTCGACGAAGCCGACCGCATGCTCGACATGGGCTTCATCGACGACATCGAAACGATCGTCGCCGCGACGCCCGCGTCGCGCCAGACGATGCTGTTCTCGGCCACGCTCGACGGCAAGATCGGTTCGCTGACGAGCCGTCTGCTGAACAACCCGGAGCGCATCGAGATCGTCGCGAAGATCGAGTCGCGCGCGAACATCGCGCAAACGGTGCACTACGTCGACGACCGCGACCACAAGGATCGCCTGCTCGATCACCTGCTGCGCGACGACGCGCTCGACCAGGCGATCATCTTCACGGCGACCAAGATCGACGCCGACCAGCTCGCCGGCCGCCTCGCCGACGCCGGCTTCGAATCGGCCGCGCTGCACGGCGACCTGCCGCAGGGCGCGCGCAACCGCACAATCCGTGCGCTGCGCGAGCGTCGCGTGCGCGTGCTGGTCGCGACCGACGTCGCGGCCCGCGGCATCGACATCCCCGGCATCACGCACGTGTTCAACTACGACCTGCCGAAGTTCGCGGAAGACTACGTGCACCGTATCGGCCGCACCGGCCGCGCCGGTCGCTCGGGCACCGCGGTGAGCCTCGTGCACCACGCGGAACAAGGCGCGCTCAAGCGCATCGAGCGCTTCGTGCGCTCGCCGCTGCCGGTCAACGTGATCGAAGGCTTCGAGCCGCGCAAGGCACCGACCCGCACGCCGGGCAGCGGCGGTCGCGGCCGTCCGGGCGGCGGTAACGGCGGTCGCCGTTTCGGCGGCAAGCCGGGCGGCGGCTACGGCAGCGGCAATGGCCGTAGCTACGGCGGCGGCACTGGTAACGGCAACGGCGGCGGCTGGAGCGGCAAGCCGGGCGGCAGCCGCGACGGCGGTCCGCGCCGCGACGGCCAGCGCAGCGGCGGCCCGCGTCGCAGCAACTCGGCGTCGTAAGCACGCCCCGGGCGGCCCCGCCGCCCCAGCCATCGGCAAGACCGGCGCACCCGCGCCGGTTTTTTTTCGTCTCGCTCCACATTTCACGATGCGGGAAATTTTTTTGCGTCGTAAAAAATCATGCTGCGTGGCACAACCCGCGCCGTTGCGTGATGGAAAAACCCGTTTCTCAATGCGACACGCTCCGCATATCCCACTGATTCATAACGATTAAAAAATTTCAGCGGGTTCCGAAAAGCCTCTGTTTCCGCTCCAGCGGTTTGCCTAGACTCTTATACAAGACTTCGCGACCTTCACCGGTCTCGCGAAACAGCATCATCAGCGTCCGATTCGAACCATCAGGCAATACACCGTATCAAGGAGCACATCATGTCGCGACAGCAACAGGCACTGGAACTGCAGAAGCAGTGGGACACCGATCCGCGCTGGACGGGCATCAAGCGCGGCTACACGGCCGACGACGTGGTCCGCCTGCGCGGCTCGATCGCCGTCGAGCACACGCTCGCGAAGCGCGGCGCGGAAAAGCTCTGGCGGCTCATCAACGAGGAGCCGTTCGTCAACGCGCTGGGCGCGCTCACCGGCAACCAGGCGATGCAGCAGGTGAAGGCCGGGCTGAAGGCCATCTACCTGTCGGGCTGGCAGGTGGCCGGCGACGCGAACGTCGCCGGTGAAATGTACCCGGACCAGTCGCTGTACCCGGCGAACTCGGTGCCGCTCGTCGTCAAGCGCATCAACAACACGCTGACGCGCGCCGACCAGATCCAGTGGTCGGAAGGCAAGGACCCCGGCGACGAAGGCTACGTCGATTTCTTCGCGCCGATCGTCGCGGACGCGGAAGCCGGCTTCGGCGGCGTGCTGAACGCGTTCGAGCTGATGAAGGCGATGATCGAGGCCGGCGCGTCGGGTGTCCACTTCGAGGACCAGCTCGCGTCGGTGAAGAAGTGCGGCCACATGGGCGGCAAGGTGCTCGTGCCGACGCGCGAGGCCGTGGCGAAGCTGTCGGCGGCACGGCTCGCCGCCGACGTGATGGGCACGCCGACCGTCCTGGTCGCCCGCACTGACGCGGAAGCCGCGGACCTCATCACCTCCGACATCGACGACAACGACAAGCCGTTCCTCACCGGCGAGCGCACGGTCGAAGGCTTTTTCCGCACCAAGCCGGGCCTCGAGCAGGCGATCTCGCGCGGCCTCGCGTATGCGCCGTATGCGGACCTCGTGTGGTGCGAGACGGGCAAGCCGGATCTCGAGTACGCGAAGAAGTTCGCGGAGGCGATCCACAAGCAGTTCCCGGGCAAGATGCTGTCGTACAACTGCTCGCCGTCGTTCAACTGGAAGAAGAACCTCGACGACGCGACGATCGCGAAGTTCCAGAAGGAACTCGGCGCGATGGGCTACAAGTTCCAGTTCATCACGCTGGCCGGCTTCCACGCGCTGAACTACTCGATGTTCAACCTCGCGCACGGCTATGCCCGCACGCAGATGAGCGCGTTCGTCGAACTGCAGCAGGCCGAGTTCGAAGCGGCCGACAAGGGCTTCACCGCGGTCAAGCACCAGCGCGAGGTCGGCACCGGCTACTTCGACGCGGTGACGCAGACGGTCGAGCGCGAAGCGTCGACCACCGCGCTGCACGGCTCGACCGAGGACGAACAGTTCTTCGACGGCAAGAAGGTGGCATAAGGCGCGCCAGCACCGCACCGGACAACAATCAGGGAGGAGACGGCAGGCGCGCGACGAAAGTCGCGCGACCGGCCGCGCGGCTTCGGCCGCCTGCAACGACGCGCGCCGGCCTGGTCCGGCGCGCCCTTTTTCGGCGCCGCCGTACGGTCGTACGGTCGTACGGCCGTAGCGCCGAGGCCGCCGCCGTTACCGATAGACGATCACCGGAATTTTCGTATGGGTCAGCACGCGTTGCGTTTCGCTGCCGATCAGCAGGCTGCCGAGCCCGCGACGTCCGTGGGACGCCATGAAGATCACGTCGCAGCCGCCGCGCTCGGCCGCCTCGATGATGCCGAGGTACGGCGACGGATGCACGCTCGTCCAGCTGTCGCATGCGACGCCGGCCGCCTTCGCGGCGGCCTGCACGTCGTCGAGATGCGCGCGCGCCTCGCGCTCGCTGCGGGCCCGGAAATCGGCCGGCGGCTCGATGATCACCTCGGAAAACGGCGAGTACGGGTACTGCGGCAGGCACGCATAGGCGGTGACGCGCGCGCCGACCGCACGCGCGAGATCGATCGCGCCGTCGATCGCCTTCTGCGACAGCTCGGAGCCGTCAGTTGGAACGAGGATGTGCCGGAACATCGCGCCCTCCTGCGTCAGTCGGACCGCGCGCGCCGCGTCCGCGAGCCAAGCCGCCGCGGAACGTCGCGCACGCCAGCTTCGATTGTAGTGCGCGAAACCTGGCTGCCGACGCCGGCAGCGGGTTCGCCCTCATATCGGAAACGCGCGGGACGACGCGGCAGCATGCCATGCGCCCTATGCGCCCCAATACCCCGGCCGTTCGTACGTGTGCTTCAGATAGTCGAGAAAGAGCCGCACGCGCAACGGCAAATGGCGGCGCTGCGGAAACACCGCATGGATGCCGATCGGCGGCGCCGCGAACGCGTCGAGCACGCTGACCAGACGGCCGGCCGCGACGTCGTCGCCGACCTCCCACCACGAGCGCCAGGCGAGGCCGTAGCCGGCGAGACACCATTCGTGCAGCACCGCGCCGTCCGAGCACTCCATCGTGCCGCTCACGCGGATCGACACGACCTTGCCGTCCTCCTGGAACGTCCAGCCGCGCTGCTGGTTCGCGTTGGCGGCAAGCGCCAGGCAGTTGTGGCGCGCGAGCTCGGCGAGCGTCGCCGGCGTGCCGCGGCGCGCGAGATACGCGGGCGACGCGACGCACACGCGGCGGTTCTCGCCCAGTTTCAGCGACACCAGCGACGAATCGGGCAGCTCGCCGAGCCGCACCGCGCAATCGAACCCTTCGTTGACGAGGTCGACCATCCGGTCGGACAGGTCGAGCGTGACCGATACGTCCGGATGCGCGCCGCTGAACTCCGGCACGAGCGGCGCGACGTGACGCCGCCCGAAGCCCGCCGGCGCGGAGATGCGCAGATGGCCGCTCGCCTTCACGCCGCCCGCCGACACGCTGGCTTCGGCGTTCTGCATGTCGTTGATGATCCGCTGGCAATCCTCGAGGAACGCCGAGCCTTCGAAGGTCAGCGTGAGCTTGCGTGTAGTGCGCACCAGCAGCTTCACGCCGAGCCGCTCCTCGAGCGCGTCGAGGCGGCGGCCGATGATCGCCGGCGCGACGCCCTCCGCGTGCGCGGCCGCCGACAGGCTGCCCTTCGCCGCGACCGCGGCGAACGTTTCGATCTGCTTGAACCGGTCCATGACTCGCAACAGGCGACGGCGCCGCCGCCCTTCAATTCGTCTGAGCGACCAAGATTATGTATGTGAAAGTAAAAAATCAAGTGATGATTCGCGTCTTTTTTAGAAGCTGCGATCACGAATAGAATCGATTCGACCTCTGAAACTGGAGCGCAAGGCTATGTCGGCCACAACGACACTCTCCTCTCCCGCCGCCATCCTGTTCGACGCATTCGGCACGTTGTTCGACGTGCATGCGGTCGTGGCCGCGGCCGAGCAGATGTTTCCCGGTCACGGCGACCGGCTGTCGCAGCTGTGGCGGCGCAAGCAGATCGAATATTCGCAGTTGCGCACGCTCGCCGATCCGGCCGGCGCGCGCTATCGCCCGTTTCGAGACATCACGCTCGACGCGCTGCGCTTCGCCGCACGCGCGCTCGGCCTCGCGCTGAACAGCGCGGCCGAAAAGCGGCTGATGGACCAATACGCATGCCTGTCGACCTATCCCGACACGGTGCCCGCGCTGCGCCGGTTGCGCGCGCTCGAACCGCGCCCGGCGCTCGCGATCCTGTCGAACGGCAACCCCGACATGCTCGACATCGCGATCAAGAGCGCCGGCATGGCCGGCCTGTTCGATCGCGTGCTGTCCGCCGACACCGTGCGCGCGTACAAGCCGAGTCCGCTCGCGTACGCGCTCGGCACCGCCGCCTTCGGCGCGCAGCCGCGCGAGCTCGTGTTCGTGTCGTCGAACGCGTGGGACGTCGCGGGCGCCGCCTGGTTCGGCTACACGACGTTCTGGCTGAACCGCACCGGCGCGCCCGCCGACGAGCTCGGCGTGTCGCCCGACGGCACCGGCAGTGGCATGGCCGACCTGCTCGCATTCCTCGCCACCCCGGCTTCGTCCGGCAGAACGGCCAACCGCGCGCGCCCCGGCCCGGGCGCATGACGCGCGCCGCGCTGCCGCCTCACCCTTTCACCGAAACCGCAACTGACCGACCAAGGAGATGACACTCATGAGCACCCCGATCACGCTGCCGCAAGGCATGGCGATCACCGGCGAAATCAAGCCGGGCTACGAAGCGATCCTGACGCCCGACGCGCTCGCCGTCGTCGCGGCGCTGCATCGCGCATTCGAGCCGCGTCGCCAGGCGCTGCTGCAGGCGCGCGTCGAGCGCACGAAGCGCCTCGACGCCGGCGAGCGCCCCGATTTCCTCGCCGATACGAAGGCGATCCGCGAAGGCGACTGGAAGGTCGCGCCGCTGCCGGCCGACCTTCAATGCCGCCGTGTCGAAATCACCGGTCCCGTCGAGCGCAAGATGATCATCAACGCGCTGAATTCGGGCGCGGACTCGTACATGACCGACTTCGAGGATTCGAACGCGCCGAGCTGGACCAACCAGATCGACGGCCAGATCAACCTGAAGGACGCGGTGCGCCGCACGATCTCGCTCGAGCAGAACGGCAAGTCCTACAAGCTGAACGACAAGGTCGCGACGCTGATCGTGCGTCCGCGCGGCTGGCACCTCGACGAAAAGCACGTGACGGTCGACGGCCAGCGCGTGTCTGGCGGGATCTTCGATTTCGCGCTGTACCTGTTCCACAACGCGAAGGAACTGATTGCGCGCGGCTCGGGCCCATACTTCTATCTGCCGAAGATGGAAAGCCATCTCGAGGCGCGCCTGTGGAACGACATCTTCGTCGCCGCGCAGGAAGCGGTCGGCATCCCGCGCGGCACGATCCGCGCGACGGTGCTGATCGAGACGATCCTCGCCGCGTTCGAGATGGACGAGATCCTGTACGAACTGCGTGAACACAGCTCGGGCCTGAACGCCGGCCGCTGGGACTACATCTTCTCGGCGATCAAGAAGTTCAAGAATGACCGCGACTTCTGCCTGGCCGATCGCTCGAAGATCACGATGACGGTGCCGTTCATGCGCGCATACGCGCTGCTGCTGCTGAAGACCTGCCACAAGCGCAACGCGCCGGCGATCGGCGGGATGAGCGCGCTGATTCCGATCAAGAACGATCCGGAAGCGAACGACAAGGCGATGGGCGGCGTGCGCTCGGACAAGCAGCGCGACGCGACCGACGGCTACGACGGTGGCTGGGTCGCGCATCCGGGCCTGGTGCCGATCGCGATGGAGGAATTCGTCAAGGTGCTCGGCGACAAGCCGAACCAGATCGGCAAGCAGCGCGACGACGTGCAGATCGAAGGCCGCAACCTGCTCGATTTCCAGCCGGAAGCACCGATCACCGAAGCCGGCCTGCGCAACAACATCAACGTCGGCATCCACTACCTCGGCGCGTGGCTCGACGGCAACGGCTGCGTGCCGATCCACAACCTGATGGAAGACGCGGCCACCGCGGAAATCTCGCGTTCGCAGGTGTGGCAGTGGATCCGCTCGCCGAAGGGCGTGCTCGACGACGGCCGCAAGGTGACCGCCGAACTCGTGCGCGAATACACGAAGGCCGAGCTGGAAAACGTGAAGCGCTCGGTCGGCGGCAACACTCAGCCGTACGAGCGGGCCGCGGCGATCTTCGAACAGATGTCGACGTCGGAAGGCTTCACCGAATTCCTGACGCTGCCGCTGTACGAGGAAATCTGACCGCGCGGCCGGATCCTGCGGGATCCGGCCGACGCCGCCAGGCCGCCGCCGGCCGTGCGACACGGCGGCCGGCTGGACCAGGCGCCCCGCGGGGCGCTTTTTTTTCGCTGGCCGCGTGAGCGGGAGCGTGCGCGTGCGCGGCGCGCAGGCTCAGGCCGCTTCGCGCTCGCGGCGATGCTGGACCCAGTCGCCGGACGCGATGCGCGGGCGGTCGGCGGCCGCATGCGCGGCGACCGGGTAGTACACGCACGCATAGGCTCGGCCGCCGAGTTCGACGGTCACCGGTTCCTGCCGGAACAACGTGTCGACGCCGGGATAGACGCGTTCGATCTCGTCGAGCACGGGCAGCAACAGTTCGTCGACCGCGTACACGTCGCCCCACACGAGCGACTGACCGGCCGCACCGGCCACCATGCCTGGATAAGTGCCGAAATCGTACAGTTCGCCGGGCAGCGCGACGGCTCCGAGGAGCGTGGGCGCAGGGATGCCGTGGCGCGCGGCCGCATGGCCGATGTCGTTGGCCTCGCCTGCTCGCAACGTGCCGTAGACGAATACATGGCGCATCGTGGTTCTCCTCTTCGATTCTGGTATCGCCGGGGCGTCGCGGCGACGGCGTGCGTTACGCCGGACGGAATGCGCGCAGCTCCATACAAAGTTCATTCGGGCCGGTCATTATCAGCTGAAAAACCGCCGCATGCGCCTGCGCGGCGCCTTCTACAATAACGGCATCGCAGCCGCGCCGACCGAATCGCCCATGAATCCGCCCGCCCAAGCCGACGCATCGAACCCGTACGACGTCATCGACATTCCGCCCGAATTCGCACCGACCCGCGTGCACCCGATGCGCGTGCGCGCGCGGCAGGTCGACGCGGGCCGGCGGATTCCGCGGCACACGCATGCATGGGCGCAGCTCGCGTATGCGTCGCGCGGCGTGCTGCGGGTCGCCACGACCGGCACGACCTGGATGGTGCCGCCGTCGCGCGCGATCTGGGTGCCGCCGCACGTGACGCACGAGGTCGTGATCGTCGAGGAGGCGTACCTGCGCACGGTCTATCTCGACGAATCGATCGTGCCGGACGGGCTCGACGCATGCCGAGTCGTCGAGGTCACGGGCCTGTTGCGCGAACTGATCGTCGCGCTCGATGCCCGCGCGCTGAGCAGCGCGCGCGAGCGGCTCTTGTGCGGGCTCGTGCTCGACGAGCTGAGCCATGCCGAACCGCTGCCGCTCGCGGTGCCGATGCCGGAAGAAAAGCGGCTGCGCATGCTGTGCGAGTCGGTGCTCGCGCAGCCGGCGCATGCGGAGTCGCTCGAGCATTGGGCGAGCGAGGTCGGCGCGAGCACGCGCACGATTTCGCGGCTGTTCAAGCAGGAGCTAGGCGTCAGTTTTTCGCAGTGGCGGCAGCAGGCGCTGCTCGCGCGGGCGATTCCGCTGTTGAACCAGGGGCGCGCGCTGTCGCATGTCGCGCGCGAGCTCGGCTACCAGAGCCAGAGCGCGTTTTCGGCGATGTTCCGCCGTGCATTCGGCGAAAGCCCGCGCGCGTTCATGCTGCGCGGCTTCGAGCATCGCGGCACGGAAGACCGCGTGCCGGCCGCAGATGATGACGAGGACGACACCGACGGCCGCGGTGCGCTCGACACGATCGGGTAACTCGCACGGTGTGCCGGGTGCGTGCGCTCAGACCGCGCGTACCATGTGCCGGATCGAGCCGAGCTGCGCCGGGCGCGGCCCGGTGACGCGATAGCCCATGCGCTGATAAAGGCGGGCGGCCGGGTTGTCGACGAACACGCGCAACTGCAGTTCGTGCAGGCCGCGCGCGCGTGCCCAGCGATGCGACATGTCGAGCATGTAGGTGCCGGCGCCCTGCCCTCGATGACCGGCGGCGATCTGCACGTCGCGGATATGCAGCGAATCGCCCTCCTCGGTCACGCGCAGCACGCCGATGCGCTCGCCGTCGGCTTCCAGGATGAAGTTCTCGGATTCGCGCCAGCTCGCGTAGAACAGGTCGCTGCGCCACACGAGCCCATGGCGCTTGTAATAGGCGCCCATGTTGCCGTGCGTGAGCGCCTCGGCAAACGGGAAATCGCCGGACTCCGCAGGTCGGAGCTGATACAGCAGTCGCAGGTCGGTCGGATCGAGCATCGCGCTTGGGTCGAGATCGCACTCCGCCACGATAGCGCAGTCGCCGGCGGATGCAATCGCGAATTTCTCGGAGCGGCGATGAGGATCAAGGCGCCCGCGCATGCGGGCACGAGAAGAAAACGCAAATGAAAAAGCCCGCACGAGGCGGGCTTTCTCATTTTCTGGCGGAGCGGACGGGACTCGCCTACATCCCGCAGGCCGCGGTTGCGCGTGCACGCGCAACCCTTCGCGTCCCGCCGGAAGCCGCGCAGGCGGCTTCCTCCGCTCAGCAGTCACGTGCCCGCATGCGGGCACGAGAAGAAAACGCAAATGAAAAAGCCCGCACGAGGCGGGCTTCTTCATTTTCTGGCGGAGCGGACGGGACTCGAACCCGCGACCCCCGGCGTGACAGGCCGGTATTCTAACCGACTGAACTACCGCTCCAGTCTTGCTTCTTGCCTGGCAGGCGTCGGTTACTTCCTGCCGGCGCATCGTTTGTTCGAACGACGCCGAAATCTGGCGTCCCCTAGGGGATTCGAACCCCTGTACTCACCGTGAAAGGGTGATGTCCTAGGCCTCTAGACGAAGGGGACAACGTACTGCTTACATCTTTAACGAAAAAGCCCGTTCAAATACGTTCTTTGAACGGGCTTCGTTCTGGCGGAGCGGACGGGACTCGAACCCGCAACCCCCGGCGTGACAGGCCGGTATTCTAACCAACTGAACTACCGCTCCAGCTTTCTTCATCACCACCTGCAGGACCTCGTTCACGCCCTGCAAGCGCTGCGACACTTCTACGAAACGCCGCTGAATCTGGCGTCCCCTAGGGGATTCGAACCCCTGTACTCACCGTGAAAGGGTGATGTCCTAGGCCTCTAGACGAAGGGGACAACGTACTGCTTACATCCTTAATACAAAAGCCCGCTCAAATACGTCTTGAACGGGCTTCGTTCTGGCGGAGCGGACGGGACTCGAACCCGCGACCCCCGGCGTGACAGGCCGGTATTCTAACCGACTGAACTACCGCTCCAACTTTCTGCACCGTTACCCGCAGGACGTCGGTTACGTTCCTGCAAGCCTCGCGACACTTCTACGAAACGCCGCTAAATTCTGGCGTCCCCTAGGGGATTCGAACCCCTGTACTCACCGTGAAAGGGTGATGTCCTAGGCCTCTAGACGAAGGGGACATGATCTTTTCAGATCTGTCTGACTTTCGCTATTCACTTACCGTCAACAGCGAAGGCCGGAATTCTAACTGCTTTAAATCTTTTTGTGAAGCATTTATTACTACCAGCGCTTCGCAAATCAATTTGTTTTGTTCTGATGGTGGAGGTAAGCGGGATCGAACCGCTGACCTCTTGCATGCCATGCAAGCGCTCTCCCAGCTGAGCTATACCCCCTTGCAGAACAGAAATGAGATTATATGGACCGAATTTGAACTTGTAAATACCCTTTTTGCGATTGGCGCGAAATTTTTTGCGAAGCCGCCATCGCGTCGCCGGACGGCAGCCTCGCGCCGCCCCAACCTCAAGCCAGCGCGGCCTCGATACGCGATACGACCGCGTCGCGGCCGAACAGCACGAGCACCGCGTCGATCGACGGCGTATGCGTGGTACCCGCCACCAGCAGCCGGACCGGCATCGCAAGCTGCGGCATCTTCAGCTTGTGCGTCGCGAGCGTCGCCTTCAACGCTGCCGATACCGCTTCCTTGGTCCAGTCGGCGGCCTTCAGCGCGGCTGCGAGATCGGCCAGCGCCGGGCGCACCGCGTCGGTCACGTGCTGCGCGAGCGCATCGGCGTCGGGCGCCGGGACGCGATAGAACATCGCAGCGCCTTCCGCGATTTCCTTGACCGTCGTCGCGCGGTCCTTCATCAGGCCGATCACCGCGTCGAGCGCGGGGCCGGTCGCGATCGCCGCGTCGTCGATGCCGAGCGCGTCGAGGAACGGCTTCGCGAGCGCGGCGAGGCGTGCGTTGTCGGCTTCCTTGATGTAGTGCGCGTTCAGCCAGCTCAGCTTGCTGTGGTCGTACTGCGCGGGCGACTTGCCCAGGTGCTCGAGATCGAACCACTCGACGAACTGTTCGCGCGAGAAGATTTCCGCGTCGCCGTGCGACCAGCCGAGGCGCGCGAGATAGTTGACGACGGCCTCCGGCAGGAAACCCGCGTCGCGATACGCCATCACGCTCATCGCGCCGTGGCGCTTGCTCATCTTCTCGCCCTGCTCGTTCAGCACGGTCGGCAGGTGCGCGTAGACGGGCGGCTCGCCGCCGAGCGCGCGCAGGATGTTGATCTGGCGCGGCGTGTTGTTCACATGGTCGTCGCCACGGATCACGTGCGTGATGTTCATGTCCATGTCGTCCACGACCACGCAGAAGTTGTAGATCGGCGTGCCGTCCGGACGCGCGATCACGAGGTCGTCGAGCTCCTCGTTCGAGATCTCGACACGCCCCTTCACCGCGTCGTCCCACACGACCGTGCCGGTCAGCGGGTTGCGGAAGCGCAGCACCGGCTTCACGCCGGCCGGCGGCTCGGGCAGCACCTTGCCAGGCTCCGGGCGCCACGTGCCGTCATAGCGCGGCTTCTCGCCGGCCGCGCGCTGGCGTTCGCGCAGCGCATCGAGCTCCTCGGCCGACATGTAGCACGGGTAAGCGAGGCCCTGTTCGAGCATCTGCGCCAGCACCTCGCGATAGCGATCCATGCGCTGCATCTGGTAGATCGGACCTTCGTCGAAATCGAGGCCGAGCCATTGCATCCCTTCGAGGATCGCGTCGACGGCTTCCTGCGACGAGCGCTCGACGTCGGTATCCTCGATACGCAGCACGAACGTGCCCTTCATCTTGCGGGCGAACGCCCACGGATAGAGCGCGGAGCGGATGTTGCCGAGGTGGATGAAGCCGGTTGGACTCGGTGCGAAGCGGGTACGGACAGGACGGGTCATAAACGGTAACTCGAACGCCTGGGGCGCATGAATGATTCGACGCGGGACGACGGCGGCAAACCGCACAACGACGGGGCCGGCCGCGCCCGGAACGGGAAAGAAGCCGGAATTATACTCGCGCCGGTCTGCGCGCCAAGCGCACCGCTTGCTTTATGATGTGCGCGCCGCCACCGCCCGCGGGCGCGGCGCCGGCCGCCCGGATTGCCCCGCGCGGCCGCTCGCAATCCATCGCCGCCGCGGGCCGCAAGGCCCGCCACCCAGCCGCCGGAGAATCATTCGATGTCGTCCCCTCGCCTGTCGCGCCGCCACTTCACGATCGCATGCGCGTCCGCCACTCTCGCCGCATGCACGTCGTTCGGCGAGAAGTCCCGTCCCGACAATGCCGCGACCGCGCAGAAGCC
This sequence comes from Burkholderia sp. WP42, assembly GCF_000745665.1. NCBI lineage: Bacteria > Pseudomonadati > Pseudomonadota > Betaproteobacteria > Burkholderiales > Burkholderiaceae > Burkholderia > Burkholderia sp. WP42. The sequence continues at coordinate 16,893 of NZ_KN050725.1, read as the reverse complement.
CGTGAAGATCGGCATCGCGCTCGGCGGCGGCGCCGCCCGCGGTTTTTCGCACATCGGCGTGCTGAAGGCGCTCGAGGCGCGCGGCATCCCGATCGACCTCGTCGCCGGCACCAGCGCGGGCTCGGTGGTCGGCGCGCTGTACGCGTCGGGCATGAGCGGGCTGCAGATCAACAAGATCGCGCTCGACATGGATCAGGCCGCGATCAGCGACTGGGCGCTGCCGTTCCGCTCGCGCGGGCTGCTGCAGGGCATCGCGCTGCAGAACTTCCTGAACAAGACGCTGAACAACCGGCCGATCGAGAAGATGGCCAAACCGCTCGGCGTCGTCGCGACCGACCTGCAGAACGGTCAGCCGATCCTGTTCCAGCAGGGCAACACGGGGCTCGCGGTGCGCGCGTCGTGCAGCGTGCCGTCGGTGTTCGAGCCCGTGAAGATCGGCAACCGCGAATACGTCGACGGCGGCCTCGTGAGCCCGGTGCCCGCGTCGTTCGCCCGCAAGATGGGCGCGAGCTTCGTGATCGCGGTGGACATCTCGTCGCGGCCGGACGGCGCGGCGACCGACAACCCGATCGAGATGCTGCTGCAGACCTTCACGATCATGGGCCAGACGATCAAGACCTACGAGCTCGACAAGTATGCGGACGTCGTGATCCGCCCGAATCTCGCCGCGATGGGCGGCAGCGACTTCAATCAGCGCAACGCGGCGATCCTCGCGGGCGAGGAAGCGGTGGCGCGCATCATGCCCGAACTGCAGCGCAAGCTCGCGGCCGCGCGCGGCGGCGTGGCCGCATGAGCGCGCACGGCCCCAAAAGCAAAAAACCCTGTCGCCTTTCGGTGACAGGGTTTTTTTCGACCTGACGAACGGATCAGTTGCTGCCGTTCGCGGCGTCGTCGCCGATCGTGGCGCGCACGCGCTGGCGCAGATCCTCGGCGTTCATCGGAAACGTCGATTCGAGCCGGCGCGCGCCGGTGAAACGCTTTTCCCAGTAGCCGCTGTCGAGATCGTCGACGCGCACGGTGCTGCCGGTCGACGGCGAATGCACGAACTTGTTGTCGCCGATGTAGATGCCGACGTGCGAGAACGTGCGGCGCATCGTGTTGAAGAACACGAGATCGCCCGGCTTCAGGTTGCTCATGCTGACCTTCTCGCCGACGCGGCTCATTTCTTCCGCGCGACGCGGCAGCGACATGCCGAGCGTATCCTGGAACACGTAGCGCACGAAGCCGCTGCAATCGAGGCCGGAGTCCGGCGAATTGCCGCCCCAGCGATAGCGCACGCCGATCATGTTCAGCGCGCTGACCACGACGTCGCCCGCCTTGCCCGCCATGCCGGACAGGAACGACTTCGCGCCGCCACTAGCCGGCTGCGCAGAGGTCTGCTGGAGGGAAGTCGACCCGATTTGAGTCGAATTGCTGACATTCTGATTGAAACTGCTGACTTCGTCGGCGAACGCGCCGGGAGCTGCTGCGATCAGGGCGCCGATGAACAGCCCGGCGACGGTGCGCACACATGCCTGGGACAGGGATCGATGCTGCATTGGTCGATGGAATTTGCTTAAAAATCAGCTGATTGGCGGAAAATTTCGGTCGATACTAGCCAGCGCGTAATCGTTTGTCAAAACAAATTAAAAAATACAATCGAGATGGTTGGACCATTGGACCCGCTATCACGCTTTCCAGACGGCTTTCAACAGCTTTTGTGTGTAAGGATGTGACGGTCTCGTGAAGATATCCGCCACGTCGCCGGACTCGACGACCGCCCCGCCCTGCATCACCGCGACGCGGTGCGCCATCGCGCCGATCACCTCCAGATCGTGGCTGATGAATACATAGCCCAGGTTGTATTTCTGTTGCAAATTCGCGAGCAGCTTCAGCACCTGCTGCTGGATCGACACGTCGAGCGCGGAAGTCGGCTCGTCGAGGATCAGGATGCGCGGCTCGAGCACGAGCGCGCGTGCGATCGCGATCCGCTGCCGCTGGCCGCCGGAGAACTCGTGCGGATAGCGATGCAGCACCGTGCGGTCGAGGCCGACTTCGCGCAGCACCGTCAGCGACTTCGCGCGGCGCGCGTCCGCGCTCAGTTCCGGGCGATGCAACTCGAGCCCCTCCCCGACGATCCGCTCGATCGTCTGACGCGGCGACAGCGAACTGAATGGATCCTGAAAGACGACCTGCATGTTCGAGCGCAGCGCGGTCTGTTCGCGGCCGCGATAGGTCGACAGCGCGCGCCCCTGGAACTCGATCTCGCCGGCCACCGTCCGTTGCAGCCCGAGCAGCGCCATCGCGAGCGTCGACTTTCCGGAGCCGGATTCGCCGACGATCCCGAGCGTCTCGCCCTGCCGCACCGACACGGACACGTCATCCACCGCCGTCACCGGCAGCGTCCCGAACCAGCCGGCCAGCCCCGGCCGCTTGCGCGCGAACTGCACGCTGACGTGGCGCGCGTCGAGCACGACCGGCGCGATCGGCAGCACCGGCGCGACCGTGCGCTGCGGCCGGCTGTTCAGCAGCCGCTGCGTATACGGATGCTCGGGCTGCGCGAAGATCCGCTCCACCGGCCCGCTCTCGACCAGCCTGCCGTGCTCCATTACGGCGACCCGCTCGGCGAAGCGCCGCACGAGGTTCAGATCGTGCGTGATCAGCAGGATCGCCATCCCGCGCTTTTCCGCCTCGTCGCGCTGCAGTTCGAGCAGCAGGTCGACGATCTGCGCGCGGATCGTCACGTCGAGCGCGGTGGTCGGCTCGTCGGCCAGCAGCAGGCGCGGCCGGCAGGCGAGCGCCATCGCGATCATCGCGCGCTGCCGCTGGCCGCCCGACAGCTCGTGCGGGTAGCTGTCGACGCGCTTCTCGGGCTCCGCGATGCCGGTGCGGGCGAGCAGCGCGATCGTGCGCTTGCGCGCTTCGCCGGCCGTCACGCCGTCGTGCAGCACGATCGTCTCGGCGATCTGCGCGCCGACCGTGTACAGCGGATTGAGCGCCGTCATCGGCTCCTGGAAGATCATCGCGATGTCCGAGCCGCGCAGCCCGCGCATCTCGCGCTCGCTCTTGCCGGCGAGATCCTGCCCGGCGAAGCGGATGGTGCCGCTCACGTCCGCATCACGCAGCAGCCGCAGGATCGACAGCGCGGTCACGCTCTTGCCCGAGCCCGACTCGCCGACCAGCGCGACGCGTTCGCCGCGACCGATCGCGAGCGTCACGTCTTCGACGGCCACCGTGTCGCCGAAGCGCACGTGCAGATGCTCGAGCGACAGCAGCGGTTCGCCCGGCTGCGAGGCGTCGATGGCGCTCATCGCTGGCCTCCTGCGGCGCGCACCGAGTCGGCGATCCGCGTGTCGAGCGCATTGCGCAGTGCGTCGCCCATGAAGGTCAGCAACAGCAGCGTCGCGACCAGCACGCCGAACGTCGACAGCGAGATCCACCACGCGTCGAGATTGGCCTTGCCCTGCGCGAGCAGTTCGCCGAGGCTCGGCGTCGGCGGCGGCACGCCGAGGCCGAGGAAATCGAGGCTCGTGAGCGCGAGGATCGCCCCGCTCATCCGGAACGGCAGGAACGTGATCACCGGCGTCATGCTGTTCGGCAGTACGTGGCGCCAGATGATCTGCCAGTTCGTGAGGCCCATCGCGCGGGCCGCGCGCACGTAGTCCTGCGTGCGGTTGCGCAGGAATTCGGCACGCACGTAGTCGGCGAGGCCGATCCAGCCGAACAGCGACAGCAGCACGATCAGCAGCAGGAAGCTCGGCTCGAAGATCGACGCGAAGATGATCAGCAGATACAGCTCCGGCAGCGAGCTCCAGATTTCGATCAGACGCTGCCCGACGATGTCGATGCGGCCGCCGAAGAAGCCCTGCACCGCGCCCGCGGCGATGCCGAGCAGCGTGCCGATGGCGGTGAGGATCAGCGCGAACTCGACCGACACGCGAAACCCGTACACGAGGCGCGCGAGCAGATCGCGGCCCTGCGCGTCGGTGCCGAGCCAGTTCGCGCGCGACGGCGGCGCGGGGTTCGGCACGTTCGAGAAATAGTTCAGCGTGTCGTAGTAATAGCGGTTCGGCGGGTAGATCGCGAAGTTGCCCGGCGCTTCGAGGCGCTTGCGCACGTACGGATCGAGATAATCGGCCGGCGTCGGGAAGTCGCCGCCGAAGGTCGTCTCCGGATACGCATGGAACATCGGGAAATAGGTGTGCCCGTCGTAGCGCACGACGAGCGGCTTGTCGTTGGACCACAGCGGCGCCGCGAGGCTCGCGGCGAATGCGACGACGAAGATCACGAAGCTCCAGTAGCCGAGCCGTTGCTGGCGGAAGCGCTGCCACACACGCCGCGCGGGCGACGGCGACACGCGCGCCCGCGCGGCGTCGATGCGGGACGACGCGATGGCCCGGCTCATCGCGCACCTCGCCCGGCGCGCGCGGGCAGGCGTAGAGGCGCGCCGGCGATCGGCGTGCGAACGGACGGTTTCATGTCAGCGCTCCAGGTTTTCGAATTGAATGCGCGGGTCGACCCACACGTAGCAGAGGTCGGAGACGAGCTTGGTCGCGAGCCCGATCAGCGTGAACAGGTACAGCGTGCCGAGCACGACCGGATAGTCGCGCCGCACGACCGATTCGTACGACAGCAGCCCGAGGCCGTCGAGCGAGAACAGCGTCTCGATCAGCAGGCTGCCGGTGAAGAACGCGCCGATGAAGGCGGCCGGAAAGCCGACGATCAGCGGCAGCATCGCGTTGCGGAACACGTGCTTCCACAGCACCGTGCGCTCGGTGAGCCCCTTCGCGCGCGCCGTGAGCACGTACTGCTTGCGGATCTCGTCGAGGAACGCGTTCTTCGTGAGCATCGTGATGACCGCGAAGCTGCCGACGACCGATGCGGTGATCGGCAGCGCGATGTGCCACAGATAGTCGAGCACCTTGCCGAGCAGCGACAGCTGCGAGAAGTTGTCCGACGTGAGGCCGCGCAGCGGAAACAGCTGCCAGAACGAGCCGCCGCCGAACAGCACGAGCAGCAGCACGCCGAGCACGAAGCCGGGAATCGCATAGCCGACCAGCACGACGAGGCTCGTCGCGACGTCGAACGGCGAGCCGTTGCGCACGGCCTTCGCGATGCCGAGCGGCACCGAGATCAGATACGTGAGGAAGAAGGTCCACAGCCCGATGCTGATCGATACCGGCAGCTTCTGCACGATCAGCGACCAGACGCTCTGGTGGCGGAAGTAGCTGTCGCCGAGATCGAAGCGCGCGAAGCGCTTGAGCATCAGCCAGTAGCGTTCGAGCGGCGGCTTGTCGAAGCCGTACAGCGCCTTGAGCTGCGCGAGCTGCTGCGCGTCGACGCCGGTATGCGCGCGCATGCCGAACGGCACCGCACCCTCGCCCGTGGCGCCCTTGCGCAATTCCTGCACGGCCTGTTCGACCGGGCCGCCCGGCACGAACTGGATCACGGCGAAGGTGAGCGTGAGCACGCCGACGAGCGTCGGAATCATCAGCAGCAGACGTTTGAGGATGTAGCTCCACATAGGGCGGCGACTCGTGATCGATAGGCTGGGTTGAACGAACGGCAGGCAGGCTTCAGTGGTCGGGCTTCGCCCACCACGTCGACACGACCCAGCCCTCGGCGGAATAGTACAGCGGCAGCGTCTGCGGGTAGCCGAGCGAGCGCTTGTACGCGATGCGGTGGGTGGTGCTGTACCACTGCGGCACCGCGTAATAGCCGTGCATCAGCACGCGGTCGAGCGCGTGAGTCGCGTCGAGCAGCTCGTCGCGCGTCTGCGCGGTGCCGAGCGCATGCAGCAATGCGTCGACGGCCGGCGACTTCAGCCCGATCAGGTTGTCGGAGCCCGGTTCGTCGGCGAACTTGCTCGCGTAGCGCGAATACTGTTCGGCGCCCGGCACCTGCACGCCGGGCAGGCGCACCGTCGTCATGTCGTAATCGAACGCGTCGAGCCGCTTTTGCAGCAGCGCGTAGTCGGCCGTGCGAAAGCGTGCGTCGATGCCGAGCTTCGCGAGGTTGCGCTGATACGCGGTCACGATGCCTTCCATCGCGGCACCCGAATCGTCGAGGATCTCGAACCTGAACGGCTCGCCCCGCGCATTGCGCAGCGCGCCGTCGCGATAGGTCCAGCCGGCTTGCGCGAGGAGCGTGCGCGCCTTCAGCAGATTCGCGCGCAGCGAACCGGGCGGATTCGTGCTCGGCTGCGTGACCATCGGGCCGAACACGGCCGGGTCGAGCTGCGCGCGCAGCGGCTCGAGCAGCTTCAGCTCGCCCGCGCCCGGCGTGCCGGTCGCCTGCAGGTCGGTGTCGGCGAAATAGCTGTCGAGCCGCGTGTAGGCGCCGTAGAACAACTGGCGGTTCAGCCATTCGAAGTCGAACGCGAGGTCGAGCGCCTCACGCACGCGCACGTCGCGAAACAGCGGCCGGCGCAAGTTCATGAAGAAGCCCTGCATCCCCGCGCCGTTGTGCTGGCGGAATTCGCGCTTGACGAGCTCGCCGCTGTCGAAGCGCTTGCCGACGTCGCGGCGCGCCCAGTTGCGTGCGATGTATTCGACGAGCACGTCGTACTCGCCGGCCTTGAAGGCCTCCAGCCGCGCGACGCCGTCGCCGTACAGCTTGTAGACGATGTGCTCGAAGTTGTCGGTGCCGACCCGCACCGGCAGGTCGGCGCCCCAGTACGCGGGATTGCGCCGGTACGTGATCGTGCGGCCGTTGTCGTAGCGCTCGATCAGATACGGGCCGCTGCCGATCGGCTGCTCGAACGCGAGCTGGTCGAACGGGATGCGCGAACCGTCGGCGCGCAAGCCCCACTTGCGGGAGAACACCGGCACGCCGCCGGCGATCAGCGGCAACTCGCGATTCGCGCTGCGAAACTCGAAGCGCACGGTCGCGCGATCGACCACGACCGCCTTCGTGATCTCGGCGAAATACGCGGCGAATTGCGGCGCGGCCTGCTTGCTCTTCAGCGTGTCGAACGAGAACTTGACGTCGTCGGCGGTGACCGCATCGCCGTTCGAGAAGCGCGCGCGCGGGTTCAGGTGGAACGTGACCGAGCGGCGATCGGCGGCGATGTCGATGTCGTCGGCGAGCAGCCCGTACGCGGACGACGGCTCGTCCATGCTGCCGGTCGCGAGGCTTTCGAACAGCATGTCGATGCCGGGCGCCGAGTTGCCGCGCATCGTGAACGGATTGAACTTGTCGAACGAGGTCAGCCGGTTCGGGTTCGCGAGCACGAGCGTGCCGCCCTTCGGCGCGTCGGCGTTCACATAGTCGAAGTGCTTGAAGCCCGGCGGATATTTCGGCTCGCCATACTGTGCGATCGCATAGGCGGCGTGCGCGGCCGTCGCGGCCAGCACCGCCTGTATTGCCCATACGGCCGCGCTGCGGCCGGCCGTGCGCAGCACGTGCGCGACGCCGCAGCGGATGGACGCGGCGGCAGCGTGGCGCGAACCCTTCGTCATAGAGGCCCTGTCGGTCGATTGAGGGATGGAACGGGGTCGATTCTACCCATTCAAGTCGACATCGAGCCAGATGGCGGCCTGCGTGCGGCGTGGCGACGCTTGGCTGGAACTGCGCGCACGTCCGCACGGGCAAAGAAAAACCGCCCGTGGGCGGGTGTGCCGATGGGCGGTTCGTCGGGTGGGCGGGCGTGTCGTTGGAGCGCTTGGGGCGCTCGGCCGCGCGGCCGTTGGGAGCGCGACGTTCGGGTGCTTGGGTGCCCGGCCAGTCGGTGCTCCGGTGCTCGGACGCCCGACCTGCTCGCGCCGCTCGAGCGACTCGGCGCACCTCAACCAATCACCGCCAGCCGTTGTGGCGCCCGTTGTCCCAGTGCCCATGCCCGCGATCCCAGCCGCGGCCATGATGGCGATACCACTCGTCGCGGCCCCAGTAGCGGCGGCCATCCCAGTAACGGTCGCCATGCCAGCCGATCACGATGGCCGGCGCGGGCGCATAAACAGGCGCCGGTGCGTAGACCGGTGCCGGCTGGTAGACGACCGGCGGCGGAGGAGGCGGCGCGTACACCGGCGCCGGAGCGACGTAGACCGGCGCCGGCACGCCGACGTTGATACCGACGTTGACTCCCGCCATTGCTGCGCCCGACACGAGCAAGGCCGTCATACCGGTCAAGAGCGAGGCAACACGCAAAGTCTTCATGGATCCTCTTCGAGTCGTGTGATGTGTGATTCGACTATAGCGACAAGCCGCCTCACCGCATATTTCCACTTTGTAAGAACTGATTCGCGGCATCGCAGCCGCACATGCGAGCTAACGTCTCGTAACAATTGACGCCAGTATTTGCGCCGGCCGGCTGGCCCGCATACGCGAGCCCCTACTCCCCGGCGGGCCTGGACAACGCGAAGCGCCGCCTCGCCGCCGAGTTCCGCGCGAACTGCACGCGCCGAATGAAAAAAGGCGGCACTCGCGTGCCGCCCTTCCTTACATGAGATGCGCGCCGCAGCAGATCCGCTGCGGCGCGCCGTCGCTCAACGCGACATCATGTTCATGCTGACGTTGTGCATCACCCACAACGTGCCGACGATCAGGATCGCCGCGGTCAGCACCGTATAGCTGAACGCCATCACGTTCCAGCGCTGGCCCGACGAGCCGTTCATGTGCAGGAAGTACACGAGGTGCACGACGATCTGCACGAACGCGAGCGCGGCCAGCGCGATCAGCGACGCATGCGGCGACAGCACGCCGCCCAACACGAGGCCGAACGACGCGGCCGTCAGCAGCACCGACAGGATGAAACCGGCGAAATAGCCGCCAACGCTGCCGTGCCCTTCTTCCATTTGAGACGAATGCGAATGAGCCATTTAGATCACGCTCGCGAGATAGACAAAGGAAAACACGCAGATCCAGACGATGTCCAGGAAGTGCCAGAAGAGGCTCAGGCACGTCAGGCGCCGCAGATCGCGATCGGTCAGATCGCCGCCGCGCAGCACGATCTGTCCGGCCAGCACGATCATCCACAACAGGCCGGCGGTTACGTGCAGCCCGTGCGTGCCGACCAGCGTGAAGAACGCCGACAGGAACGCGCTACGCTGCGGGCCCGCGCCGTCCGCGATCAGGTGCGAGAACTCGCGCAGCTCCATCGCGAGAAACGCGGCGCCGAGCACGAACGTGACCGCGAGCCACCCGAGCAGCGCACCGCGCCGCTGCTTGTAGCCGGCCAGCATCGCGAAGCCGTACGTGATGCTCGACAGCAGCAGCGCGGCGGTTTCCACCGCGACGCCCGGGATGTCGAACAGGTCCTTCGCGGTCGGACCGCCCGCGGTCTGGTTGCCCAGCACCGCGAAGGTCGCGAACAGCGCCGCGAAGATAACGCAGTCCGTCATCAGGTACAGCCAGAAGCCGAACACCGAGTGCGACGGCGGATGGTCGTCGTGCTCGAGCAAGGTTGCGCTCAAGGTTTTCTGCAGCATCAGTTGGCCTCCAGTTCCACGTCGACACGCGTCGACACGCGCGCCGCCGGTTGCTTCTCTTCGATCTTGCGCACCTTCGATGCCGGGATGTAGTAGCCGTCGTTATTGCGCGAGCTGTAGATCACCAGCGTCGCGACGATCCCGATCAGCCCGCCGATCGCCATCCACCAGATGTGCCACACCAGCGCGAAACCGAGCACCAGGCTGAAGATCGCGATCACCAGGCCCGCGCAGGTATTCGACGGCATGTGGATGTCGCGGATCGCTGCCGGGTTCGGCCGGGCGTCGCCGCGCGCCTTCATGTCGGCATACGCGTCGAGCGTGCGCACCTGCGGAAGCACCGCGAAGTTGTAGTCGGCCGGCGGCGACGAGGTCGCCCATTCCAGCGTACGGCCGCCCCACGGGTCGCCCGTCGTGTCGCGATAGGCCGGCAGGTTGCGGTTGCGGATACTGACGACGAGCTGCAGCAGCTGGCACGCGATGCCGATCGCGATCAGCACGGCGCCGAACGCGGCGACCAGCAGCCACGGATGCCATGCCGGGTTGTCGTAGTGGTTCAGACGACGCGTCATGCCCATGAAGCCGAGCACGTACAGCGGCACGAACGCGACGTAGAAGCCGATCTGCCAGAACCAGAACGCCGCCTTGCCGAGCTTCTCGTTCAGCTTGAAGCCGAACGCCTTCGGGAACCAGTAGTTGAAGCCAGCGAGATAGCCGAACACCACGCCGCCGATGATCACGTTATGGAAGTGCGCGATCAGGAACAGGCTGTTGTGCAGCACGAAGTCGGCGCCCGGGATCGCCATCATCACACCGGTCATCCCGCCGAGCGTGAACGTCACCATGAAGCCGATCGTCCACAGCACCGGCGTCGTGAATTCGATCCGGCCGCGATACATCGTGAACAGCCAGTTGAACACCTTCACGCCGGTCGGGATCGCGATGATCATCGTCATGATCCCGAAGAACGCGTTCACGTTCGCACCGGAACCCATCGTGAAGAAGTGATGCAGCCACACGAGGAACGACAGCACCATGATCGCGCACGACGCGTAGACCATCGTCTTGTAGCCGAACAGCGGCTTCTTCGAGAACGTCGCGATGACTTCCGAGAAGATGCCGAACGCGGGCAGGATCAGGATGTACACCTCCGGATGGCCCCACGCCCAGATCAGGTTCAGGTACAGCATCGCGTTGCCGCCGGCTTCGTTCGTGAAGAAGTGCATGCCGAGGTAACGGTCGAGGCCGAGCAGCGCGAGCGTCGCGGTCAGGATCGGGAACGACGCCATGATCAGCACGTTGGTGCAGAGCGCCGTCCACGTGAACACCGGCATCTTCATCAGCGACATGCCCGGTGCGCGCATCTTCAGGATCGTCACGAAGAAGTTCACGCCGGTCAGCAGCGTGCCGACGCCCGAGATCTGCAGCGCCCACAGGTAGTAGTCGACCCCTACCCCCGGACTGAACTGCAGCTCCGACAACGGCGGATACGCGAGCCAGCCCGTCTGCGCGAATTCGCCGATCACGAGCGACACGTTGATCAGGATCGCGCTGACCGCCGTCATCCAGAACGACAGCGAGTTGATGAACGGGAACGCGACGTCGCGCGCGCCGATCTGCAGCGGCACGATCAGGTTCATCAGACCGACCATGAACACCATCGCCATGAAGAAGATCATGATCACGCCGTGGGCGGTGAAGACCTGGTCATAGTGATGCGGCGGCAGGTAGCCGGGCGAGTTGTACGCGAGCGCGAGCTGCAGACGCATCATGATCGCGTCGGCGAAGCCGCGCAGCAGCATGATCAGCGCGACGATGATGTACATCACGCCGAGTCGCTTGTGGTCGACCGTCGTCAACCATTCCGTCCACAGCCACTTCCAGCGGCCGGTGATCGTGAGGCCGGCGAGAATGCCCAGCACGACGAGCCCCATGAAGCCGCCGGCTCCCATGATGATGGGCTGATCGAACGGGATCGCCGATAGTGTGAGTTTGCCGAACATGCGTTACCCCTTCGTGCCGCAGGCGGCGTCCTTCAGGTCGAGGACGTGGCCATCGTTGTATTTCGCGATGATGTTGTGGAACAGCTTCGGATCGACCGACGAGAAGTAGCGCACCGGCGCCTTCTCGCTCGGCTGCGCGACCGTGCCGTACACGGTGGCGTCGAGCCGGTCGGGCGAAGCCTTCACCTTCTGCACCCACGCGTCGAACTGCTCGCGCGGCTCGGCGAGCGTGCGGAACTTCATGTCGGAGAAGCCGCGGCCGCTGAAGTTGGCCGACGTGCCCGCGTAGTCGCCGGCTTCGTCGGCGATCAGATGCAGGCGCGTCTGCATGCCGGCCATCGCGTACACCTGGCCGCCGAGCTGCGGGATGAAGAACGAATTCATCACCGAGTCCGACGTGATGCGGAAGTTCACCGGCGTGCCGACCGGAATCGCCAGCTGGTTCACCGACGCGATGCCGAGCTCCGGATAGATGAACAGCCACTTCCAGTCGAGCGCGACGACTTCGACGTCGATCGGCTTGACCGCCGATTCGAGCGGCTTGTACGGGTCGAGTTCGTGCGTGGTGTTCCACGTGAGCACGCCGAGGAACAGGATGATCAGCGTCGGGACCGTCCAGATCACGACTTCGATCGCGGTCGAGTGCGACCAGTGCGGCGCATAGGTCGCGTTGCGGTTCGACGCGCGATAACGCCACGCGAAGTACAGCGTGAGCAGGATCACCGGCACGACGACGATCAGCATCGCCCATGTCGACGTCGCGATCAGCGCCTTTTCGGCAGCGCCGACGCTTCCTTTCGGATTAAGTACGTCAAAATTACAGCCTGACAGGCTCAGTGCCGCGCCGATTGACATCAGCGCCGCCCAGCCTCTTGAAGCTCTTCTTTTCATCACACAGCCCGAGAGTCATTGAAACCGTTTGCGTATGCCCGATGCGCATTCGATCCACGAAAGTGGCCGCATCATACGTCGCCCGGACGCAAGCAAAAACCTTGATGTACGACAAATCATCATTGCAAAATCCGATGTGAGACACATTGTCGCGGGGCAATTTCACGCAGCCGGCCGCGCGCCGGAAGCCGGCGCGACAAGCGCCGCGCCACTGGATGTGCGCGCAACCATCGCATTCGTCTGACGAGGCGGCCGCTGCGCGCGGCCTCCTCCGGTCAGCCGTGCGCGGCGGCCATGTAGGCGGGTCGTGCCGGCGCGGCGTCGTCGCCGGCAGGCAGCTTCGAATGGCTCGCGTCTTCGATCAGCCGCCCGACCGTCGGGTCGATCGCGTCGGTAAACGGCTTCGGATCGACGCCGACCATCAGCACGATCAGCGCGAGCGACGCGAACAGCACGACCTCGCGCCGGCCGAGGTCGGCGAGCTTCGCGATGCGCGGGCTCGCGACCTTGCCGAAGATCACGCGCTTGACCATCCACAGCGTGTACGACGCGCTGAGGATCAGCGTCAGCGCCGCGATCGCGCCGATCCAGAAGTTCATGCGGATCGCGCCCATGATGACCATGAACTCGCCGACGAAGCCCGAGGTGCCCGGCAGGCCGATGTTCGCCATCGCGAACAGCATCGAGAAGGTCGCGAAGCGCGGCATCACGCCGGCCACGCCGCCGTACGCGGCGATCTCGCGCTGCTTCGTGCGATCGACCAGCACGCTCACGCACAGCAGCATCGCGCCCGCGACGAAGCCGTACGACACCAGCTGCACGATCGCGCCTTCGACGCCGATGCGGTTGAACAGGAACAGCCCGAGCGTGACGATGCCCATGTGCGCGACCGTCGAATACGCGAGCAGCTTGCCGAGATCGGTCTGCGCCAGCGCGATCAGGCTTGCGTAGACGATCGCGAACAGCGACAGCGCGATCACGGCCGGCGCGAAGAAGTGGCTCGCGTCCGGCGTGATCGGCAGCGCGAAGCGCAGGAAGCCGTAGCCGCCGAGCTTGAGCATCGCGAGCATCAGCGCGGCGCCGGTCGGGCCGTCCTTGTAGACGTCGCTCAGCCACGTGTGAACCGGCCACATCGGCACCTTGACCGCGAACGCGGCGAAGAAGCCGAGGAACACGAGCAGCTGCGGCGTGAAGCCGAGCTGCAGCGTGCGCCATGCGTTCATGTCGAACGTATGCGACTTCGCTGACAGGTACAGCATCGCCATCAGCAGCAACAGCGAACCGGCGAACGACATGAAGAAGAACTTCACCGCGGCGTAGACGCGACGCTCGCCGCCCCACGTGCCGATCAGCAGATACAGCGGGATCAGCGTCGCTTCGAAGAAGATGAAGAACAGCAGCCCGTCCTGCGCGACGAACACGCCGACCATCAGCCCGGAGAGGATCAGGAACGACGCGTAATACTGCGCGACGCGCACCGTGACGGACTCCCACGAGGCGATCACGACGACGGGCGTCGTGAACGCCGTCAACACGACGAGCCACAGCGACGCACCGTCGATGCCCACGCGCCAGCCGGCGTGGAAAGCGGCCAGCCAGTCGCGCGATTCGGTGAACTGCATCGCGGCCGAATGCGCGTCGAAACCGGCGACGAGCGGCACGACCGCGGCCAGGCCGGCAAGCGCGCCGACGAGCGCGATCACTCTGATGCGATGTACGCGATCGTCGGAACCGGCGCGCAGCAAACACGCGCCGAACAGGATCGGAGCCCAGATCGCCAGGCTCAGAAAGGGGAACTCATGCATGTCAACAGGCCCTGGGTGGGTCGCGCGCTGCATCGGGAACAGACGCGACGAAGGAACGAAATCAAATCGACAGATAGATTTCGTGGATCGACAATGTTGGCAAAATGTAAAGCGGAATCAGAACAAAGATTGATGCCGCTCAAGCGCTATCGGGTTAACCAGCATAAGGCGATTAATTATTTTTTGCAGCGCAACAGAACATGAAATTCCGTTCGCCCGATAGACCGCTGATTTTTATGCGTAATTTTTCGTATTGAACGGGCACCTGGCGTGCCGGAGGGCGCGCGCCGTCGCATTTTTTTCCGGAAGCATGCTGCTGTGCATGCAACGACGAGCCGCAGCGCGCGAGGTCGGAGCGCCGCTCGATCCTTACAGGCACCCTTTCGTTTTGGCTTCAACGCGCGGCATCGGCGGCCGCGCGTCGTGTCAGCGCTCGCGGCTCAGCCGGTCCCACACTTGCATCGACACCGCGCGATAGTGATTGTGCTGCGCGGGGAAATGGACGAAGCGGCTGTCGCGCGTCGCATAGACCGGCGACGAGGCGAGCGACGTCGCATCGACGATGTAGCGCGCATCGATCATGCCGGCCGCCAGCAGTTCAACGTAGATCGCCTGCTGGTCGCCGCCGCTCGCGTATACCGACGAGCGGTCGTCGAAGCTCTCGATGCGGGCGCATATGCGGCCGACCAGTTCATGCATCGGCGCGACGTTGCGCACGCCGATCATGCAGGAGTTGATCGCCCAGGCCGTGTGATCGGTGCCGATCACGAAATCGCGGCCGTCGATCACGCCGTCGACCGGCTGACGCTGGTCGATCGCGAGGATGTCGGCATCGACCCAGAACACGAAGTCGTGCTGCGGCAGGTGTTCGCGAATCAGATGCAGCTTGGCCCAGTTCGCGTCGACGCCGGGCGGCAGGAACGACGGCGGCTCGCGATAGGCGTGGTACGCGTAGCCGTGTCGCGTGCAATAGCGAACGAAGTTCTCTTCGTGCAGATCGCCGTAGCCGGCGATGTGCGACGTATGCAGGCTCACGAATGCAATGCGCGCCTGCGGATTCAGATGCCGCACCGGCTCGCGCGTGCGCTGTTGCGCGGCGCGCCAGTCGGCCATCGCGTGCGGCTGTTCGCCGTGCAGCACGCGCGCCGCATCGTCGACGAGCGCGAGCACGTAGCGGAAGTCGTAGTCGGGCGTCGGCGCCCATACGCCGTCGATCTGCCGCCATTCGGGCGCCTGATGCGCGACGAGCGGACGCGCGCTCACGACCACGTCGATTGCATGGCCGTCGCGCCACACGGTCTGGGCCGATGCGTAATGGCGGTTCGACAGCGGCTGATCGAACGGCAACGGCGGGAAGTGTTCGGCGAGCAGCGTCGCTTCGCATTCGTTCTGCCGCTCGGGCAGATGCATCGCCCACTTGCCGAGTTCGACCGTAAGACGCCGCAAGCGCTCGCGAACGTCGGGGACGTTGCGGAAGATCATGCCGCTGGGCGCGGGTAATGGCGACGTCGGCGTCTGGGTGGTGACGATCGCGTCGTAGCCGTCGGCGATCTCCGGCAGTGCGTGCCGGGCCAGTACGACGGAGAATGGGTCGAGCACGAGAAGCAATGCCTGCGGCTCCATCGCCGCGAGCTGCGCGATGATCGCGTGGTACTTGTGAAGCACTTGTTGACGCTCGCCGTAGATGTGCGCGCTGTCGACGACCGCGTGGCGGTAGCCGTGGCTGTGCGCATAATCGGCGTGGTTGGCGACGAGCCCGTCGACGGGGCGATGCGAAAGAAGCGTGAGGACGGAATGCATGCGGGGCGGGACTCCGGCTGAGGGGCGCGAGGCTATATCGCTATTTAGCGCGGGAGCTTGGGGGAAGTCGAGGGGGATTGAGGGGTGCGACGGTATAAAGGTGACAACCGAAGGAAAAAGCCCCGCAAGTCCGAGAACTTGCGGGGCTTTGTCAACGCTTGTGGCGGAGACGGAGGGAAGCTTTTCCCACGGGAGGTATCCGGAATTCCGTGTGTGTGAGATTCAAACTCCAATGTTGAATCGTTCCGGGTAAAGCAGCGCGAACTGGGTCATGAAGACTGCTGCTTTGCATCGTGCGCCCAGGCTATATCAAGGCAGACAATCGCAGCGAATTCATTTCGTAGACACTCGACCAATGGGCGTACCAGAATGGCGCGGAAATAGACGTCTCTCGTCCCGACAAGTCGACCGACAGTGCGAAGAATGAACCCCTCAATAGACGCTGTCGCGAAGAATGCCTCAACGCACCTTGGTTCTTGTCGCTGGGCGACGCCAGACGCCAAATCAACGTCTGGCGCGAGTACTATAACAAGGCGCGCCCTCACTCTGCGCTGCAGTGGATAACGCTGGCGGAATTCGCCTGCCGACCGCCCTGAAGAGCTGATATTTTCCAACTAAGACGATTGGGCTAGCCTCATCGGTGGGCGGTCTCAAGAATCAAGTGCAACGTTTAGCCAACCCGGTGGCAGCCAATTCCATCGCCATGGCCTCTTCGGGGGTTTTCCAGTTGAGGGTTTGACGAGGGCGTCCGTTCATCAGCTTGGCAATATCGTTCAACTGCATCTGGGTCACGCCTGACAGGTCCATTCCTTTGGGTAGAAACTGGCGCAGCAGGCCGTTGGTATTTTCGTTGCTGCCTCGTTGCCAAGGCGCGTAGGGATCCGCGAACCAGATATCCAGATTCAATCGTTCAGCCAGCTCGACATGACAGGTCATTTCCGATCCGCGATCGTAGGTCAGGCTTTCCCGCAGAAAGGCCGGCAGCTTCTT